>CAKZHE010000098.1 GCA_936920195.1 uncultured cyanobacterium | reverse complement strand
GGCTCTGCCTCGCTTTGTCATCCGAGGCAGAGCCTCTCAATAGGCATTCCCAGGCAGAGCCTGGGAACGAGTAAAAACGAGTAAACAGATCAGAAACTGCATGAGCAAAAAACTCCTAAAAAGGCACAGAGTCAACAGCCTAGGTAGCGCCCCCGTGCCTACCCCTTTAAATCGGGGCAACCACGGGGGGATTTTTAAATCGGGGCAACCACGGGGGGATTTTTAAATCGGGGCAACCACGGGGGGATTGCCCCTACGGGAGTGCATCGATTCATTGAGACGCGCTATAGTTCCGGATTTGGTAGGTTAAGAGAAAATTCGACTGGTTAAATTCCGCCCCACTGCTTGCAAATACGCCAAAACGGGAAATTGATAATACTCAATTAATAAACTGAGGGCAAAGGCGAAATGGGAAAAAAAGGTTAATCCAATCCAGAATACCGGAACCCAAGCCAGACGACTTCCCGGCAAAGGTGGAAAAATGTAGGTAGCTAAACTTACCAACCCCGTCGGCAATAATACTAAAATCAAAGCAAATAGGCCAAAACCCCAACCCAACTGCATCCCATTCCGATTGGCATCTTGCCAAACCCGCCCATTCCAGCGCCAAGTCATCGGCGAGGAACTATCTACCATCGTCAATAACTGGCGTTGCGCGTCGGAAACGAAAATATGACGACAAAAGGTACAAGCCAAGGCATCCATCAACGGCATCACATAAAGTTCGCCATGACGACAAGCGGGGCAAGGGCAATTGCCCTCAGCAATGGAATTGGTGGAAGTTTTGCCATTAAACATAAGCGAGGTAATGCGATCGGTCTACTGTCAACTTCGGCAAAATAGCATCCTAGGGGTGAGCATAATTAGTGAATCTTTGTATTTTAGCTCTTTGGTTTGGAAAATAGGGCGATCGCCAGGGCAGAATTAATTTCGTTGATATGCTTATTTACAAAATTAAGCCGATAATGTTATATTTCTCAATAACTGAATAAGTCAGCCTAATTTCGGCTTGTTATGTGCTGGTTTGAAGCATAGAACAGAGCCAAAAACGGGGAACCCAAACTCTTCTGGAGTATCGGGGCGTATTTTCAGCCCGAAGTTCTGAAAAAGGGCATCTCTCAGCCCTAGCCCGTCAGCTAACCTCGTCGGCATTGAGAGAAGACTGTAGATAACGCGATCGCTACAATTTCAAGCGTTTTCCACGTTTTTGATTCAGTAGTATCGGTTTGAACAGAATTCTTGATTAGACTCTCAGTTGTCTTAGTTCCCACTAAAACCAGGTACTGAAAGTCATGATTTTAATGACTTTGGCTGCAAAGGCCAATCCTTCTCAAATCAAGCGTTTGAGCAGTATTGTTCAAGCCAAATTTCTGCTGCCCTTAGCTGGGTTTGCTGGCATAATCGCTCTGTGGTGGGTAATTGCCCTATTTCGGCATGAAATGATGCCTACCCCCCCAGAAGCCCTGAGCAAAAATTTAGACTTTATTCTGCATCCCTTTTATCGCCGGGGACCAGGGGATTTAGGTTTAGGGTGGCTGCTTTTGGCAAGTTTGCGCCGCGTCTGCATTGGATTTTTGCTAGGAGCAATTGTTGCCATTCCCGTCGGCTTTTTGATTGGCTTATCTCGTCATGCTTGGCTAGCACTCAATCCCCTCATTCAGGTTTTTAAGCCCGTTTCACCCCTAGTTTGGTTGCCCATCGCCCTGGCGATTTTTAATTCCGCTGAACCAGCCGCGATTTTTGTGATTTTCATTACTTCTTTGTGGTCTACCATCATCAACACCGCCGAAGGAGTCAGCAACGTTCCCAAGGACTATTTAGAAGTGGCAGAAGTCCTGGAAATGCCCCGTTGGAAACAACTAATTAAGGTGATTCTTCCGGCTAGTTTGCCCTATATTTTCACGGGCTTACGCATTAGTTTGGGAATTGCCTGGTTGGTGATCGTAGCAGTGGAAATGCTCACGGGGGGCATTGGCATCGGCTTTTTTGTTTGGGATGAATGGAATCGCTTAAATGTTAGTTCAGTGTTTTTAGCAGTGTTTGTGATTGGATTGACTGGACTGATTTTGGACTATGCCCTAGCTAGATTGCAAACTGCCATGACTCATCGCTCGGCAAGAACCTAAAAATTCGGAGATTTTCATGAATACACAGTGGAATCGGCGATCGTTCCTTCAGGGAATGGGTGCTGCCGCCTCTGCGATCGCTTTTTCTGGTTGCCAGCCCCAGACGCGAAATCCGCAGCTAGAGCTACCCGCAGCCGCCCTAGCTGTGGAACCCATCGTCAACCCTGCCAGCCTAGAAAAGCCAGATTTAACCATTGGGTTTGTCCCAGTCAATGATTGCGCTCCCTTTGCGATCGCCTGGGAAAAAGGTTTCTTTCGCAAGTATGGATTAAATGTCAATCTCAGTCGCGAAGCCAGTTGGGGCAATTCCCGCGATGGGTTAATTTTTGGGCGATTAGATGCCTCTCCCGTGGTATCGGGAGCCGTGACTAATGCCCGGATTGGGGCAGAAGGAGCGCGACACTTTCCCCTCTGTGCCGCCATGACAATTCATCGTCATGGCAATGCCCTCACTTTCAATCGCCAACTCTGGGAAAGCGGCATTCGCCCCTGGTTTACCTATGGCGGCAACTTAGAAGCCTTCGGGCAAGATTTACGCAGGTATTGGGAAAAGTCTCCCATTGATGAAAGGGTGTGGGCGATTGTCCTCAGTTCTTCCATCTATGAGTATTTTGTCCGTTACCTGATGGCAGCAGCAGGCATTAATCCTGTGGAAGCCTTGCGGTTAATTATTACGCCACCGCCCCAGATGGTCAGTAATATGCGGATGGGGGCAATGCAAGCCTATATGGTGGCAGAGCCGTGGAATACCCGCGCCATTACTGGCAATGAAGGGATTGGCTTTACCTTTGCCCAGGGAAAAGAAATTTGGCGAGGTCATCCCGATCGCCTGTTAGCTGTCCGAGAATCCTTCATCAACAATTATCCTAAAACCTATCGCTCCCTAGTCAAAGCGATGATCGAAGCTTGCCAGTATTGCAGCCAACCCGCCCATCGGGAAGAAGTGGCGCAAATTATCTCCCAGAGGTCTTTTACCGGAGCCAACGTCAAATATACCCAACCGGGAATCCTGGGAAATTACAACTACGGGGGATTTGACAACCAATCGCGAATTCGTCACAGCTTAGAGACAACGGTTTTCTTTGATTTGTCCCCGGAGATTTCCGCTGTTCCCCACGACCATTCTACCTTCCTGTGGCAATCGGAAACCCTATGGTTAATGACCCAGGCTACTCGTTGGGGGCAAATTCCCACATTTCCCAAGAATGCCGAAGCGATCGCGCGGCAAGCTTGGAGAACCGATTTGTATCGAGAAATTGCGGCTGAAATGGGAATTACCTGCCCATCAGAAGATTACAAAGTTGAACCCAGTTCGGCATTTATTGATGGCAAACGTTTCGATCCTAGCGATCCTGTTGGCTATCTAGAAAGTTTTGAAATTCGGGCTGGCGCTCCCCAATCCTATTTTCTGGCTTGAATGATTACCTGGAGGAAATTTTATGAACCCTGCAATTAAACCTCTTGCCCCAAAAGATTCTCCTGAATTTGATCGGGAGACATTTCTAGTCATTGAAAATGTTGTCAAATCCTTTCCTAAACCTGATGGCAGTCAATTCGTGGTTTTGAACGGCATCAATCTGACAATCAAAGCCCAAGAATATGTTTCTGTGATTGGTCATTCTGGCTGTGGCAAATCAACTCTGATCCGGATTGTTGCCGGACTAGAAAAAGCCACATCAGGTTTAGTCACCCTAGAAGGGAAAGCTATTCGCAAACCGGGTGCAGAAAGGATGATGGTATTTCAAGGCTATTCATTACTCCCTTGGTTAACTGTCAAAGAAAACATTCGGATGGCAGTAGATGAAGTCTTCAAAAATCTCAGTCGAGCCGAGAAGACTTCGTTAGTGTATGAACATATTGCAATGGTGAATCTAACCGCCGCCGCCGATAAATATCCCGATGAGCTTTCCGGCGGGATGAAACAGCGGGTGGGTTTAGCTCGCGCTTTAGCCACTCGCCCCAAAATGCTCTTGCTCGATGAACCTTTTGGCGCTTTGGATGCTTTAACTAGGCCAAAATTGCAACAGCAAGTTTTAGATATTTGGGACAATCATCGCCAAGCCGTGATGATGATTACCCATGACGTAGATGAGGCAATTTTTATGTCCGATCGCGTGGTGATGATGACTAATGGTCCCAATGCTACAATTGGAAAAGTGCTGGATATTCCCTTACCTCGTCCCCGCAATCATCATCAATTGCGCGAGTCTAAAGAGTACCATGAGTTACGAAATCAAGCCTTGGATTTTCTAGAGCAGTATCAATAGTAGGACTGAACATCACCCGATATACCAATATGCTCTGGATGTTCTCTTGGTATATTGACATACGGCAAATTGCCGTATAGGATAGAAATGGCAAACAGTTCTAAGGTTACTGGAACAGTTTTGCCAGCATGACATACATAAAATGACAATGAATGACCGTTTTTTATGAATCATACAACTTGTCAAAAAACATCCGCCAGACTAGAAGCTCGGGTCAGTCCAGAAATTAAAGCTCTAATTCAAAAAGCCGCCGATCTAGAGGGAAGCAGCCTAACAGACTTTGTTGTAGTAACTGTTCAAGCAGCAGCTTATAAAGTTATTGAGCAACATCAAATCCTAAAGCTGACTGTTGAGGACAGTGAAGCTTTTGTCAAGGCAATTCTCAATCCTCCCAAACCTAATAATGCGCTGAAATCAGCTGCTTTACGATACAAACAAACAATGTCTGTTTAATGGTTAAAATTGACCCTCTTGATGATAGTCGAAAGCATAACCGCTCAAACTTCTGCTGCGGTCAAGAAAGTTTAGATAATTACATCCGCAAACAAGCATCTCAAGACCTTAAAAAACGAGTTTCAACTGTATTTGTTTTAGTTGACGCTCCTGAGAGCAACGTTTTGGCTTACTATACGCTCTCTTCTTACGCTATTGACATTAAAGGCTTAGACGAGGCATTTGCAAAACAAATGCCTCTTTATCCACTATTGCCAGCAACGCTATTAGGTCGTCTGGCTGTTGACAAGAGCCAACAGGGTAAGGGATTTGGAGAACTGCTATTACTAGATGCGCTCAAAAAATCTCTAGATACAAGTAAGCAAGTTGCATCTGTTGCTGTCATTGTAGAAGCTTTGGATGACAAATCTGTGAGCTTTTATGTAAAATATGGCTTTCAACGGTTTGAAAATGAGCCGATGAAGTTGTATTTACCGATGAAGTCGATTAAAGTGGGAATTGAATAATTTAGATGCCGAGCCGCGCGATCGCCTTCAAAAGTTTAAGGACATTTGCAAGTAGTTGTAGGGTAGCATTGACGGCGATTTCCTCTGCCCCCATTACTACAATCGCGATATACATCTTCGCATCTCAATGTCTCTTCGCAAATGGTGTTGCGGGAAAAAGTCCCGGTATCAGTGATGGAAACTGAGATGGTAAAGGAACCCTGTTCGATGGGGCGATCGCCTTCTCTAATTTGATATTCTAGCTGATTTTCCCCTTCCAAAACAGCAAAGGTTTGTTCGTCGTGACTATTACCGGGAAATAAACTAAAGCCTTCGGAATACCTACCCTTATCATATTCGCGATCGGTGTAGGGATACGGATTGCTATTCATGCCCTCAGTGACATTTCTGACAATAACTCTTCTATTTGGCGCGGGAGGGGCGGAACTAGAAACAAACTGAGTTGAGCGTCCGCCGGAAACAATTACCGAACCAGGACATTGCCCCACATAATCAGTGCGGGTAAAGGTGGCTAAATTAGTATCAGCCCGATTACCATTAATCACAATTACTTTACCTACACTAGCTTCGACTTTGGTTTCACTAGGTTGGGCGTTGACTCCAAGCGCGATCGCCAAACAAAATGCTAGGGCTAGTAAAATTGCCGTCCCCATTGATGCCCGCAACCATTTAGGAAAGCTGAAGCGTTCCATAATTCCTCGACTTAAAAAATCCTGCTGCTGTTAAAGCTAAACAGTTTTAGGGGAGCAATTTGCTTAAAATAGTCCAGAATTCAAAGCTGCACATAGTTTCGGGGAGATTAATTAGTTCAAAGCCCCCTTTTTTAAGGGGACTTTGACTGCGATAACTAAATTAGCCCTTAGCCCCAGTAATCCATTCAGTGTGGAAAACTCCCGGCTTATCAGTCCGTTCGTAGGTGTGCGCCCCAAAGTAATCTCGTTGCGCTTGGGTGAGATTTTGGGGCAGGCGATCGCGTCGATAGCTGTCAAAATAATCTAGGGACGCGCTGAATGCTGGTACTGGAATTCCCAATTTGGCAGCGGTAGCAATTACTTCCCGCCAAGCTCCTTGACGATCCAGGATGGTTTGTTTAAATTCCGGGGCAAGTAACAGATTGGGCAAAGCCGGATTTTCCTTAAAAGCCTGCTTGATCTTATTTAAAAATCCGGCTCGGATAATACAACCACCTTTCCAAATGCGAGAAATTTCGCTCAAATTCAAATTGTAGTTGTAGGTCTTGGAAGCCGTAGTTAACAACGCCATTCCCTGGGCGTAGGAACAAATCTTGGAACAATACAAAGCATCGCGAATGGCATTAATAAAGGTTTGGGTATCCCCTTCATACTTGCCCGTTGGTCCAGTAATTTCCTTAGCCGCAGCTATCCGTTCCTGCTTGTAAGAAGAAATAATCCGACTGTTCACTGCCGCAATAATGGTCGGAATAGAAACTCCC
This sequence comes from uncultured cyanobacterium, assembly GCA_936920195.1. GTDB lineage: Bacteria > Cyanobacteriota > Cyanobacteriia > Cyanobacteriales > FACHB-T130 > CAKZHE01. The sequence continues at coordinate 91,526 of CAKZHE010000098.1, read as the reverse complement.
AATTCCAAAGCACTTTGCACCGTCCACCGTCCCGTTCCCTTCTGCCCCGCCGCATCTAAAATGACATCAACTAAGGGCAAACCAGTATCGGGATCGACATTCTTAAAGATATCAGCCGTAATCTCAATCAAGTAAGAATTCAGTTCTTCAGTAGTATTCCATTCCGTAAAAACTTCATGGAGTCGGGCAGCGCTTAAGCCCAAGGTACTTTTCAGCAGGTCATAAGCTTCGGCGATTAACTGCATATCGCCGTACTCAATCCCGTTGTGTACCATCTTGACATAGTGACCTGCACCGCCGGGACCAATGTAGGTGACGCAGGCTCCATCATCCACCTGGGCGGCAATTTTAGTCAAAATCGGCTCTAAATACTCATAGGAGCTAACTGTTCCTCCCGGCATAATGCTGGGACCGTTGAGCGCCCCTTCTTCCCCGCCGCTGACTCCCATCCCAATAAACCGAAAACCAGCCGATTCTAAGTCCGTAGTGCGGCGAGCCGTGTCATCAAATAGGGAATTCCCGCCGTCAATGACGATATCTCCAGGTTCCAGAAATGGTTTCAGTTGATCGATGGTAGCATCCACAGGTGCGCCAGCTTTGACCATGATCAAGATTTTCCGGGGACGCTCCAAGGACTTGACAAATTCTTCAATAGAATAAGTGCCTTGGACATTCTTGCCTTGGGCGCGCGTTGCCATAAAGACTTGGGTTTTTTCAGCGGTGCGGTTGTAAACAGAGATAGGGAAGCCATTCCGCTCCACGTTCAGAGCCAGGTTTTCGCCCATGACTGCTAAACCGATTACACCAAAGCTTTGCAGTGCCATAAATTCAATACTCAACTCTGCGCTTAAAGGGTCTATTTGTCTACAGGGTAGCCCGACTAGCCTCGGTTCTCCTGTAAAGAAGATATTAAGACTGGCGGCTCAATATATTGTCCCCTAGGGCAAAAAGTCTGATGGTAGCTGGTTTAGCAGTCTTTTACAGGACTTACCCAGCTACTCCACAAGTCAGGACTTACGCAACTATCCTAGAAATAGGGGCAACCACGGGGGCGCTACCTAGGCTGTTGACTCTGCGAGTTTTTTCGCAATATTGTTCATACAATAACTGCGTCAGCATAATGCGCCTAAATCATTGACACAAATCTCTATTTAGTAGGGTGCGTTAGCGGCAGCGTAACGCACCGCCTACCAATTAACGGTGCGTTACGCTATCGCTAACACACCCTACTACTGTGTACTGATCTGTGTACTCGTTCCCAGGCTCTGCCTGGGAATGCCTATTGAGAGGCTCTGCCTCGGACGGCAAAGCGAGGCACAGCATTGTTGATACCCGCCAGGGACTGAAGTCCCTGGCGGATTAATGGTTTGAGTTCAAGTCAATTAATCCTATAGACTTTGGCGAGGATCACTTTTTAAAAACCGCTAGCATCAAGTTGGATTCATTGATTTGAAAGCGGTAGCCAATCCCAAAATCTAGTGGTTTAATCGTTTTATCATTCTGGTAAACTTTCCGCAAATCTGCTTGATAGTCATTTTTAAACAGATCAATTGGTTTAGTATAATGACCATAAAATTTTAAATCCCAAGGCGGACTGGTGAAATGTTTGATCGGAATGCCAGAATCATCTTGTAAAAGATTGCTGCTATGGGTCAAAATTAGTTGCCGGATGTCAGAAAAACTATCGGAGTGCATCAAGTAGGAAGCTGCCTTGAGGTAAGTAACTGGACTAGAAAATTGCTGGACAAACTGCTTAAATTCCGGAGTTTTCTTCAAACCACTATCTGATAAATCCGTCGAAAAATAGTAGAGCGTTCTGGCTTTAGTTTCGCCGCCGTTGACAAACTTAATTCTGATTCCAGGAACCAATCCTTTCCCCACAGTATCTTTTTCCTCTGGTTTGAGAACCTTGATATTAGCACTTTTATCAATACTAATATGTTCCACGGCTAGAATTTCATGATTAGTCCTGGCGAGGAAAACAAACAACACCGGGATTACCCCTTGTTGGGATAAATCCACTGCCATTGACTTAGTTCTAAAAAAGCTAAAATTCAGGATAGCATCAAGCGATCGCTGTACCTCTGATAGTTTTCTTGCCAACTTGCTATCAGACATTTCCTCTAACTCAGGGATGCTACCCACAGGTTCCAAACCTGCCAAAATATAGTTTTCTCCCTGGGGGAAAAACTGAGAAGCGTAGAGAAAGTCCGGGCCACTAAAGGGATAGAAAATTGTTTTGACAGATTTATTTACATCGGTTAATTCTGTACTTGACCAATTTCTCACTTTTGATAGCTGCCGCTCTTCTAGCTTATTCCAGGTTTTCTGAAAAAAGTTTTGGTGTTCCTTCCCCACCGCAGTTTGTTCGGACTTTGCCAACTTGCTGCTAGCATCTAAAGGAATGCCTGCCAAAAACTTAGCCGTGTTAGTATATTTAGCTGCTTGGGAGCGATCGATTGGAGCTTCAGCAGGTTGATTCGGCTTAGAATTGTTATCTATTGATTCTGTTTTAGACTTCTGAGAATTTTTTGATTTTGAGGAACCATTGGGTACAACATTTTCTTTAACTGTCGGATCAATTTTTCCTGAGTTAGTGCTATTACTGCCACAAGATAGGATCGAAAAAAGGAGAGGAAACGCGAGTAGAATCAGGAGAAATTTGTTTCTGAACATGGCAGTAATTATTTAATGATGGATTGATTTTCATCGTTGACTTTGGAATTAGCCAGTTTTTGCCGAACGGCTATCCAATACACTAGCAACCCCAAGGAAATTATTCCCAAACCAGCTAGGGATTCTCCGGTTTTATCTCTGAAAATAAATACTAGCATCCAGAGATTAATTGCCAAAAAGATTATGGGTGTAACTGGATATCCCCAGGTTTTATAAGGACGGGGGATATCTGGATACTTGAATCTGTGAACGAAGATTCCCAAAACTGTTAGGAAAGAAGAAAGCGAGAGCGTAAATCCTAAGAAGGTTAACACTGCTTGGAAACTAGCAGTAATCAGCAATACCACCACAATTGCTAGCTGCAAAAGGATGGCATAGTGGGGGACTCCATTGGTATTTTTAGCTGCTAGAATCTTAAATAAAGGGATATCTTCGCCAATGGTCTGGGTAACTCTCGGTCCCGCCCATACCATTGAACTAATGGCAGATATTAACCCAAAAGATATTAGCAAGCTCATGATTTTGCCCCCGGCATCTCCAAATATCTTGCTGGCAGCAATAGAGCCAACTTCTAGCTGTCCAGAAAGTTCGCTAATGGGCGCGACATAGAGGAAAATGAAATTGACCAGTAGGTATAAAACTAGCACTATTGTAGTGCCAGTAAATAGGGCGCGGGGGACGTTTTTTTCGGGATCTTTAACTTCACTGGCAACATAGACGGCAGCATTCCACCCGGAATAGGAATACATCACATAGACTAGGGAAACCGCAAAGGGAGAACTGAGGATTAAATTTAGATCTCCTGGGGCGGGTAAAAAGCTGATTTCCTGGGGTTTACCGAGGACTAATCCACAACCAATGAGAGAGACTATGAGCAGAACTTTCAGGAGGGTAAAAAAGTTCTGAAAATAACTGCCGATGTTGATATTCTGGGAGTGGACAAGGGAAACGGCAATGACTACAGTCAGGGCGATCGCTGTCTTATTAAACAGCGGAAATACACCAACGAAATATTCACCTAATGCCATAGCAGCTAGGGCAATGGGAGCCGCAAAGCCTACTGTGGCTGATACCCAACCAGACAAAAAGCCCACGGCTGGATGATAGATTTTTGATAAATAGTAAAATTCTCCTCCAGAGCGGGGCATGACTGCACCTAGTTCCCCATAGACAAGCGCGCCACACAGAGCCACAACGCCACCGACTAGCCAGAGAAAAAGCAATGCAAAACCAGATTTAATATCTATCGCTTGGAAACCCAAACTGGTAAAAACGCCTGTGCCGATCATATTGGCTACCACAATCGAGATAGCAGTAAACAGGCTAATGAGGGGTTTATTTTGACTTTGGTTTGGATTCACGCTATGAGAAGTGGGAGTTGTCTGCAATTGAGTTTTTAAAGGAGCGGGGAACTTTGCACTCTCTTGAGGAGATGCTGAATATCGTCATATTTTCACACCCGTAAGTTCCTTAAGTAGTAGGCAAATGTCCCTATTAAACCTTATCCGATCGGGTTTGTCCAGAATTGCTTTTAGTCCATCAATGCTACAAGAGCAATTTTTGGATGTCCGGAAAATTCCTCTAATCCACATTAATTAAGGCTTTCAGCTACAATCAGAGTAATTTTATAGGTCTTTGAGTGCTAATTCCTGACCGCTGTCTACTGGAAAACAATTACTTGTCCTTTCAGTTACATTTCGCTCCCAAATTTTCGGAATTAATTGGGGATATTTTAGCAATAAGTGGCGATCGCTCTGCAAATATTCCAGAGTTAATGGATTTGTTTGCCAAATTTCCGGTTGATGGGCTAAGTTAGTCGTATTGTTTAGCTCCATTATTTAAGTCTCTTGATTGGGGTGAGGAAATTAACCGTGGGTTCTGAAGATATTTTAGCCTTGGCAAAGCAGGGCAACCCTAGCGCGATCGCTAGTTTAATCAATCAAGTGACCAATCCCAAAGGTATCGTCGCCCAAGTGACTTGGCAGGGGAAATGCTTGCAAATCGTTTTAGTGGCGGCTCAAGTTCCCCATCGCGCTGCCTCAACTCGGTTTATTCACAAGGGCTTACTGCGCCTGCAAATCCCTTTTCTGGAATCAGTCCGGATTTACGGCAGACAAAGCGATCGCCAAAAACCTGACTGGAGCGAAGTTGTCCAACTTAATCAACCGCTGCCTCAAACCATCCCGACTATTCCCTCTCAATCTAAGCCTCTGCTGTCGAAACTGGCAACTAAAATTCCCCTGATTGCCCTTGGCGTTACTTGCTGGTTACTAATTGCGGCTGGGGGATTTGCGATTAGAACCCAACTTGATTCCCAATCTCCATCGGCAACAAAAAAACCATTGGTTGCCCAAAAATCCTTATCCGCGCCCAAAACGGCTTCCTCCCCGATCAAAATCCCCCCTATTGCCAAAACTCCGCCATCCCCTGCCAAACCAAATCCATCTCCTACAGATACCACAATCGCCATTAAAGCGGTGGGCGATACTATTCCTGGCACTAATTTTCCCAGCGATCGCCTGCCATCAGACCCCAAGATTTTATTTCAAGCCATTAAACCTGCTCTCCAAGGGGCAGATATTTTATTTGCTAATTTTGAAAGCACCTTAACTAACCATCCCCACAGTGCCAAAGACACTCGCCAACGGTTAACTTTTGCCTTTCGTACCCCTCCTGCCTACGCCAAGTTGTTAAAAGAAGTTGGTTTCAACGTTTTAAGCGTTGCCAATAATCATTCCATGGACTTTTTTGACAAAGGATTTGCAGACACCATTGCCAATATTGAAGCCACGGGAATGAAAGCCGTCGGCAAGAAAGATCAAATCGTTTATTTGCAAGTTAAAAATACCGCCGTTGCCTTCATTGGTTTCAGCTACCTTGATGTCCATAATTCCATGCAGGATTTAGAGGCAGTGAAAACCTTATTAGCCGAAGCTAAGGCTCATGCTGATATAGCGATTATTTCAGTTCATGCTGGGGCAGAAGGTACGGGAGCCATGCACGTTAACAACCAGGCGGAAATATTTTTTGGGGAAAATCGCGGTAATTCGGTTTTGTTTGCGCGGACTGCCATTGATAGCGGAGCGGATTTAGTTTTGGGACATGGACCCCATGTTCCCAGGGCAATGGAATTATATAAAGGCAAGTTAATTGCCTATTCCCTCGGCAATTTTATGGGGTATAATACTTTATCTTCTGAAGCTGAAACTGGTTATTCGCTAATTTTGGAAGTTAAATTAGACCGACAAGGCAATTTTGTGAAGGGTAAAATTATTCCTGTCAATATTAAACGACCTGGAATCCCTTATCCCGATAGTCAGCCCCGCAGCATTGAACTAATTCGTAATTTAACTAAAGCCGATTTTCCCAACACCCTGTTAAAAATTGACAATCAGGGGAACTTGTCTAAAGATGGATAGGGAAACTCTTCACCAGCAACCAGTAACGATCTAGACTTACGCAATACCTCTATTCGTAGGGTGTGTTAGCGCAGCGTAACGCACCATCAACGCTATATGCGGAGCAACTGCGTAAGTCCTGACGATATCAAGCTTTACCTGCACAATTGCGCCAACGGGGAATCAATCTCTAGGTTTTGCAATCAAGATGCTGTTGCCAGCAGCACTGCTGGCAACTAGCAATCTAGGCATTTTCTGCTTGACTGTTAAACCACTTATTCAGCAAGCTAGAAACTACTGATAGCACAATTGCGCCAAAAAGGGCAGGCCAAAAACCAGTGATTTTCAAACCACCAAAGGAAAAGTAACTAGCTAAGGATAGACTAATTGCATTTACTACCAACAGAAATAGCCCTAAACTGAGAATTGTCAGCGGTAGCGTTAAGATCACCAGGATAGGGCGAACAACGGCATTCACCAATCCAATGACGATCGCGACTACAGCGGCAGCGGGGATGGAACTAATGTGAACTCCGGGAACAACAGCAGCGGTAATCATCAGCGATATCGTTGCCAGCACCCAAGTGATTAGAAAGTTTGGCATGAGCTTAATTGAACATCACTACCCCAAATCATAACCATTTCGCCTGCCCAACTGCCAAATTATCTGCTGTTAATCCGGGGAAATTATGTTTATTTTGCAACTAATTGTACTGCTGTGGGCGATCGCCTGCGGTTTTTGGACTTTTCCCGCCTTGGCTCAAACTGGTTATCCCCCCCATACCACCTATAGCAATGCTCAAATCGTGGGCAAGGATTTTTCCGGACAAGATTTACAGAGAGCCGAATTTGCTACTGCCAACTTAGAATTAACTAATTTTGCCAAGGCGGATTTGCGCGGGGCGGTTTTCAGCACTGCCAGATTCGTTCAAGCTAATTTGCATGGTGCTAATTTAAGCGATGCGATGATGGATCAAGTCAGATTTGAAGGGACGGATCTCAGCGATGCCATTCTAGACAGTACCATTTTATTGCGCTCAGTTTTTCGAGATGTTAATATTACTGGGGCTGATTTTACCAACGCGATATTAGATGGAGCGCAAGCGAGGGAATTATGCCAGCAGGCAGCCGGGGTTAATTCACAAACTGGTGTGGCTACTCGCGACTCTCTAAACTGTCGTTAAATTAAAACTACGGATGAATCAAGTGGAAATAAAAGCAGTAAAACGTATAGGAGTAATTGGGGGCGGACAGTTAGCGTGGATGATGGCAAGGGCGGCACAAAAACTAGAATTAGAACTAATTGTTCAGACTCCCCATGCTAGCGATCCAGCGGTAGCGATCGCCAACTCTGCTATCCTAGCACCAATTGACGATGCTCAGGCAACTTCTGAGTTAGCAACTCGCTGCGATACAATTACTTTTGAAAATGAATTTGTTGACTTGCCAGCTTTACAACCTTTAGTGGATCGAGGAGTACATTTTCAACCGAGTTTATCTGCTCTAGCTCCACTGTTGGATAAGTACAGCCAGCGCTGCTATCTCCGGGATTTGGGGTTGCCAGTTCCCCATTTTGTTTCCCTGGAAGAGTTTCAAACTGAAAACTCCAGATTAAAGAATCAAAATTCTCTAGTTATCAAGGCGCGGCGGCATGGCTACGATGGGCAAGGAACTTTTATTGTTAAAAATAAAGAGTCTTTAGGAGAAGTTCTAGCCAAGTTGGAAAATACCCCTTTGCTGATTGAAGAATTTATTCCTTTTGCCAAGGAATTAGCTGTGATTGCCGCTCGTTCAGTGACTGGGGAAATTGTAATTTATCCAGTGGTAGAAACCCAACAAGAAGACCAAGTTTGTCACCGGGTAATTGTGCCAGCGGAAATTGGACAATCAGTACAAGCTAAAATTGAAGCGATCGCTGGGGCTATTCTACAAGATTTGAAAGCGGTGGGCGTTTTTGGGATTGAGCTATTTTTAACGGCTTCTGGTAAGGTACTGGTAAATGAGATTGCCCCCCGCAATCATAATTCCGGGCATTTTACCATCGACGCTTGCGAAACTTCTCAATTTGAAATGCACCTGAGAGCCATTAGCGGTTTGCGGTTGGGCAGTCCTCGGTTGAAATCGGCTGGGGCGGTGATGGTAAATTTACTTGGTTACGAGCATTCCTCTTCCGACTACTTGACAAAACGGCAACAGTTGGAAAAGTTGCCGAAAACTCACGTCCTCTGGTATAACAAAACCGAGTCTCGCCCAGGGCGCAAGTTAGGCCATGTCACTACTCTACTAGAAACCAACCAATTAGGGACAGCCAAGGCGATCGCTCAAAATATTGAATCTATTTGGTATGGGGAATAGGGAACAGGCAACAGGGAACAGGGAACAGGGAATAGGAAATAGGGAACAGGGAACAGGGAACAGGAAATAGGGAACAGGGAACAGGGAACAGGGAACAGGGAAGAGAGGAAATGGGGAAGAGAGGAAATGGGGAAGAGAGGAAATGGGGAAGAGAGGGAATGGGGTGATGGGGTGATTTTTTGATTTCAGGTGCTACAATGAGTGAGTTGGTTCCACTGCGGCGTTGGTGACTGCCAAAAACGTTTTTTGATCTATGCTCGTTTTAAACGGGAACCAAAATTGTTCTGGTAGCAGTAGACCGGGCTTGAACTCGGAAACTTTACACTGGAGAGTTGGTACCCACCTGGATGAATCCAGGTCATAAACTGAGGTAAAACGGCGTGGCGGTGAGCCGACGAGAAAGAAGAAAAATCCCCTCGTCTCTGGACTGGGGGATTTTTTGTATATCATTATGCTGAAAATTCTATTTTTTACCCATATATTGTTACGATTCGATACAGAATTTTGGATTTTGTATGGAAAATGGGCGATCGCCTAGCCAAAAGGTTAAAATAAATAAACTCGCATCTAACTTTGGTTAGAAATTTTAGACAAGTTGTCTCAACTACTAACTACCTACCAATTTCCGGCAACTGCATTCAAACTGGACAACGGTCTGACGCTGATTCATCAACACTTGCCTGCCACCCCAGTAGTGGTAGTTGATGTCTGGGTGAAAGCTGGCGCGATCGCGGAACCAGATCAATGGTCTGGGATGGCACACTTTTTGGAACACATGATTTTTAAAGGCACGGAGCAACTAGAACCGGGAGCCTTCGATCGTGTCATCGAAAATCGCGGCGGGATGACTAATGCTGCCACTAGCCACGACTACGCCCATTTTTTCATTACCACCGCCGCCCAGCACTTACCGGAAACCTTACCTGCCCTAGCCGAAATTCTCTTGCAGGCTGCTATTCCCGCCGATGAATTTGCCCTAGAGCGAGAAGTGGTGTTGGAAGAAATTCGCCAAACCTATGATAATCCCGATTGGGTCGGTTTTCAAGCCCTGTCAGAGAGCATTTACCAACGCCATCCCTACGGCAGACCAGTTTTAGGCACTTCATCCAAATTACTAGAGCGATCGCCGGAAGAGATGCGATGCTTCCATCGCTTTCACTACCAACCCCATAATATGACAGTGGCGATCGTCGGGGGTATTCCCGCCGAAGAAGCCATCAAGTTAGTTGAAAAGTATTTTTCTGACTTTGATGCACCTGCCAGTTGTCCCACCTATACTCCAGAAGCCGAACCCCCCCTCACCGAAATTCGCCGTCAGGAATTGCGGTTGCCTAGATTAGAACAAGCTCGGTTAATGATGGCTTGGACTGCTCCGGGAGTCGAACATCTCCGCAGCGCCTACGGGTTAGACTTATTATCGGTGCTGCTGGCAGAGGGGCGCACCTCCAGGTTAATTAGGGAATTGCGGGAAGAAAAACAATTGGTACAATCGATTAATAGTGCTTTTTCCCTCCAGCAAGATTCCAGTTTGTTCACCATTACTGCTAGTCTAGATCCCGAACATCTCGATCAAGTAGAAGCGATCGTCGGCGATGCCATCTCTGAGTTGCAAACTACTCCTTTGCCTACCAAAGATTTAGCCCGATGTCAGCGTCTATTATGTAATGATTACGCTTTTTCTACCGAAGCTCCCTGTCAGCTAGCCGGAATGTATGGTTACTACAACACTATTGCCAGTGCCGAACTAGCAGTTACTTATCCAGAGCAAATTAAATCTTTTCAACCCAAGGAACTCCTCCACTTAGCCAGTCAATATCTCTCGCCCTATAGATATGCGGTGACTATTCTCAAACCCTGTTGATGAATAATTTTGCTTAATACTATTTAAATAGCTGAGGCAAAGCCAGAACCATTAAGAAAGAAATGATAGACTGCGATCGCTTGTTTCAAAGAACTGCTGACTACCTTCTTTTGGGAGGATATTGACTTATTAGAGGGCAAGAATCCTAATTTTTGGTACACTTAGAACATCAAGCCCAAGCGCCAACCAATTTTCCTCACCAGCAGATTTGGTGACTTGGTTGCCAAGAATTTCAGTATAGGAATAAATTTCTAAATTGACATTCTCTGTTCCCCATTTCCCAAAAGTAATGCAGAAAAAAGTACATTTTTCCGAGCCAGTTCCCCACATTCATCGCACTGTTTTGGCTAATGGGTTGACAGTTATTGCCGTGGAAAATCCAGCGGCGGATATTATTGCGGCTCGCATTTATATTCGGGCGGGCAGTCGCTGGGAACCCAAAGGAAAAGCCGGATTAGCACACTTACTGGCGGCTGTAATTACTAAAGGAACAGAAAAATTATCGGCTTGGGAAATTGCCGAAAAAGTCGAATCGGTGGGGGCAAGTTTGGGAACTGATGCCGCTAGCGATTATTTTTTGCTGAGTATTAAAACAGTATCGGCAGACTTTGCCAATATTTTGAATTTGGCAGGGGAAATCTTGCGATCGCCTACTTTCCCCGAATCTGAAGTAGAATTAGAACGTCGCCTTGCTATTCAAGATATTCGTTCCCAACAGGAACAACCCTTTAGTATTGCCTTCGATCGTTTGAGACAAGCAATGTATCGCGATCATCCCTATAGTTTTTCTAGTTTAGGAACTGAAGAAACTGTTGCCAATCTCAATAGCGCTCAACTTCAGGAATATCATCAAACCTATTTTCGTCCGGATAATATCATTATTAGTTTAGCAGGTCGGATTGCTCCGGAAGATGCGGTGGATGCGATCGCTCAAGTTTTTGGTGATTGGCAAGTTCCCCCAACTCCTTTATCACCCTTATTATTGCCTGCGGTACTACCCCAAGCTAGTTGGAGCGCCATTCCCCAAGCTACTCAACAATCCATTGTGATGTTGGGATATTTAGCAGCTTCCGTCCAAGAGGAAGATTATGTCAAGTTAAAATTGCTCAGTACCTATTTAGGCAATGGGCTTTCCAGTCGCTTATTTGTAGAATTGCGAGAAAAGCGGGGTTTAGCCTACGAAGTATCGGCATTTTATCCGACGCGGCTAGATGCCTCTCAGTTTGTAGTTTATATGGGAACGGCTCCGGAAAATACAGCGATCGCCCTAGAAGGTTTGCGAGCCGAAGTTGAACGTTTATCTATTGCCCCCTTAGATGAAGAAGAATTGCAAGCCTCTAAAAACAAGTTACTTGGACAATACGCTTTGGGCAAGCAAACCAATTCTCAACTGGCACAAATCTTTGGTTGGTACGAAATTATTGGCTTAGGGATAGAATTTGACCATGAGTTTGTCTCTGCCGTCAGCGCCATTACTACCGCTGAAGCTCAAGAAGCGGCAATCAGGTGTTTTGTGGAGCCGTGCGTGGTATTAGTTGGACCAGAGACGGCGATCGCGTCTTTGGTTTCGCCTACAATATAAAACTATGGAGATTCTGAAGTTTGATTAGGTAGATCGAGCCGATTTTTTTTCTAAATATTCCCCGATAGAGTCGAAGCAATCACCAAACAGTGAACATAATTCTGAGGCATAGTCGTAGGCAATTGTTTTTATTACTCGTTTACTCGTTCCCAGGCTCTGCCTAGGCTGTTGACTTTGTGCCTTTTTATGGGGTTTTTGTTCATGCAGTTTTTAGGTAGTCAGTTGCGGGATTTTCAACCAATACCAAGTCCTTTTGATTGACCATGATTTATGTAGGGGCGGGTTTGGGGATGAATTTTAATATTCACCAATAACCTGAATAAACCCGCCCCCGACGGCATCGATGAAGTCAATTAATGGTAAATTTGAGGGTGTATGGGGCGGGTTTAGATCATTTGTTGGTGGGTATCAAAGATCTGAGTTTTAGCGAAGCGAAGCCCTTGGCGTTACCCGCCCCTACAAACTACAGACTTGGGTTAATGATTTAGACCCAGTATAATGACATAGTTATTGTATGAATAAAATCGCTCAAAAACTTACAAAGTCAACAGCCTAGGCAGAGCCTAGGAACCAGTTCAGATTTAGAATATCGGTATAAATGGAGATAAATTTGATGAGTAACCTGTGGCGACAAATCAATCCGATTAATCCTCAAACCTTCTCAGCTAGCCGAGTCCAACTACACTATGCTATTCAGTTTATCCCCATAGTTGGATTAGCTTTAGCAACGCCTCAAGAAGATTATAGCCACATCGCAATGGAATTCAACTCTGAATCCAATACCTTTATTGGCAAACTCATCAGTGGCAAAACCCCATTTCGAGTTGCCCTCGAACCAGTTAATTTAATTGCCCAAATTGTAGACGCTCAAAATCATCCAATAGCTGAATTTTCCTGGGATGGAAAAACTATGGCTGAAGCCTTAGATTGGCACAAACAAGAAATTGCTAAACTTGGCGCTGATACTAGCCAAATTAAATCATTTGAAATTCCCCCCGATGATTTTCCCGATGCTGATTTTGCTAGAGGTGCAGCTTTCGATGCCAGCCAAGATGCAGAAATCCGGCAAGAAGTAACCCACTATTTCGCCAATACTCAGATCCTCTTACAAGAAATCACTTTAGCAAATTCAGGTAGTACGCCCATTGACATCTGGGCGCACCACTTTGATATGGCAATCAAGATATTATTACCTGGAGAAAAAAATGGCGAACCTATGTCTATTGGGATTGGGATGTCTCCAGGAGATTTCAGTTATAATGAACCTTACTGGTATGTTATTCCTTGGCCTTATTTGCCCAAAGAAAATCTGCCAGCTTTAGAAGAGGGAAGTTTCTGGCATACCCAAGATTGGATTGGCGCAGTTTTACTATCTTCTCAATTAACCAAAGATCCTGATGGACAACAAAAGCAACTGCGAAAGTTTTTAGAATTGGCAATTACCGCTGGCAAAACTTTTTGGGGATAGGTTTATTTAGACAAGAAAACTCTGAATAGGATCAAACAAACTATTGAATCTAAAACTAAACACAAGAATGATTTATCTGATTCAAGATCGTGCTACTAAAGAGCAAATTGAAGAAATGCTAGAAACTCTTGGTAGTTATATTAAACTGGCAGTAGACATCAAAAAAGAAGTTTTGGCAGGTGGTGGAGAATATCATGCTGATTGCGAAGCTGTATTACTGGAAAATACGAGCAAACAGGTAGATATTTGGGGAGCAGATTGGTATCCACTTACGCAAGAGATAGGTTATGAATCTCTAATCAACATCCGTCCGCGTCAGAACAATCGTTCCATGGAAATTCAAGATCCAGTTATTAGAGGAAAAGTTGGTCAAATCATTAAAAAATTATTAGGAGAATCATGAGGAATTGGGATGCTTTAAAGTTAAGATATTTACAAGATTCTCTACCAGTTCGCTTGGGAAATTTAGCATCAAATTTATCACGAATTAAATCTCGCTGTCAAAATCAAGCAAATCGCGAACTAGTTGAAAGTCTACTGCAAGAAAGCAAGCTGTTTATTGAATGGACAGCTAAAGATGCAGAGGTAGAAATAGCTGCTGAGTTAGTTGAGTTACAAGTTCAGTTAGCTTGCTGGCAGTATTCTTGGGCAAAGATTTGGGACGATGCAGAACAAAGAATGATAGTTATGGAACAAGCAAGCATTTGGTCAGCAAAAGTTCTGAATATGTCTGGTTTATTGGCAGTTAATTAAAACAATTAGCAATAGAGAGATCAAAATGGAAACTAGCACTCTACGCTTGCAAGGAATGAGTTGTGCCGCTTGCGCCAGCAACATTGAAAAGGCGATTCGTCAAGTGGTTGGCGTTGTCGAGTGCAACGTCAATTTTGGCGCAGAGCAGGCAACCGTAAAATACGAAGTGCCAAAAACCAACTTAGAAAAAATTACTCAAGCCGTAGTTGATGCTGGCTACGGAGCGCAACCAATCAAGGAATTTGGCATTGCTGAAGACGATAGGGAACAAAAACAGCGCCGTCAAGAACAGCAAATTTTGCAACGCAAAGTAATTTTAGGAGCAGTTATTAGCAGTTTGCTCATCCTGGGGATGGTTAGTTTGTGGTTGGGAGAAATCGCTCATTCATTAATGTTTCTCCATAATCCTTGGGTGCAATTAGCTTTGGCAACTCCGGTGCAGTTTTGGTGCGGTTCCTCCTTTTATCTCGGCGCACAAAAAGCCTTGAAGCGCTGGGGAACTGATATGAATACTTTAATCGCCCTTGGCACAAGTGCCGCGTATTTTTATTCCCTATGGTTGACAATATTTCCTGATATCACAACAGCAGTTTATTACGAAACTGCCAGCGTAGTCATTACCTTGGTACTGTTAGGAAGATTATTAGAAAGCCGAGCCAGAAAACAAACATCCCTGGCAATTAGACAATTAATCGGTTTGCAAGCCAAAACTGCGCGGGTAATTCGCCAGGAACAAACTATTGATATTCCTATTTCTGCCGTCGTTGTCGGCGATATCATTTTAGTCCGTCCTGGGGAAAAAATTCCGGTTGATGGCGAAGTGATTTCCGGCAGTTCTAATGTAGATGAGGCAATGGTGACGGGAGAAAGTTTACCCGTAAAAAAACAGCCAGGAGATGAAGTAATTGGAGCGACGATTAATCAATCTGGCAGTTTTCAATTCCGAGCTACGCGGGTTGGTAGCGATACTGTTTTGGCACAAATTGTCAGATTAGTCCAAGAAGCGCAAGGTTCTAAAGCCCCAATTCAAAAATTAGCAGATCGAGTGACCGGGTGGTTTGTGCCAGCCGTAATTTTGATCGCGATCGCCACTGCTATCATCTGGTTAATTACCACTGGTAATGTCAGCATGGCTTTTATTACCAGTTTAGGAGTTTTAATTATTGCTTGTCCCTGCGCTCTCGGTTTGGCAACTCCCACATCGGTAATGGTTGGCACTGGCAAAGGGGCAGAAAATGGGATTTTAATTAAAGGAGCAGAAAGCTTAGAAATTGCCCATCGAATTCAAACCATTGTTTGCGATAAAACTGGCACGCTTACCCAAGGGAAACCGATGGTAGTTGAGTTTGTCACGGTAGTCGGCACGGCAAATGGGAATGAACTAAAATTACTGCAATTGGTGGCATCCGTCGAAAGTCTTTCCGAACATCCTTTAGCAGCAGCAGTAGTCCAGTATGCTCAGTCTCAAGAAGTTAGTTTAACCGAAGTTGGAAATTTTCAGGCGATCGCGGGTAGTGGCGTTCAAGGAATTGTCAACAATTGCCTAGTCCAAATTGGTACTCAGCGCTGGATGGATGAACTGGGGATTATCACCCTCCCCCTACAATCCCATAAAGCCGCTTGGGAAGACGCAGGGAGAACAGCTATCTGGCTAGCGGTTGATGGCAAAATGCAAGGCTTGATGGGCATTGCCGACCCCTTAAAAGCTAATTCGGCCCAAGTAGTTAGCAGGTTGCAAAAATTAGGGTTGCAAGTGGTGATGCTGACCGGAGATAATCAGGTAACGGCAGAAGCGATCGCGAGGGAAGTTGGTATCCAGCAAGTTTTTGCCGAAGTTCGTCCCGATGGCAAAGCGGCAATTATTCAATCCTTGCAAAATTCCCAAATTGTGGGCATGGTAGGGGATGGCATTAATGATGCTCCCGCCTTAGCTCAGGCTGATATCGGCATCGCGATTGGTACGGGAACCGATGTGGCGATCGCTGCCAGCGATATTACCTTAATTTCTGGCGATTTGCAAGGCATTGTCACTGCCATTGAACTTAGTCGCGCCACCATGAAAAACATTCGCCAAAACCTCTTTTTTGCCTTCATTTATAACATTGCTGGCATTCCCATCGCTGCCGGAATTCTCTATCCTTTCACTGGTTGGTTGCTCAATCCAGAAATTGCCGGAGCAGCGATGGCATTTAGTTCCGTTTCTGTAGTTACCAATGCCCTGCGATTGCGAAAATTCCGGTCGCGGTTCAGTAAATTGTAAAGATATTTTGTCCAAACAAGGAGTTTAATTCATGACCTATACTGCTACTAACAACTTTTTAGTTTCACTCAGTGATTTCTATAACAGGACGTACGCAGTTGCTCCGCATATAGCGTTTATGGTGCGTTACGCTGCGCTAACACACCCTACTAATAGAGGTATTGCGTAAGTCCTGGTTTAGTTTTTTCCAAATATAGTATTTATGTACTGCGGTGATTTAGGCATAATTCCAGCAAATCAATGAGGTTTTTGCACAGATATAATTATAGTTGATTGAGCGCGATCGCCCACAAATTCCACATCAACTAAATTAACATACTCGCTGCCAATTTTTGCTTTTACTTCCCGCAAAATTGCCTGTTTAACTGCGACTTGATTTCCCGGCAAACCAATTAAATCGTCACTACAACCCGCTAATAACCTGCCCAAACTGGTAGAGAAACTTCCCCCGCCAGCATCGATTAAACTAAGAATTTTGGGGATCAATTTGTCAGTGGCAGCAGACAAATCGGTACTAGAAACAGCACAAGATAAACGATGGCTAATATCAGCAGGATTTTCTATGGTTTGCACTCCCGGAGGCGAATTTTCTTGTTGGACAGCGCGGCGGCGTTCATCAAGCGTTTGAGCGATATTAGTGAGACTAAAACTTGCCAAACTGACTCCAGTAGCGCTAGCAGTTACCGTAAAACTGCCCCTGCTACTATTAGCCGTAAACGGATTAGTCGCAATCCCCGCCGAATTAGTGGCAACTACAGTCCCATTCCCAAAAGTCCCCGATGCCCCACTACTAGGAGCGCTAAAAGTAATATTCAGACCCGCAAATGGGATTGGTTTATTAAATCCCGTTTCAATTAATTGTACTGACAGCGGCGTACTGAAAGCTGTATTAACTGCTGTACTTTGTCCGCTACCTGTAGTTTGCAAACCAAAACCTTGAGACTCGTAAGCACCAACATCTACAGTACCGCCAACTATCCGCGTTACTCCCCGTTGGTCGGTACTGCCAGAAGCTAAAGTATTATTGCCAGTATTAATTGCCAGACTACCCGGAACTAGCGCATGAGTTTTAGTCGCGCCGCCGTAGTCACCCAGAGAAGCAATAGCAGTGCTAATTGCTCCCGGCAAGATAATATCAGAGGAGGTAGTAGTAAAACCCCCGACGCTGCCATTTTGCCCCACCAGATTGTTACCCTGGGAAGTAAATGTTCCAGCGGTAATATTGGTCTCTGTGCCATTAATAGCAGTATTCCCTGCCACAATGCTATTGCCAATCGTTATCTGAGCAGTAGCACTTTTTTGAGCAATGCCACCACCATTAGTTGCTGTATTGTGGCTGATGGTGCTGTTAGTAATGGTTGCAGTAGATGTACCGTCGTTGTAAATTGCGCCGCCAAAAGTTGCTGAATTGCCGCTAATGGTGCTATTGGTAATAGTTGCTGTTGTCAGGTTGTTAATTCCCCCACCATAAGTAGCTGAATTCCCGCTGACAGTGCTGCTGCTGAGATTTATTGTTCCGCCGCTGTTGTGAATGCCGCCACCTTTGCCTGCCGAATTGCCGCTAATGGTAGTGTTGCTAATAATTACTATCTTGTCAGTAGAGATAGCACCACCAAAACCATTGGCAGTATTGCCGCTAATGGTACTATTATTCACGGTCAAGGTTGCCCCCACACCGTTACTGGAAATGCCTCCTCCTTGGTTGCCAGTGGTATTCCCGCTGACGGTACTATT
Source organism: uncultured cyanobacterium (assembly GCA_936920195.1). Taxonomy (GTDB): domain Bacteria; phylum Cyanobacteriota; class Cyanobacteriia; order Cyanobacteriales; family FACHB-T130; genus CAKZHE01. The sequence goes on along the minus strand of CAKZHE010000098.1, from coordinate 73,439 downwards.
GGTTAGGGTGAATATGCCTCTGTTGTTGAAGATGCCGCCGCCCCTTTTATTAATACCACCGCCGCTCACGATATTATTGCTGATGGTGCTGTTAGTCACGGTCATGGTTCCCAATCGGTTGTAGACACCGCCACCGTCGGCGCTTACGGAATTGCCGCTAATAGTGCTGCTGGCAATATTAACTGTGCCTTCGTTGTAAATCCCGCCACCTTGATAACCAAAATTGCTCCTGATGGTGCTATTAGTGACAGTTAGTAATCCACCGCTGCCAATATTGATGCCTCCACCGTAATAACCCGAATTGCCGCTGATGGTACTGTTAGAGATTGCAACTGTTCCTTGGCTGTAGATGCCGCCGCCACTAAAACTTGCAACTGTTACTGTGTTGCCGCTGACGGTGCTGTTGGTCAAATTTAGGGTACTGCCTGTTCCCACCCGAATGCCAGCACCATTGGCACTTGCTACGCTGCCATTAGCGATAGTCAGGTTGTCAATATTGACTGTGGTTCCTGCTCCGGAAATATCGAACACTCGCGAGGCATTGTTGCCGCTTACTGTTAGCTGGTTCGCTCCAGTACCGTTAATAGTTAAACTTTTAGCAATACTTATTTGCCCTGTAGTCAGGGTAATGGTTTGGGCAGTAGCAAATACTCCAGTAGTATCGAAGGCAATGGTATCTCCCGCTGTAGCGGCGGCAATCTGATTTCGCAGAGAATTTGCCCCGCTATCGAGAGTATTGGTAACTGTCAGGGTAGCTAATTTGTACTGGTAATCGGCTAATACTGATGGCAGAAAGGCTAATTGAGGGGAGTTGCTTGCACCAGTATTGTATTCTAAATTCCAGTTGGCTCCCCAAATAGCATTCCCGGTTTTGTCGATGGAAGCGGCAATGTTAATTCCGGTGGCATCTCGCAAGTTGTTGATAAAGGCTTGTCCGGTTGTTCCGTTGGCGACATTGCAAGCATATAAAAGGATTTCGGCACTGCTGGCTAAAGAGTTTTTCCACTGCTGCAAGTCTCCTTGATAACGAGCTAAATAATCGCTGGTGAGGAAATCTTTGCCTAACCAGAAGTTCCCGGTATCGCCTTCGGAAACAATATGGAGATTGGTAATCCCGGTTAATCCATTCAGGGTGGTGGTAATTTTGGCGATGCCGCTTTGGTTGGGGGTGACAACTAATGATGTGGTTCCTGGTTGACTGCCATAGAGTAAGCTTTGATAATCTTTGACGTTGGCATCAATGAAGATAAAATCGTTGTTGGTACTACCAGGAGTGGGGGCAATAATGACGGTGGGAGCGCTGTAAGTTCCGTTGCTGGTGCGAATTAAATTGGGGTCTGTGGGGTTAACTCGATTGGCGGCTAGTAAAGTAATATTTTGGGCGGTAGTGTTCCCAGATATGGTGACATCTCCCTGATTAATGGGGATGCCGGAACCTGTTAGTTGAACTGTGCCATCTGGGTTGACGGTGATGCCGCTGGCGTTACTAATATTGGCGGCGGTTAGTAGTTGGGGAAGGGAAAGAGGGGTAATAGATGGGTTGTTAGTGGGAGGTGCTATTTCTAGGCTGAGGAGATGTCCGGGTTGGGAAATTCTCAGTAGGTTGGTATTGGGGACGGCGGCAATAGTAATATTTCCCGATGGAGCAGTTAAGGTTCCAGTGTTAATAATTGTGCCACCTAATAGGTTTAAGTCTTGTCCTGTGGCTACGGCTAAGTTGCTTGTATTGATAATACTGCCCGGTTGAGTGTTATTAAAAATAAAGCTGCTGGGCGTGCCGATTAAAGCTGCATAATTATTAGTTCCGCTGGCATTAAACCAGTTATTGCCGATGCCAATGCCGTTGGCAGTGGTGGCAGTGAATGATGCTGGTACGTTTAATTGAGCATTAACTCCAAAAATAATCCCAGCGGGATTCATTAAATATAAGTTGGAATTGCCGCCTGTAACTTGAATTAAGCCATTAATAATTGAGGGATTGCCGCCAGTGACTCGCCCTAAAATATTTTGAATATTAGGATTAGATAAAAAGTTAGCTATTTGTCCGCTGTCTAGTCCCAATTGTTGGAAACTGTGGAATAAATTTGCCCCATCTCCCGACAGTGTGCCGCCTGTAATATTGTAAGTTTGCCCATTAATGTTGACAATGGTTCCGGTGCCATCGGCTGCGGGAGCGATCGCTTGTGCCATGACTGGATATGATGGGGAAAGAATGCCTAGGGTTCCGATTCCAGATAGCCATAACAATAGGGATGAAAAATTCTGGAAAGGCGATCGCGCACAGTTTAGTGCAGTATCTTTGTTAAAGAATCCCATAACTACTTCCTTTCTCAAGCTCTTCTCTGTATTTTAGCGGCTTTATTCCCAAAAGCCATAAAATTCAGCCCAGGATTTGATGCGGACTGCTTTTCAACCAACTGTTTAATGGCAGATGTTGGCGATTTCCATAGGATTAACTAACGTGATTAAATAGTTATATTCAAATGTCGCAGGAAATTGAATGATGAGTAAAAAAATTAGCATCACTTTGGATCAGAAAATTATCAGCTTTGTGGTTCGTTTTACAAGTATTGCGTTTGTTTTTTTCAGTTGCATTGTCTTTGTCTTATTTCAGGTCATCCCCCCCGCATCAACCACGCCAAAGTTTGTAGTTGAACTGCCAGCAACTGGGGATGTTGCTCAGAATGTTAATTTTGAGCAACATTTTCGAGATCTGAAAGTTGAGGGTTCGACGATCATCTATGATTTGAAAAACGATCGGATTTTTCAATATAACCCAGAACGCAATCTCACGGCTTTTCCAACTGCATCAACTTTTAAGATTCTCAACTCTCTAATTTCCCTGGAAACTGGGGTAATTGCCGATGAAATTGCTGTTCTCACTTGGGATGGAATTACCAGAGATCTACCTGAATGGAATCGAGACTTGAATATGAGAGAGGCAATCAAGCTTTCTGCCGTTTGGTTTTATCAAGTTTTAGCTCGCCGAGTGGGACACAACCGAATGCAAGAATGGGTGAGTAAAGCTGGGTATGGCAACCAAAAAATTGGCGATAAGGAGGATATTGATAAGTTCTGGTTAGATGGAACATTGCGAATTACTCCTCAAGAGCAAATTCAATTTCTCCAGGGTCTCTATAATAACAGTTTACCTTTTTCTCAGAGAACAATATCCATTGTCAAAGACATTATGATTAATGAGAAAACTCCCGACTATACCATCAGAGGGAAAACAGGTTGGTTTGGTTTTGGGAACAACTTGACACCGAATATTGGCTGGTATATTGGTTATTTAGAAAAAGCAGAGAATGTTTACTTTTTTGCCACTAACATTGATATTCGCCAGAAGCAAGATGCCGCTGTTCGCATAGAGTTAACCCGGCGCTGTCTTAAAGATCTTCAGGTGTTGTGAGAGAGATATAGCGCGTCTAAATGAGTTGTGCAATTCCGTAGGGGCAATCCCCCCGTGGTTGCCCCGATTTGTAGGGGTAGGCACGGGGCGCTACCTAGGCTGTTGACTTTGTACCTTTTTATGGAGTTTTTCTTCATGCAGTTTGCGATCTGTTTACTCGTTTACTCGTTTACTCGTTCCCAGGCTCCGCCTGGGAATGCCATCCAGAGGCTCTGCCTCGCTTGGCGCTCATCCGAGGCAGAGCCTCTGGATATCGGTTCCCAGGCGGAGCCTGGGAACCAGTTAGGGAATATCAGACAGAATTATTGCATGAATAAAATTGCTCAAGAACTCGCAAAGTCAACAGCCTAGGCGCTACCCCTACAGATTTACATAAATGATTCATTCAGACGCGCTATATATGCTTGAAACGGCTGAGGACAAATGTTGACAATTGCACTAAGATTAGCTATCATGAATATATAATCCTTGTGATAGGAAGACTAAATAGGTCAAAAACTAACTTGGCAAACAAACAATGGATTTACACCATCTCCAGTGGACAAAGAATGTAAGGCGTTCTGATAATAAGTGGGCTTACAGTGAAGTTGAAGATTCTAAACTATTTAAACTCGCTTGGAAAGATGATGAAGCAAATGCTAATAGGCCTGATAGAGATGACTTAATTCTGCTTCGGCAAAATGGGTATGTCACGCATCTGGTCAAAGTTCTGAATCGTCAGGCTGAACGTGAGGATTGGCAAGGTGATTACAATATTTACCGCATTGTTGAAGTGCTGTGGGCGATCAATTTCAGTAATCCACCTATAGCCGCCAAAGCAGATGAAGTATTTGGTTACTCGGCAGTACTCAATTTTCAGGGCGGCAATGTAATGAAATTGGAAGAATTGCCCACATTCAAGGAAGCTTGGGAATCACGGGGTGGAATTACCGCCTTCCAAGACTATGTGCAATCAAAACTTTCAGATATTTCAAATCCGAGATCAACTTCTTGAAATACCCTGAAGTGGCAAGAATGTTTACTTTCTTGCCACTTTAACTTGAGGACAGATATTGACAATCGCAGTAGGATTGGCTAGCATTACTATACAATCCTACTGCAATTATCGCAAATAAATCGAATCAGGTGTAGCATTAAACAATCTGGGATACCAAACTAAAGGCACAGTAATGATTCTTCCATCCATCAAATCAACACTGATGCTCTCTTCTGTGAAAGAGACGTGCTTAACTCTTTCGTCCGCTCGAATCGCCAAAATACCCATACCAAGCCTCTAATAGTATTTGTTGATTTTCTTGCACTATTGACTGTAGTTTTTGTTTAAGTCCCGCTAAGATTTTGGCTTGAAAAAATCTACTAGATGACTAAAAATCCCTTGAGAACTGCTTTGTTCCTCGGCACTTATTTCTTGATGGGCTTTTTCAAAGAAAATTTCTAAAGATTGCAATTCACCTTCATCTAACCAAATGCCACAACCAGCAATACAAGAATCTATCCGCACTTGGGAACCGTAACCATAATCCCGATTTTCCATGATGCCGCCGCATTTAGGACAACTCAGGGATTTAAAGTTCTTCAGCTTGTCTTTAGTATAAATTGCGTCAACTTTGTCCGGTAAATGGGATTTGTTTAATAGTTGGGAGTAATCCCGTTCCACCGTTTTTTGAACTGCTTCTAGTTCTCCCTTGTCTAACCACGTTCCTTTACAAGTGGGACAATAATCAATATCGATATTAGCTTCGTACCGGAGTGGGTTGAGGAGGGAATTATCTCTCGGACACTTCATGCTGCCAAACCTCCAGCTAAGGGCGATCGCATCATATCATTCTGCCACGGAAAAGTTAATTGACATTCGGCTAATTTTTTGCTATCAACGATAGGCCAACAGCCGGGGACTGGAGATCCTTTACCAAAAAATGTACGCAGCCATGCGATCGCCTGTTAGGATAATATGCTAAATCCGGTTAGGCACAAAACCTTTGGGATCGTCGTCCACAACCAGCCACCATGTCAGAATTTCTAGATTTTTTGAAGCACGATTTTGCTTACGTCGCCATTGCGGAATTTAAACCGGGCAAGTTTGAAGAAGCCAAGGAACTGTACGAACAAGCAGTCGCCACTTACACCGATGGCTTTAAAAGAGCCTATCTCCTCCAGATCCCAGATACTGATAAAGGAATTGCCATTATCCTTTGGGAAAGTGCCGATAGTATGGAGTCCAATCGCAGCCAAGCCTATGAAGAAATTTTAAAGCAGATGACTCCGTTGTTTGCCAAGCCGCTGAATTCAGACTTCTATGAAGTGGTGAGCGAGATTATATCCAAAGAAACAGTATCGGATTAATTCTCCCACCTGTTACCGCGCCCTCATAAGTATCGCGCTAGGGGGTAAAGTGGTTAAGATGCCCCAGAATTGAAGCAATGCGAACGACCAAAATAGAACGAGTGCGAGGTGTCAACGATGTTTTACCCGACACCTGCACCGCCGACAGGCAAATCCAATCCAAATTGCAAACCTGCTTCGAGTCCTTTGGCTATCGTCCCATTGACGTGCCGCTGATCGAATATACTGAGCTTTATCTGAAAAAGTCTGGCGAAGATATTGCCGAACGCCTTTTTGACTTTGTTTATCGCAACCGCCGTCTCTGCTTGCGTCCGGAATTAACGGCTTCAGTGGTACGCGCCTATGTCGATCATCTGCAAGGGAATCCTCTACCTGTACGCCTATTTTATTGCGGTTCGGCCTTTCGTTACGAACGTCCCCAAAAAGGTCGCTATCGCCAGTTTACCCAAATGGGGATTGAAATGGTGGGGACGGGAGGAGCGATCGCCGATGCGGAAGTGATTGCCCTAGCTTGTCAAGGACTAGACCGTTTAGACTTAAGTAGTTACCGAGTTGCCATTGGTCATATTGGGGTTTTAACCAAATTTCTGGACAGTCTGCAACTGGAAACTCGCCTCAGCAGTTTCTTGTTGGGCAATATGGAAATCCTGCGGAAGGATGGCAAAGCGGAAGTTGAGCGCCGTCTCAAAGACATTTATCCTGACTTTGGGGTGGAAAATGTCCAGGAGACAACGGAAGCTAAGACGCTGACTAATGTGCTGCAAAACATGGCAGAAACTGAGGCACGAACGGCAATTTTGGAACTGTTGGATAGTATGAATATCCAGTTAGTTAGTACCCGCGAACCCGCCGAAATTGTCGATCGTCTGCTGGTAAAAATGAAGCGGCAAGATCAAACTTCTCGCCTCACTCAAGCCCTGGAATTTATGCACCAACTAAGTCAATTGGTAGGGGAACCAGCCGCTACTATTCAAGAGGCGAAAAAACTGCTTTCTAGCTATGAAATTGAACATTCTGGCCTAGAACAATTGCAAAGTATTATTAATACCTTGGAACACTACCACATTGACCGCCAAAAGATTGTGGTTGACTTTGGGTTGAGCCGGGGATTGCAATACTATACCGGAATGGTGTTTGAAGTTTACCACGGTAATTTTGGAGATGAACGCCAATTGTGCGGCGGCGGTAGGTACGATAATCTGGTGTCTGGTTTTGGTGGTAGGCAAGAAACTCCCGCCACGGGTTTTTCCTATGGGATAGAACGACTGCGATTAGCTTTGGAAGCAGAGGGAAAACTCCCCAAATCGGAGCAATTAGTTGAGGTGCTAGTAGTGCCAGTGACTGAGGAAGATGCTGGTTATGCGATCGCCATTGCCGAAACACTTCGCAGTCAGAGTTTGCGGGTAGAATTAGATGTGCGCGACAAAGGCGTTTCTAGCAACTTCCAATATGCCAATAAACAGAACATTCCCTTTGCCATTATTGTCGGCGAAAAAGAACGGTTGGCAGCAGAAGTTGTCCTGCGAGATATGAATTCTAGGGAAGAACAGCGATTGCCGATAGGCGAAGTCGCCGCACAAATTCAGCAGATGAGGGGGCAGAATGCAAATTAATACCAAATCTGTCAAATTGGCCTTACCCAGTAAAGGAGCGCTAGAAAAGTTAACCACTAATTTACTGGCAGCCTGTGGCTTAAGTGTCTTTCGTCCCAATGACCGCCAGTATGTGGCCTCAGTCCCCGCCTTACCCCATTTAACCATTTTGTTTCAACGGGCAGCCGATATTTTCACCAAAGTGGAAGAAGGCAGCGTCGATTTGGGGATTACCGGATTTGACGTATTCTGGGAAATGGGGGCAGGACAAGATAATGTGGTGACAGTATGCGATCGCCTCGGCTATGGCAAATGCGAATTAGTCCTGGCAGTTCCCGAAAGTTGGATGGATGTGGATTCCATTGAAGACTTAGCCGAATTAAGCTTGTTATTCAAGGAAAAAGGCCGAATTCTCCGCATTGCCACCAAGTATCCCAATACCACTAGAAAGTGGTTGTATCAAAAGCGGATTGTCAACTTTTCCTTAGTAGAAGTCCAAGGGGCGATGGAAGCAGCCCCCAGCATGGGTTATGCTGACATGATTGCCGATATTACCAGCACGGGAACCACCCTGAGAGAAAACCGCCTCAAGCAAATCAATGGCGGCACTTTAATTAAATCTCAAGCTTGTTTAATCGGCAATAAGCGCTTGCTGCAAGAAGATGAATTGAAGTTGGACACGGTGCGGATTATTTTGGAGTTAATTGAAGCCCAGTTAGCTGCCAAAAAATTTATTTCCATCACCGCCAACGTGCGCGGCAATTCACCGGAAGAAATTGGCAAATGCTTAATGGATAATAGCGAACTCAGCGGTTTATCTGGCTTGCGCGGTCCTACCATCGCCAAGGTTTATACTCCGGATGGAGATGATTGGTATGCTGCCACCATTGTTGTCGAACAATCAATGTTGCTATGTGCCATTAGTCATCTTCGTCAAGTTGGGGGAACAGATATCACCGTTTTTTCGCCGGATTATGTCTTTGGTTCCCAATCTCAATACTATCAATCTTTTCTGGAGAAGTTGTAGGGTGAAATTTTGGGAATTCAAAATTCAAAGTTCAAAATTCAAAATGAAGAAGAACAATTTACTCGTTCCCAGGCAGAGCCTGGGAATGCCCATTGAGAGGCTCTGCCTCGGATGACAAAGGAGGCAGAGCCTAGGCTGTTGACTTTGTGCCTTTTTATGGAGTTTCTGTTCATGTAGTTTCTGATCCGTTAATTGGCTTTTATGACTACCGTTCTAAGTTTCGATCCCCCTAAATCCACGCCAGTTTTCTATTGCATCAAATTAGCTGAAACAGTCCAGTAGGGTGCGTTAGCGGCAGCGTAACGCACCATTAACTGGTAGGCGGTGCGTTACGCTATCGCTAACGCACCCTACTACTACTAATCGCATCTCTAACCCATCACCTACTAATTACCGTTCAACTCCTATGCCCCATACGATTGTTACGAATGTCTGTGAAGGTGTCGCTGATTGCGTTGATGCCTGTCCAGTTGGTTGCATTGATATTGGTCCCGGCAAAAATACCAAGGGAACTGATTGGTATTGGATTAATTTCGCTACCTGTATCGACTGCGGTATTTGCGTGCAAGTTTGCCCTGTGGACGGGGCAATTCTCGCGGAAGAACGACCAGAATTGCAAAATACTCCAGATTAATCAATGCCAGCAACTGATACTACTCCCCTCTTAACTGTTGAGGATGTCTGGGCGGGTTATGTGAAAGACCTAGACATCCTCCAAGGTGTGAATTTTCGCATTTATCCCGGCGAATTGGTGGCGGTAATTGGTCCCAATGGAGCAGGCAAATCTACCTTGGCGAAAACCATCTTTGGTTTGCTGACTCCCCGCCAAGGTGAGATTATTTTTCAAGGTGAAAATATTGCCGGGTTAAAATCTGACCGGATTGTGAAACATGGGTTGTGCTATGTGCCGCAAATTGCCAATGTTTTTCCTTCTCTGACGGTGGAGGAGAACTTGGAAATGGGAGCCTATGCCCGCAATGAGCCTTTAAAACCTTTGAAAGAACAAATTTTTGCCAAATTTCCCGCGATCGCTCATCGCCGCCACCAACGGGCAGGAACCCTGTCTGGAGGGGAGCGGCAATTGCTGGCAATGGGTAAAGCTTTGATGCTGTCACCCAGTTTGTTACTACTAGATGAACCTTCGGCAGCCCTATCACCAATTATGGTGCATAACGTCTTTGACCAAATTAAAGAGATTAATCAATCTGGCACTGCCATTGTGCTAGTGGAACAAAATGCCCGAAAAGCCCTGGAAATGGCAGATAGGGGTTATGTATTGGAAGCAGGACGCGATCGCTTTGAAGGTACTGGGGTAGATTTACTGAATAATCCCAAAGTTGCCGAACTCTATCTAGGGGCAACCAAGCACGAATAATCTCAGATCGTATTTTGGCAAAACTGAGGATGCTAATGTCGTTTTTCGGACGCATTAGCCTTGGGGAATCTTTGCCCTAAATGCGATTAATTGGTGGTTATAAATACTCAAAATCATTTTCTGCCAATGATTAAAATATTTAATATTGGCTGTCAAGAAGATGGTTAGAGGTTTTAACCACCAGAAAATGTCTAATTTACGGGTTTGGTTCAGGACTGGGGGCGGGGTTGAGGACGATATTATGTAAAGTGGGGCTAATAAGTTGATGGAGCGATCGCCAAAACTTCAAATAGTTAAACTTATCATTAAGACCACAATTCACCAAAACTTAGGAAAAACCGCCGAAATGTTAAAGAAAGATAAAGCTAAAGTTTATTGAATATAGTCAATATTCTTGTCTACAGTGGATATACTGAAAATAACACCACTTTTAGAAAAAATCTTCATCAGTGTTATGGACACTTACATCCGACTTACAGCTACAGCCACTTTGCTAATCGGGTTGCAACTGTTTAGCATTGGAAAGGTTTGTGTCGCTGCTCAACCCAGTCAATCGGCTAATTCTTCCAAAGACTTTGCAATTGCGGCAGCGGTGGCATTAGGGCAGCATCTAGTTCCAGTCTATCAAGCTCAAGACCCAGAACCGCGACCAAAACCGCCTACGACTACTAGAGGTGGCGGTACGCGCTGGCAATAATTGTTTGCTTTTCAACTTTAATCGGTGTATCTTCATTCAGAGTTGGAATTCTACTGGTTAAATGGTAGAATGAAAGTAGTTAATTACCGCTTCGGCGATCGCTTCATTTCCATCTTTAGCTATTGGACAAGATTGGCGGGGTGGCTGCACTGGCTGGTGGAGAAAATCCCAGCTATTGCCAAAAAACTCTTCTGGGCTAATAATATGGTGTTGGGCATAATCTTGAATGCCTGAGATTAATAAAGGTGATTCGGCAAACCCTTGGCGAGTCAGGGAAACAATCGGAATATTTAAGCGCAGTGCTTCGGCAAAGGTGCTGTAACCAGGTTTAGAAACTATTCTCCCCGCAAGGGGCATGAAATCGACGGGGCGATATTGCAAATCGGTAATAGCAATTAGGTTAGGTAAATTGGGAGCTTGGCGGTCAAAGGTGATAAACTGCCAATCAGGAAATTGCGGCAAGTTGTGGTAGGGAATGGCTTGCAATCCTAAGCCGCCAAAAGTTAATAAAATGGTCTTTTCTGGGGAAGCAGTGAGATGGAAGTGCGATCGCATTTCTTCGGAACTATATCGAGGAGTCCCGCCAGTCAACCCCACATCGATGATATCAGTAAAGGCGCTCATAGGTTCATAGAAGGGGAGACGAAATAGGCGATCGCACTCTCCAAAGCATTGACTAATCCAATCAGCAATTTCGATAAATTCACCTCCCCAATCTCGATAGATAAAATCCCAACCAAAGTTACTCATCATCCAACAGGGAATATTAGCAGCTTTCCCAATCAATGCGGCGAGGGGAGGAATATCTGCCAAAATTAGCTCCACGCGATTTTGGCGGATAAAATTAACTTCCCCGGCGATAATTGCCCGTTGCTGAGATTGAATATAACGCAATTTTTCCAGAGTTGCCGTTAAATCCATATTCAAACTATCTGCCTGAATTACACCTACATCTAAGGCGCGGGGACGATGAATAAAATCTCCGGGGATATAGGATTCTAGCAACCAGCGCGGGGCAGTTGTCACCAATACTAATAGGATTTCGGGATTCCGGCGCTGAATTTCGGCAGCAACGGAGGCAGCGCGAACTGCATGACCAAATCCGTGATTAGTGATGGCAATATATAAAACAGGTCGGGACATTTGGGGAACGATGAAGTATAATCATCTTTGATTGTACTAGAAGAGAAGCCCTACATAGCGCAATACGCTTCAGTTAGTAGGTAGTCACAAATAAAAGAACGCAAAAGTTCGTAGTTGGGCTTCAGCCCTAATCCGGATTAGGGCTTAAGCCCAACTACGAACTTAGTTAACTGAACTGTATTGAATTAAAACGTCAATTATGAATTATTAGTGCCAGATTTTTCTTCCCTGAAATTGGTAATATTTAATTTTATCTTGATGAAAATTCCACTTAGGACTGAAAAATAAATAAAATGACTAATTGCAGCACGGGCAATAGACGTAGGGTGTGTTAGCGCAGCGTAACGCACCATCAACGCTATATGCGGAGCAACTGCGTAAGTCCTGGTAATATTCAATACGGCTTTGCCAGAGGAGTTAATATGGGCAATTTAAACACCAAACTTCAAACCGATACCTGGATAGCAATGTCTTGGGATGAATATATGCAGGTAGTTGAAAATCCCATTTATGAGCAAGCCAAGATTTACTACTACAAGGGTCATATTAGGATTGAAATGTTACCAGTCAGTTTTGACCATGGTCAAGACCATGTAATAATTATTTTTGCGGTGAATTTATTTACCGTCATTAAGGGAATTCCAGCCACAGGTTTAGATACCACAACGCTGCGGAAACCCGGCGTGCGGGAATGTCAACCCGATGTCTCATATTATCTAGGAGAACGCGCTCAATCTATCCCATCAGGTACGGGAATTGTTAATTTAGATCGTTATCCTGCCCCAAATTTGGTTACTAACTCAGTTTCAATCCCTGGCTTAATTTAATTCTAGTAAGCCAGCCGGGGGATCAATTTCAATGCGCCGATTCTCTAAGTCTACTATGGGCGCGATCGCCATCACAAACGGAATTAACACTTTTTTCACCTTGGGATTATTTCCTTCGCCAGCGGAAGCATAAAGTTCCACTTCCAGTAAATCGTGACCAGCCGTTAAAATATCAGTTACCTTGCCAATATTTGCCCTAGTTTGCTGATTGAACACTTCCAACCCCACTAAATCAGCCACGTGAAATTCGCCCTCAGCTAACTGAGGGCGATCGCTTTGATGTACCATTAAGCGACAGCCGCGCAATTCTTCCGCTTGTTCGCGACTTTCCGAACCAGCTAATTTGACGATATATACCCCTTGATTAGGAACAAACCGCCCTTGTAATAACTCTACCGATTCGGCGGTGGTTTGTCCAGGGCGTAACAACCAGCGTTTTCCCGGCTTTTCAAACCTTTCGGGAAAGTCGGAATCAGGATAAACCTTCACTTCCCCTTTTAATCCTTGAGCAGCAACAATTTTGCCAATCAGTAATAATTCCGACTCTTGCATAACCATTAGAACGTAGAAATTGTTTGTAGTTGATAAACTTGATCGACAACTTTGGCTAACCGCTCCATTGCCATCACCAGTTCTCGATCGGTAGCTGTTAAACTAATCCGAATACACTGGTTCTTGTGTCGCCAATTTTCCCGCAAACCGGGGAAAAAGGAACTGCCAGGAACTACAATTACCCCCACCTGTTTTAAGTGCTGGTATAATTCCCAATCGTCAATTGCCATATCTTGAAACCACAACCAAGCAAAAATTGCTCCTTCACCGCGATGGAGAAACCAAGCCACATCTTCCGGCATTGTCCGATCTAGGGTACTTTCTAAGATGCTAAATTTCTGTTGATAGTAGGGGCGAATCACCGTGCTAGAAATTTCGGCTAATCTTCCCGAAGAGATAGCACGAGCCGCGATCGCTTGTCCATAACGGGGGGCATGGATGCACAAGTTGGTTTGAAAAGCTTCCAAAACTTCAATTAATTCTGGCTCGCCAATGGCAATCCCCACCCGTTCCCCTGGCAAACCTGCTTTGGATAAACTGGTGCAATGGAGAATATTTTCTCCGAAGATGGGAGTCATTTCCGTAAAGTTCAGCGCCGGAAACGGAGTGCCATAGGCACTATCGACAATTACTGGCACATTAAAGGGAGCCGCCAAAGCCGCAATCTTCCGCACTTCATCATCGGTTAAAACGTTGCCAGCAGGATTAGAAGGACGGGAAAACATGATGCAACCCGTCTGCGCGGTGACTTGTAATTGGCTAAAATCGGGACGGTACTTAAACCGATGGGCGGTTTCATCAATCTCTAAAATCGGCTTGCAGGCAACAACAGACTCTGGAAAGAGGGCAATACCGCCATAACCAGTGTAATCGGGACTGAGGGGCAGGAGGATTTGTTTGAGCGTGCCTTCCGCCGTATAACCGCCAAAGGCATTGGCAGCATAAAAATAGAGCGATTGACTGCCAGGGGAAATTAAAACATGGCGATCGCTCAAATTCAAGCCATAGCGCCGATTAAAATCTGTTACTATGGCCTCAACCAAAGGTTCATAGCCTTGACTAGAACCATAGCGGCAAACCACCTTACCGTATTCGCTACTAGCTAGCAGTTCGGCAGTACAATCTCGCCATAACTGTTCCACTTCCGGCAAAATCACCGGATTGCCCGCGCTTAAGTTAATAAATTCTTGACTGCTGCTCCGCAAAGTTTCAATAATATCTTTCATAATCGCTCGCACCCCAGTCAGGTGAGACATGCGATCGCCAAATTGAGTTAGGGCAGGAGTCATAAAATTATTATCCTCATCAAGCGTACTCAAACCGTCTCGTCTTGCTCAATTATCCTGGTTTTCCTGACTTTCGGGAAGTAACTGCTGAAATTCTGCGATAGAATTAATGGCGATCGCTTCTCGATGCAGTTGTTTCAGCACCGCTAGATCGGAAATATTGTTGAGGATTGCCACCAACTCTGGCGGCACTTCCGAAAATCGTACTTCCAAAACTTCTATCACTGATTCGCGAACTGCGTTCTTACTCCCCTGCTCCATACCCCTTTCGATTGCTCTTAATTCCATGTGACTTAACAAAGGCATTTGCATTTCCTCCTCATACTGTTGAAGTTTTCGATCGAAGCCTTGCTGAAGTTCTTCCGGCAAGACCATCATCCAGTCTACCAACCGAAACAACTTCCGAATTTCTTCTCTATCATACCCTCGCTCATAGAGTCCTCTGACCAGATACCATTTCCATTCTGCTCTCTGAATTGGTTTGCCTGTAGTCGCCTTGGTTTTCAAATGTGCCATGATGAGGACAGCAAAGGGGTTATTGCTTTGTTCCAGAGTTTCCCAGCGATCTGTATAATCCAATAACTTGACAATGGGAAAATGGAAACTTAGTTCGCAACCTGCCAAACTATAACCATAATTAGATGGTCGCCAATTGCTGCGTTCATCCCCTAAAACTGCCAAGCTAATTACTTGACGCTCATAAAGGTCAAAAGACCTGTAATGGTACTGATACATTCGTTTGGGAAAGTCGGCATCCTCTTGACTTTGGACTTCTACATGAACCAAAATCCAAGCCTGGGAGCCGTCACGCTGCCAAACTTGGAATAATTTATCAGCGATGCGCTTGCCTGATTCGGCTTCTCGAACTATTTGTTGCAGTTCTTTGTCAAGGGATCGCGGTGGTTGGCTCCAGTCAATCAAGGCATGGACTTGAGGAAAGCACAATTCCAAGAATTGCTCAAAATACTCTCCTAGTGCCTCTTTCCAGGGATTGTCATAATCGGCGCTGGGTAGATTCATAGTAATTTTCCTCCTACTTCTCGTTGAAGATTGCCCTCCTAATCATTTTTCCTCATACCGTTTGAGTTAGGGATTTAACGCAAAAAAAAACAGCCAATGACACGATCTGTCTAGGCTCAAAAATATTGACGGGAGTATGAGCTATCGCCTAACATATAGAAAACCTACTCTGTTTTTCTGCTTGGCGGCGGAGTGTAAACAGAGTAGATTCTATATATTTCAGGAGGTGATCCCTTTGATAGAGAAGATCTGGCTAGGCTATACCCTAGCTAATCTCGCGTTTCTCGTTCTCGTATTAAGCCGAAGCTAGCCTCTAAACTAGCTTCGTACAGAGCCAAAACAGTCTTGCCACTGTTTTGGCTTTTTTTATTAATACTCAGCAATTTGGCTAAGTCAAGATTTAACACTCTAGCGTTAGACTGCTAGAACTATATCTTAATATTGTGACTATCACATTGTCAAATTGTGACCATTGCACACTTGACAATCTGTGACGCTGAAAAATCATCATTTTTGTGACTGCAATAGAGAAATGCTGGCATCCAAATATAGCAATAACAAGCAAGAAGGGTAGATTTAAGGTTAATTTATACTTTCACTTTTGCGACAGAGATCGCGCTGCTTTTACTATTTACTTGTGACGCAGTGACACATCTATAGAGCAAATCGGCAATTTTTGATGTAAAGTCGTAGTCCAAAAATCTTTGTGACTGTCACAAGGATTTTTGCTTAACTGGTTTTCAGGCTCCAGCCTAGTAACGAGTAAATAGATTAGGACTTACGCAGTTGCTCCGCATATAGCGTTGATGGTGCGTTACGCTGCGCTAACACACCCTACTGATAGAGACGTTGCGTAAGTCCTGTTACAGATGAAAATTTGGATAATTGGCGCAAAACCTATAAATAGTGTGAAAGAATACCAACGATCTGCACAATCCTGTCAAGCTAGATACTCAGTCCTATTCCTTTTGGACTACTTAGCTCCGTCATCAATTGAGCTAAAACCCATAGACACCAATGGACAGAAGCGACTGTAACGATTCTGTCTTCATCGGAAAAAGTGTCAAAAACCACAGTATTGAGCCAAAAATCGAAACCATGACCAAAATTGAGACGCTGCGTGCCAAGTTACCTTTCCCGCTCAAAAGACTAGCAGATTTAGCCTATAACTATTGGTGGAGTTGGACTACTGACCGGATTTCCTTATTCCAAAGCATTGCCCCGGATGAATGGCAGCGCTGCGGACGCAATGCCGTCGCTTTACTGGAATCTGCTAGCTATGTCCGCCTCACCCAAATGGCGAAGGACCCCAGCTACATCAAACGAGTCAAAGCCCTCGCCGAACAGTTTGACAAATACATGAATGAAAAGGATACTTGGTCATCCCAAGTAGCACCGCAAATTACGCGCGATCGCCCTGTAGCCTATTTCTGTGCCGAATTTGGCGTTCATGAATCCCTCCCCGTCTACTCCGGCGGCTTGGGCATCCTCGCAGGCGACCACTTGAAATCCGCCTCAGATTTGGGCATTCCCCTGGTTGCTGTGGGACTCTGTTACCGCCAAGGTTACTTTAACCAACAATTAAGTCGGGCTGGCTGGCAAGAAGAAAAATATTTTGATAATCCCTTTGACCGGATGCCCTTGGAGTTAATTAAAGACGACCGAGGAGAAGCTGTCACCATTGAAGTAGAAATTCGTCAGCGGATGGTCAAAGCCCAAATCTGGCTGGCAAAAGTCGGACGGGTAAATCTTTACCTATTGGATACCGACCGCCCAGATAATGATTCCATTGACCGTTGGTTGACTGGACACCTGTACGGCGGCAACCAAGAAACCCGGATTGCCCAAGAAGTCTTACTAGGGATTGGGGGCGTTCGCGCCTTGACCAAACTGGGGATTCACCCCTCCGTTTGCCACCTGAATGAAGGACACGCCGCCTTCTGTACCCTAGAAATTGCCCGAGAAGAAATTCAAAAAACAGGCAAATCCTTTTACGATATTGAAGCTACAGTGCGCGATCGCTGCGTCTTCACCACTCACACCCCCGTCCCCGCTGGTCACGATGTCTTCTCCCCTGACCTGATGGACTCCTACTTTGCCCACTACTGGCCTAGCCTGGGACTCTCCCGCGAGCAATTCCTCTCCCTCGGTGCGCGTCGTCTGGGAGATCCTTGGGAACCCTTCGGTATGACTGTTCTCGCCCTGCGGATGACCCGCGCTGCCAACGGCGTGAGCGCCCTGCACGGTGAAGTTTCCCGCAAGATGTGGAACATCCTCTATCCCGACAAAGCCGAAGCCCAAGTTCCCATCGGTCACATCACCAACGGCGTTCATGCTCGGACTTGGACAGCGCCCTTGATGTCAGATTTGTATTCTGAATACCTAGGTGCAGATTGGTCAACCCACATTGCCGATACTGCCATCTGGGAAAAAATCGAGCAAGTTCCCGATGAAGAGATTTGGTGGCGGCATCAAACCCTTAAAGAACGGTTAATCGCGCATACCCGCCATCGGGTGAAACAATCCCGGCAAAATCGCGGTGAAGAACAATATCGCATCGATGCTGCCGATAATCTGCTTGACCCTGATATCCTCACCATTGGCTTTGCCCGTCGCTTTAGTCCCTACAAGCGGGGCGATTTGCTGTTGCGGGATGCAGAACGCGCTTTAAGGATCTTTGGTAATACCGAGCGTCCAGTCCAAATCATCTTTGCTGGCAAAGCTCATCCCCACGATGAAGAAGGCAAACGGATTATTCAACGGTTAATGGATTGGTGTCGTCAGGAAAAAATCATCAACCGAGTGGCCTTAATTGAAAACTATGACATTTACACTGGACAAAAATTAGTTCAAGGTGTTGATGTTTGGTTAAACAATCCTCGCCGTCCCCTAGAAGCTTCTGGCACCAGCGGTCAAAAAGTTTGCTTCAATGGCGGAATAAATTGCAGCGTTCTTGATGGTTGGTGGTGCGAAGGTTACAAAGCCGATGCCAATGGCAAAGGTATTAATGGATGGGCAATTGGGGAAGATGCCCACACCAGCGACCAAGAATTGCAAGACAAGATTGATTCTGAATCTCTCTATTCCTTGCTAGAAGAGGAAATTGTCCCTCTTTATTATGACCGAGATGCCAATGGCATTCCCCACAATTGGATTAAGGTGATGAAAGCGTCTATCAAGACCAATTCTCCCGCCTTTAATACTGACCGGATGCTAGCAGATTATGTCGCCCAACTGTATGCCCCTGGCACAACGGTTAAACCCGCCGAAATCCGCGCCAGCGTCTCAGTTTAGACTTCAATCTTCCGACTAAGGAAGTTTGAACAGCAGGCAGTTCGGATATTTATTCCGAACTGCTTTGCCCTGATGTGACAAAAATTAATAATATAGCGATCGCGATATCGTTCAATTGATGATGCAGAGGCGACTAGTAATGCCTTAGAAGCCACTATTCAAGAAGAAAAAAGGAACTTTAATATCCCATGAACGAACAACGAAAAAAACCGGATATAGAAACTGTAAAAAGGACATCTGCCAAAGTGCAGGAAATCTGTAAGCGTGCCGATGCTAACATTTTAATTTTGGATTATATTATTGCCCAATTAGAGGAAGACATTAGGCAGCAACCTTTGCAGCGCTATCGGTTAGAAAAGGCAAAGCAGTTGCTAAAGATGGAATGATATTATATAGCGCGTCTGAATCATTTATGTAAATCTGTAGGGGTAGCGCCCCCGTGCCTACCCCTACACATCGGGGCAACCACGGGGGGATTGCCCCGATTTAACACAGTGTTAATTGGGAATATCTTGGGCAATTCTAAACCCAGCGTGTTGATAGAAATAGGGACGGAACCAATTGCGGTAATGTTCTAAGGCTTCAGTTCCATTCGTAATCCAACAACCGCCTAACATCATATTATGTTTGGCATCTAAAAAGGGTTCAGAATAGTTTTCGTAGAGAAAATGAGTTTGATATCCAGGAAAGGGATCTAAGTTGTTGCTTAACAATTCCCAAATATTCCCGCGCAAATCATACAATCCAGAGGGACTTTTGGCAGTTGTTAAGGAACCGACGGGGGTAGGCGAACCAAATTTTAAATTCAGATTGTAATTATCTGCGTCTGCTACCAAACCATTTCCATAGGTAGCTAGATGCCATTCAGCTTCGCTCATTAAGCGAGTCCCTTGCCCTTGAGCGCGACAGTAAGCCATTGCTTCATAATGATTTACTTCCACAGGCCAATCTAAGGGTAACTCGATTTCATCAAACATGGCGCGATATTTGTAGCTGCCATTATCGGGTATCCAGAATTTGGGATGTTGGATATTACATTCAGTTTTCCAAGCCCAAGATTCTTCATCCCAATATTCTTGATTGTCGTAACCGCCAGCTTTGACAAAATGCAGAAAATCGGCATTGGTAATCAGATATTTGCTGGCTAAGAAAGATGGTACTGTAATAGTGCGATCGCCATAGTCAATATCCCAACCATAGGTAGAAGAATTCTCTGGTTTGCCCAGTTTAACCACTCCCCCCGCCACAGCAATCATTTCATTTTCAGGAATCTTCCCATTAGTAGGAGCATATTGCCATTGCGTCGGACGTTCCAGTTTTGCCACTGGCAGTTGCCGAATTAACATGGAAGATGTTTCAATATGAACTCGCTGGTGTTCTAAGCCCATCATTAATGCCCACAGAGGATGATTGGGCCGAATTGGAGTGGTAATTGGGGTTTTCTGAATAAATTCTGAAAGCAGGGAGTAGGCTTGATCTCGATACTGCCAAACCTCGGCAACTTGAGGCCATTTAATTCTCGATAGTGCATGACTAAGTTCTTCAGGATTTTCGGGATCTACCCCAACTGCAAACAAGGTTTCATAATGGGAATTCAGGTGTTCTCGTAATAGTTCTACCCGGATCAATTTATTGATGTAAAAAACTGCTGAATGTCCTAGATAAAAAATAAATCGGTTTCTCAGCGGGTCAGGATTGAGATAAAATGTTTCGTCTTCAATCAAGCTTTTCAAAAGTAGATCTTCCAGTTTCCAAGCATTTTGAAAGTAATCAAGAATGACTTGAGAATTACAGCTATCTAAGTTGGGAGATTCAACGGATTGCAGAATGTTCATGGTATAAAAATTGCTGGTTTGCAAGTCAATATCCCCTTTTGTTAAGGGGATATTGAGAAATTTTTTGTTCCCTGTTTATTGAATTGTAGGAAACATCAACAACTGAATTTTAGCTTCAGTTTTTGGCAGCCTGTTGGAGGTGTTTATATGTTCCGGGATCTGTCATGAGTTGCACTGACAAGAAATCAATGCCCTCTTGCTCCAATAGCTCTAAAATCGCTAGGTTTAATTCTTTCTCGGCGGTAAAGTAAAGATTGTCATCATTGACAAAGGCCATGATTTCAATAATCCTGGCATTGAGTTCAATTTTTTTGAATCGAACTGTGCATGATTCCGAAAAACCAGCAATAGTTGGGGGAATTTTCTGCAATTTTTCACAAATTCTAGCAGTTTGTTGGGCAGAAATATTTTCGATGTGCAAAACAACG
This sequence comes from uncultured cyanobacterium, assembly GCA_936920195.1. Lineage (GTDB taxonomy): Bacteria > Cyanobacteriota > Cyanobacteriia > Cyanobacteriales > FACHB-T130 > CAKZHE01. The sequence goes on along the minus strand of CAKZHE010000098.1, from coordinate 52,608 downwards.
TTCAAACCCCACTTTAATTCTTTACCAGGATTTTGCGACCAATTTTCCACAATTCCGCCAATCATTCTAGAGTTCGGCATTTTGACAATGGAACCCCACTTGGCGAGATGGAGTGTTGTAGTTCTAAAGCCAATATTTTTGATTTCTACGAAACCATCTATACCGGATATGCCTACCCAATCACCTGGTCGATAAAGACCATCTGAGTAAATAATGATGGTGCAGAACCAGTCATACACAATGTCTTTGAACAACAAACCCAAAGTGATGCCAGCACCGCCTAATAAGCCCACTAGCGCGGCGGCAGATTGGCCTAAAAAGATTTCACTTACCTTGATGGTGATGACAATAATGGCTGCCGATTGAAAAACCTTTGGCATTAATGGCCTCAGTAATTCATCCAGTTCGGTTTCAGTTTGTAGAACGAGATTAGCAATGATCTGGCCTAGAATAGAAGCCGCGCTATAAACAACGTAGGCGACGATGAAAACAACGCTTAAGTTGAGAATCCTAGTAATTGTCTCGCTTAATTGCACTCCAATGTTATCAGCTAGGATCTCTTTAACTATCCAGAATCCACCAATCAGAATTAGCAAGCTTAAGGATGGCTTGATAATGGCAATCAATTCATCGTCCAGTTCGGTTTCTGTTTTACTGGTAAACCGCTCCACACCTTTAACTATCACTTCGACAAAAAACCGCCTTAAAAATTGTACGGCGATTAAGATAATTAGGGCGAGAACAATTTTGGCGATGGGGATACCGGAGTAATTGATGTTTTTGAGTGTATTCCAAACAGGTTCCATAGTTTTCTCTGAAAATGTCGTTGTTGCTTGGTAAATGATTAAGCTTGGCAAAGAATTAACCCGAACCACTGTTGTTCATCTGTCCAAATCCTAACGGTGTTTAGTCCTTTGGCGGCTAGTTGTGCCTGGATGGTTTCCAAATCGAATTTGCGAGAAATTTCCGTGAGAATACTTTCTCCAGCCTGAAAGGAAATGTCTAAATTTAGGTCATTGAGGGAGACAGAATGACTGGCTTGGGAATAAAGGTGCATTTCAATTTGAGCATTAGCTTGGTTGTAGATGGCTTGATGGGTAAACAAGTTAAGGTCAAAGTTGCCTTGAAATCGCCAATTCAAATGGGAGAGTATATTCAAGTTAAAGGCAGCAGTAACTCCTTGGGCATCATTGTAGGCGGCTTCTAAGATTGGTTGGGGTTTTTGCAAGTCAAGGCCAATCAAAAAGTAATCTCCTGGGGCAAGGACGGTGGTGACTTGCTGGAGAAAGCGATCGCACTCTTGGGGGGTAAAATTACCAATGGAACTCCCCAGGAAGAAAATCATCCGCGCGGGGAAAGATGTTGGTTGAAACTGGGCAAGAGCTTGTTCGTAAGTTCCCACAAATGCTTCAATTTGGAGGTTGGGGTAGTCTTTTTGCAGTTGCAGGGCGCTGGATTGAAGAATGCTTTCACTGACATCAATCGGTACATATTTACCAGATTGTCCTAGGTTTTGATAAGCATCTAACAACAGACGAGTTTTGGTGGAACTACCGCTACCTAACTCTACCAGTTCGCAAACACCTGTGATTTGGACAATTTCAGGGGCATATTGACGCAAAATTGCGGCTTCGGTTCTGGTGGGGTAATATTCTGGCAAATCACAGATTTGCTCAAATAGTTCTGAACCACGAGCATCGTATAAATATTTGGCAGGTAAGGTTTTTTGGGTTTGAGTTAACCCTTGAATGACCTCTTCACCAACTTTTTGTTCAATTGTACTAGACGGGGTTTCATTTTTAATCATGGTGGTCACTTGAATAAATCCACGGGGATTTAGATCCCTGTCTTTGAGCAAGAAGCAATCCCCTAAAGGTTGATCCCAACTAGGGATTTTACCTTTATCTAGCGATTTTATGCCATAATCTACAAAAACTTAATAATCCAGCCCATTCTTGAAGAAACAATCATAATTCACATCTGCTACGCATTTCTCAAGATCGGTCTAAAATCCTTATCCTGCTTAGGCTAGTCGGTAATTTCTGGAGATATCTTCTGATTCTTCGCAGATATCAAGATTATCTCTGTGAGAACTATTGGCAATAAGAGCGGGACACATAGACAACTTAGAAAATTTTTTCAATAGCAACTTTAATTTGGGTAGCATCGTTGACAAAGCAACAAAAGGGAATTTCTGCTGTCCAGGTTTGATAAAAATATTCATTTTTGTGGTATGAGTTGGGTAAAAAAATATGGGGAATCCCCAACAGCAAGCAGGTAATATGTCCATGTAAGCGGTTAGTAATTACTAAATGATACTGTTGAAATTGGTAAATGCCGCTGTGCATTAGGCTCCAAGATTTTTGATGCCAAGTTGCATGGGTTAAAGAATTAAGTTTAGAGTTGTAGGGATGCCAGTGTTGCCACTGCTGGCGCGAAATCCATTCTTGGGGATGGGAAAAACCGCGCTGCCAACCTTCTCTAATTAGGCGAATTATACCAGGTAAGCGCCAATACCACTCAGGGCGATCGCCTAATTTTTCTCGATAAATCCATTGGTAAGAAATCCAGTCTTGAATTGTTAAATTGGGCAGATTGATTTGCTGAGGAGAAAAGGCGGGATTTAGCTCTGAGTCTTCCCGGCAGTGGTAAAGTAGAGATTTTTGTTGGGGAGTTTTGGCAGTTAATCCCGGCATTCCTACCATTTGCAATGCCATATCGGGAGCTTTAATAATTCGACATTGATGGAAGGCTTGTTGGGCAATTTGATGGCTGTAGTTATCGCGCACAAATATGGTTAAGTTGGGATGGGAGTTAAAGATCTGGGCGGCTTGTTGGAGGGCGGCGGGTTGGGAGAAATAAATGCTTTGGGGTAGAATGAAGATGGGGCGATCGCGATATTTATTGATAATATGTTCTCTGAACTTTTGATGGCGCTGCCAATTATCGCCTAAATTACCTCCTCCTTGTAATAAAATGGGGGCATCGCCGAGGTGTTGATCCATTTCGGCGGCGGAAAAGCTGTTAATGCTGGCGATATATTTGATGTGGGTGGCAGAAACATCAGTTAAATAAAAGATTGTGCCTAACCAAATCAGATGATCGCCAATATTTAGATAATCAGGATAGTCTAAAAGTACGCATTCGGGTAAGCTACCTAAGTGGCTTAAGGCTTGGTGCAATTGTTGTTGCAAATCTGCGGGAGTGGTAAAACCCATAATTAGTTTATTGCTTGGGGGGAAGATTGAACCAAATTTGATAAAAATAGCCCCAATGCCAATATAGCCAAATTCGCGTCCAAATTCGCACTTTTTGATTAGGCCATAATTGGGCGATCGCTCTTTTCCAATTCATCCAATGGACGAGTTTTTGAAAACTCTCCCAACGCAACTGGGGTAGGGGAGTTCCTAATAGTTGATTTACCATGGCAACCGATCTGCCTTGCCAATAACTGCGTCGGACTAACCAATTAGGATTAATCCGTTCTTTGGGTATCCAATGTTCGACGGCGGCTTGGGGATGATAGTAAAATTTTCCTCCTTGGTTTTGCAATTGCAGGTTTAATAAATGTTCTTCTTCCGATAATAAGTTTTGCCCTTTTCGCCCTAAATTTTCGCTAAATCCACCCACTGCTAATAAAGCTGGGCGCTGATAAGTCATGTTTGCCCCGTAGGGGAATTTATCTGACTCAAACCACCGAGGGCGATCGCCATAGTCTAGCACAGTAAATAGGTCTTCCATATATTTGTGCATCCACTCTGGTTTAGGAATTTCCCAGAGGGGATAAATGGCTCCTCCCATACCGATTGGGGTGGGTTGGATGTTTTTAAAAACCTGTAAAATTGTTTCTAGCCAAATTGGACAAGCGATCGCATCATCATCTAAATAGGCAATGTATTTCCCTTGAGCTTGTTGGCAGGCAGTATTGCGAGCTTTGGATAAACCCCGTACTGGTTCATAAATATATTTTAAATTGGGGAGGGAGGATTGATACTCGGTACAAACTTGGGGGGTGCGATCGCTAGAAGCATTATCTATGACCAGAATTTCAAAATCATCAAATGTTAAAGTTTGCTGGCAGAGACTTTCTAGGGATAGTGTCAATCTGTCGGCACGATTATAAGTACAAATAGCAACTGAAATTTCCATAAAGTTAGCAGTTAGGTTGATTTTCGACTCCAATTTAAAATATAGTAAAAGACACTGAGAATGTTTCCCCAGAAAAATTGCCATTCACAAGCTGCCACTAAATCCGTCTTGACGCGCCCCTGATATTTAAGGCTAATTAAGAACATTCTTCGCAAGCTGCCTAAAATAATTTTGATGGCAATTAGTGGTTTTTGCCAAGGTAGTGCAGACAGCGATCGCAAATAACAAGTAGGCAAGCCAGAATGATAGGCTAGGGCGAGTAAATAATCTCGTTCTAGTCGCCAACTGGGAATTTGATGGTAGCTATTCATCGCTGGATTATACCATATTTCCCAACCTGCACTATGAATGTGGATTAACATTTCATAATCCTCTCCTCCCAACATCTTTCCCCCAACTCTGCCAATTAAAACTGGATTTATAGGGGCGGATTCTTGCCAAGCTTGTCGGTTGACTACGAGGGAGGCGGTGGGAGGAAGTCTTAAATTTGGAGGATCGAATAGTTGAGCTTGATTGCCATATTTCCTAATGGCTAAGAAGCCCGCAATTTTGTCGAAATTTTCCGGCGGCGGAGATTCAAATTCGCCATGAATTGAACCGCTGTAAGCGCCAATATGAGGGCGATCGCATCCAAATTTCCACGCTTCTGCCAGCCAATTATAATCTGGCAAAACATCATCATCAATGAAGCCGATTAATTTTCCTTTCGCTTCCTTTCCACCTCTTAATCTCGCAAAAGCTGCTCCCTGTTTAGTTTCTAAAAAGTATCTTAACGGGTAGTTTTGCTGCCAATTATTTTGATATGATTTAATTATTTTTGCTGTATTGTCTTGACTATCATTGTCAATAATAATGATTTCCCAACTAATTTCAACAACGTTCTTTTGCTGTTGCAATCTTGCCAAAAGCTTTGGCAAGCGACTAGCTCCGTTATAAGTGGGAATAGCGATTGTAAAGTCTAAAGTAACTTCTTTTTCCGCCATTTACTTTTTATCCTTAAAATAGCCATTTTTCCACAAATAAATAGGACTGGCGAGACTACTGAGAAATAGTTGCAATTCACAGGCAGCAACTAAATCGCGATTAACTTCAGTACCGTGCTTGAGTAAGTGAAACAGGATTTTACGCAGATCGTTGATAGTATAGGCGAATAAAGCTAGGGGTTTTTGCCAAGATTTAAATCCAAACATTCTAGTTACATAGCGACTTAAGCCAATCCCTCGAAAAAAGGGAATTAAATAATCTCTACTTAAGCGAGAACTGGGAATTTTGTGCCAAACCTGCATGGCGGGATTATACCAGACTTCCCAACCTGCGTGTTGCATCCAAGACAGCATTTCTAAATCTTCACTGGTAAGCATACTTTGGTTAGTTCTGCCTGTCAAAATTTGATTGGGGGGAAGGCTATTTAACCAAGCATTTCGCCTTACCACTAAACCCGCCGATGGGGGCAGTAATTTTTGACTAGGCTGATATTTTAAGGGCAGAGAACCACGCTCAGTAATCGCGAGAAATGGGGCAATGCGCTCGAAATTTTCCGGTGGTGGGGTTTCATAAAGTGGGTGAATTTGACTGCCAAAAGCTCCGACTTGGGGACGATCTTGGGCAAACAGAAAAGCAGCTATTATCCAATCAGCAGCGGGCAAATTGTCATCATCGAGAAAGCCGATTAATTCCCCTTGGGCAGCTTGGATGGCACGGCGGCGAGCAAAGGCTGCACCCTGTTGGGGTTCAAAGTAGTATTTTAAGGGATATTTCGGCAACCAATGGGTTTGAAAAGTTTGGACAACTTCGGCAGTGCGATCGCTACTGTTGTTGTCTACAATGATAATCTCCCAAGTTAGGTCTGGAAGCAAGCGATCGCTTTCCCAGCCACACTCCCGCAGTTTTTCTAAAACCTCTGGCAGGCGCTGTTCTCCATTATAAGTAGGAATAGCCACCGTAAAATCTACTGACATAAAAATGGGTGAATATATACTGAGTCTTAGTCGATCGTTTTCCTCGATTATCCCTGCCTTAATCCTTGAATATCCTCCAATGTCAAACCTGTTTTCTGCATAATAGTTTGATCGTCAAGAACATCTAAAAGTTGTCTGGCAATTTCCAAAGTTCTTTTTCTCATTCCTTCTTCAAGTCCCTCTTGTCGTCCTTTTTCCAATCCTTTTTGCAAGCCCTTTTCCAATCCCTCTTGCAATCCTCTCACAATTAAATTTCGCTGATCTTCAATCACCATCTCCCTTTTTTCTAAACCTTCCAACTCCGCCAAACTTAAATTCGCTTCATTCGCCATCTCAAAAGCCTGATTAATTTCCGACACCTCCCCCATCTTGCCAGGAATGATTTCCAACGAAGGCGCATTCTTGATAAAATATATCCATTTATCAGCAATACTTTCCAATTGCTCCAAATCCTTTTTGAATTTCGGCAGTTCTACAAAAAACAAGTCAATTTCTGGTTCAGGATAATCAAATAAATCCTCAACCTCTTTAAACCGAAAATGCGAAATCACCTTAGCCCGATCTTGAAACATCTCAAAATCAGTAATCGTTAAAGCAATCACTGGCTTTAACTTAGAATAGCCTTCGCCCTTACCCAGTTGATTAGCATAGGTTTTCGCCGCATTGTAAATCACTCGTTTGGCAAAGGAAGCCACATTTAACACCTGCATCTCAATAATCACTGTCGTGCCATCATTGATTTTGGCCTTCACATCCAGATAACTGTCTTTCAATCCAGAGATCTTTAAAGATAGGGCAGTGTCAATAATTTCCAAGTCCTCAATTACGGGATTGCCTTCATAGATTAAGGCATTGAGAAAGCTTTTGAGGATGTGTTTGTTTTCTGAAGAACCGAAGATCTTTTTAAAAGCGAAGTCGGTTTTGGGGTTGATGAATTGCATAGGTTTGAGGATTTTGAGCAATCATAATCAAAAGAGGTTATAATCAATCTTCAAGGATTCGCCAAGCTCGCAATACTTCTGCTACTGACCAAGCTTGGGCAATACAACCTTTGGGCTGGATGGGAGCATCACCATTAAAAATCTCGCTAATAGTTCCTAAACCTGCATTTTGTAAGTGTTGTGCCATTGGTTCCAGGAAAGTTCGCGCTTGAACTGGGTTTTTAAAAACTCGCCAATGAGCGATCGCAAATGCCCCAATTAACCATCCCCACACTGTTCCTTGATGATACGCCCCATCGCGACTAATGCGATCGCCTTCGTATTTCCCTTGATATTCTGCTTCTCCCGGAGCCAGACTCCGCAAACCATAGGAAGTGAGCAAATAACGCCCGCAAATTTCCACAACTTGCTGCTGTTGGGAGGGAGTTAAGGGACTTTCGGAGAGGGAAACGGCGAAAATTTGATTAGGGCGGAGGGAAGTATCATTACCTGTAGGCGTATCCAAAACATCAAAACAATAACCTTTGTCAGCATTCCAAAATCGTTGAAACCCGTTTAAAGTTACTTCCGCCATCGCCTGATATTCTAGGCTAGGTTTACCTAATTTTTCGGCAAACAAAACCATCGTTTTCAAAGCGTTGTACCACAGAGCGCTAATTTCTACCGGCTTGCCCATCCGGGGAGTAACTACCCACTCATCAACCTTGGCATCCATCCAAGTTAGCTGCGTCCCGATTTTACCAGCATAAATCAATCCATCTTGGGAGTCTTGGTGAATATTGTAGCGGGTTCCGCGAACGTGCCAATTGATAATTTCTACTAAAACTGACCATAGTTCCGCAACCAGTTGGCGATCGCCTGTAGCATCATAATATTGCCGCAACGCTTCAAAATACCACAACGTCGCATCAACAGTATTGTAACTACCCTCATCCGGTTGCCTGCCATCATCGGGGAAATTATTCGGCAACATCCCCTGATTGACATATTTCCCAAAAGTTCGCAGAATTGCCGCCGCTATTTCGGGACGATTGGTCGCTAAAGTTAAACCAGGTAAAGCAATCATGGTATCCCTGCCCCAATCCGCAAACCAATGATAACCTGCCAAAATTGTTTTACCCTCCGGTTGATCTGGCAGGGGACGGTTAACGATAAACTGATCCGCAGCTAAAACCAATTGATTAATCCAGGTTGGCGCTGATTGCCAATTGGCGCGCTGAATTAACTCCTGTTCGTAAGCCTGACGTTGCGGCAGGGCGATCGCTCCCTCTAAACTAGGATTAACTTCCGTACTCGCCACAAAAGTCAGATTTCCTGCCGGGGCAATGGTAGCCTGAAAACTCCCCACATACAGATTATCATCCAAGTCAAATAAACCGCGATCGCCCTCTGCCACCAACTGAAAATTGTTGTACCAATTGTGGGCGGTTGTCACCTCCCCGCGATTTGCCAACAAATAAAATGGTACTGCTCCCGGAAAAGCCGTTACTCCCATGCCATTTTCCCGCCGCTGCACCGCCATCCGCCAACTATTATCCTTCGTGCGGGTATGGTAATCCCGATAATTCACCAACACCTTAAAAGACAACACTAGAGGTTGACTGCCTCGCACCAATTGGTAGTAAACGTAAGTGATATTTGCCCCCGCCGCCATCCAAATGCGCTTTTCCAGTAACGCATCCCCCACCGCAAACCGCCAAACCGGAATTGTTCCCTCTAAATGGAAACTTTCCAAATACCAATAACCGTTAGGATCGACAATATCATCCGCCCAGCGATTGACAAATAATCGATGATGATGACCATCGTACTGAATAGTTTCATCAATTTTAGTCACTAAGAGCGATCGCGCCAACGGCGGCTTCAGCGCTGCCACCAACAACCCGTGATAGCAACGAGTCAGCACCCCCGCCACCGTACCCGAAGCATAACTGCCCAAACCGTTAGTTACCAGCCATTCCCGCTCCTGTGCCGCAGCCAGATTACCGCAAACTTCCCGCCCAAAATTAATCTTCATCTACGATGCCTTTATTTCCTATTGTCGCAAATCCTGGCAATATTCCCTGTTACCTGGTCAAAAAAATATGCAAATCCCACTCCAACAAATCATAGTTCCACCTGGGCAACAACTCCTAATGACTAATGTTAGCTGGCAGATGTACGAACAACTGCTAGAAGAACTTAATATGGAATTCTGGAATCTCGCCTCTACCACTTTTAAAAGTGAAGCTATGAGCCAAGGGCTAGAAGCGGATAGCTGTTTTTATATCAAGAACGAAGTAGCAGTAAGAGGGAAAAATCGCCTTGATTTAACTGTAGATCCCCCGCCAGATTTAGCAATTGAGATTGATATCACTTCTCGAACGCACTTGAATAATTATCAAGTATTAGGAGTAGGAGAACTGTGGCGGTTTAATGGCACAAAACTAGAAATTAATGTCTTAGAGTCGGGACAATATCTCAAATCTGACGAAAGTCCTCATTTTCCAGGCTTTCCCTTAACTGAGGTAATTCCTAAGTATTTAGAACAGAGTAAAATTGAGGGCAGAAATAAAACTATGAAAGCTTTTCGAGCTTGGGTGCAATCAAAGAAAGCTCTAAGTTAATTCTATCAATGTTGATTTCCTAGTGACTAGCTACCATTTTCTCTTCCCTTTGCGTCCTTTGCGCTCCCCTTTGCGCCCTTTGCGTTAAAAAAATTCCCCAGATATAATCAAATACCCTTGAACCCTCAAATTTTTCCTCAACTCTAGTCTAAGTGCAACAATCAAGGGTTATATTGAGAATCAGCAGTTACGCGGTTTTCAGGCTCCCGTATTTTTCTATAAATCCAGTCTAGTGTCCACGCGCTTTCAGAAACTACCTGGTTGGGTTTTGCTCTCCCTGTTGGCAAACGGGTTATTTGTGCTGGCGATCGCTCTCCTCCTTTTACGGGATAATTGGTTTTTGGCTAGTTCCCAAGCCAGCGCTCCCAACAGCCTACAATCCCCCCCCGAAAACCGCCGCCTACCCCTATTAGCGAAAAATCTGACTTCAGGAGCGGAGTTGGGTCCCCGCCATCAGCTAAATTATCAGCAGTGGGTAGCGCAATTGGGGAAGGAAGCAGAAGTAATTGCCACCCAACAGCCCCGAAATTTATCGGTGTTGGCAGGGGATTCCCTCAGCTTGTGGTTTCCCACGGATTTGTTACCCCCAGAACGGGTATGGTTAAATCAAGGCATCTCTGGGGAAACCTCCAAGGGATTGCTGAAAAGATTGAGTTTGTTTGATGGCACTCAGCCGGAAACAATTTTTGTGATGATTGGGATTAATGACTTGCTTCGGGGAGTCAAAGATGAGACACTGCTAGCAAATCAGCGACAGATTATCCACTATCTGCGGCAGATTCATCCCCAGGCGCAAATCGTGGTGCAGTCGATTCTGCCCCATGCTGATGCTAAATCAACTTGGGAAGGACGCGATCGCCTCCTCAAAATTCCCAATCTCCGCATCCGGCAACTCAACCAACAGTTAAAACAGATAGCTGCTGCCGAAGGCGCAAACTATCTGCACCTGTATCCCCTGTTTGCCGACGCTCAAGGGAATTTGCGCCCAGAATTAAGTACGGATGGTTTGCACCTCAATCCTCAAGGTTACTTAGTTTGGCGCTCGGCTTTGCAAATCTTTGCTCAACTTCAACCCCATTCAGTAAATTAACCGTTAACAACAATGGATACAAGAGCTTTTAAACTGGCATTAAACCACTCAGACAACTACCATCGGCAAGGATTTGGACATAAAGCCGAAGTTGCCAAGGTACTCGATTCGGAATATCAAAGTTCCCTCATCCAAGAAATTCGGGCAAATAATTATCTACTCCAACAGGGCGATGTCACCATCAAACTAGCTGAATCCTTTGGCTTTTGTTGGGGGGTAGAGCGAGCCGTATCAATGGCGTATGAAACTCGCCAGCATTTCCCTACTCAAAAAATTTGGATTACCAATGAAGTGATTCATAACCCGTCGGTGAATCAGCGGTTGCAAGATATGGGCGTAGAATTTATTCCCGTTATTGAGGGTAAAAAAGACTTTTCTGTAGTTGCCAGTCAGGATGTAGTGATTCTACCTGCCTTTGGTGCTAGCGTCCAAGAAATGCAAATCCTGCAAGAGAAGGGTTGCACGATGGTGGATACTACTTGCCCTTGGGTATCTAAGGTGTGGAATACGGTGGAGAAGCACAAGAAAAAGAATTACACCTCGATTATTCACGGCAAATATTCCCACGAAGAAACTATTGCCACTAGCTCCTTTGCCGATAAATACCTGATTGTGTTGAATTTAGCAGAAGCGGAATATGTCTGCAACTATATTTTAAATGGCGGCGATAGCACAGAGTTCCTAACTAAGTTTAGCCGTGCTTGTTCCGCTGGTTTCGATCCCGATCGAGATTTACAACAAGTGGGGATTGCCAATCAAACCACAATGCTCAAAAATGAAACAGAGCAAATTGGCAAATTGTTCGAGCGGACAATGATGAAAAAATACAATCCCGCCGAATTAAACAAGCATTTCCAAAGTTTCAACACTATTTGCGATGCTACCCAAGAACGCCAAGATGCCATGTTCAAGTTGGTAGACGAAGAATTAGACTTGATGGTAGTGATTGGTGGTTTCAATTCTTCTAATACTACCCACTTGCAAGAAATTTCCTTCGAGCGGCACATTCCTTCCTATCATATTGATAGTGCCGAAAGGATTCTTCCTGGCAATGCGATTGAACATAAACCCCTAGGGAAGCCTTTGGAAGTGCAATCTAACTGGTTGCCGACAGGCAAAGTTGTGGTCGGAATTACTTCTGGGGCTTCGACACCTGATAAAGTAGTGGAAGATGCGATCGCGCGGATTTTAGAAATCAAGGCAGCAGCTTTAGTTTAACTGCTCTTGAGGGGCGGGTTTATTAAGGTTATTGGTGAGTATTAGTAGGGTGCGTTAGCGATAGCGTAACGCACCGCCTACCAGTTAACTGGCAATACCCGTAGGTTGGGTTGAAACGACAGTGGAAACCCAACATTTATCAGTGGTTTGTTGGGTTTTGCTGTCGCGCAACCCAACCTACGATTATAATAACGATTCAGACGCGCTATATAGCAACTTCTCTACCCTGTTACCAAAAATGTAACCATCGCCAACTGCGATCGCTTTGTTGTTAAATTTTGGGAGTTCTTCTATTCTCCCGCTATGCTGCTACAGGATGCTCGCGATTACCAAATTCTCTTTCTCTCTTTCTTCCTATTCTTAGGCATTGGGACGAGAGACTGGACTTTACGACCAGAATTAATTGTAACGCTAATTGCGACTTGTTTGATTGTTCAGGGCTTAGGGGTATTAGTCGCTCGGCAATTAGATCGCTCTTTATTCAATCTTACCTGGAAATCTTCCTGGCGGAGCGCTCTGATTACTGGTTTGGGATTAAGTTTGTTACTGCGAGCCGATAACTATTTGACGATGGTGCTGGCAGGTACTTTAGCCATTGGCAGTAAATTTGTTTTACAAGTGAATCGCAAACACTTTTTTAATCCTGGTAATTTTGGCATTATTGCCGCTTTAGTTTTAACTGGCGATGCTTGGGTTTCTCCTGGACAATGGGGAGATGAATGGTTATATCTATTTATTTTTGCAGGTACGGGGGCGATGGTGTTAAAAAAGGTGGGCAGATGGGATACCAGCGCCGCTTTTTTAATTAGCTATGCCTTGTTAGAAGGGATGCGAAATTGGTGGTTGGGTTGGACTTGGGATGTTTGGGCGCATCGGTTGAGTAGCGGTTCTTTATGGCTATTTGCCCTGTTTATGATTACCGATCCGCGCTCGATTCCTAATAGCCCAAATGGGCGGGTTATTTGGGCATCTGCCATTGCCATTTTAGCATTTATTTTGCGGAATTTGTTTTTTATTCCGACGGCGGTTTTTTGGGCTTTGTTTGCGATCGCACCTCTGACTATTATCATAGATCGTTTTTGGGTCGCACCAAATTTCTCTTGGTTTTTAAAAACTCAGAAAAACTTAGTTTCTGCCCGGTTAACTGAATCAAAAATTTAGCAATTATGAAGCTTTTACGGATTTTAACTGCCATAACCATCGCTTTTATGGCAGTTTGGTGCTTTGCTCCCTATGCTTGGGGATTCTGCGGTTTTTATGTTTCTAAAGCTGATGCCAAACTCTATAATAAATCGTCGCAGATTATTATTGCCAGGGATGGCGATCGCAGTATTTTAACAATGGCAAATGATTATCAAGGTGATGTCAAAGACTTTGCCATTGTGATTCCCGTACCAGTGCTGTTAATTCAAGAACAAGTCAAAGTCGGCGATGCCAAAGTTATTGAAAGATTAGATGCTTTCAGCGCCCCTAGATTAGTGGAATACTTTGATGAAGATCCCTGTAGTATCAGGGACAGATTTTCTGATGGGGTATTCTTAAACGGACGAACTCAAAGTAGAGGTTATGCCAAAAAAGATAGTAATGCTTTTGGGGTAACTGTAGAAGCAAAATTCACCGTCGGGGAATACGACATTGCTATTCTAAGTGCGAAGGAATCAGATGGTTTAGCAAATTGGCTGAATCGCAATGGCTATAAAATTCCTAGAGGAGCTAATCAACTACTGCAACCTTATATTCGCCAGAATATGAAATTCTTTGTTGCCAAAGTTAATTTAGGCGAGTTTGCTAAAACAGGTTCGCAATTATTACGCCCTTTGCAAATTGCCTATAGTTCCCCTAAATTTATGTTACCAATTCGCCTAGGGATGATTAATGCCACTGGCGAACAAGATATGATTGTCTATGTTCTGTCTCCTCAAGGACAGGCGGAAATTACCAACTATCGGACAATTAATATTCCTTCTGATGCGGAGGTTCCCCTATTTGTCAAAAACGAGTTTGGTGATTTCTATAAATCGATGTTTCAAACCGCTTATAACCGCGAAGGTAGAAATATTGCCTTTTTAGAATATGCTTGGGACATGGCTAGTTGCGATCCTTGTTCAGCAGAACCATTAAATCTTGAAGAATTGAAAAAAGCTGGAGTATTTTGGATCAAACCAGATGCCTTTCCCAGCGTCTTCATTAGTCGTCTGCACGTGCGCTATAGTCGCGATAAGTTTCCCGAAGATTTGATTTTCCAAGAAACTTCCAATCGGCAGTTTTTCCAAGGCAGATATATTTTACGTCATCCTTTTAAGGGGGATATGAAATGTGAAGCTGGCAAAGTTTATCAAAACTCTTTACCAGCCCGGTTTGAACAGGAATCTCAAACCTTGGCAAAATTAACTAGCTGGAATATTCGCGATATTCGTCGGAAAGTGAATGAGGCTCAAAATCAATCAGAACCTTTTTGGAGAAACATTTGGAATTAAGTAAAAATCTGTAGGGGTAGCGCCCCCGTGCCTACCCCGATTTAACGGGGCAACCACGGGGGGATTGCCCCTACAGAATCTATAATTCTTCAATTGTAAAAATATGAGGAGAAATAAATGCGATCGCTCAAATCTTTACTCATTTCCATAATCGCCGTTTTATTAGTTCTTGGCTTTGCCCCGAATGCCTGGGCATTTTGTGGATTTTATGTTTCCAAAGCCGATGCTAAACTATATAATCAAGCTTCGCAAGTTGTGTTAGCCAGAGATGGCGATCGCACTATTATCACCATGGCAAACGACTATCAAGGTGAAGTAGAAGACTTTGCTTTAGTCGTTCCCGTGCCTTCAGTCATTAAACAAGAACAAGTCCATGTTGGCAACCCCAAAATTATTGAAAGACTAGATGCTTTTAGCGCTCCTCGATTAGTAGAATACTTCGATCCCGATCCTTGTCAACCTCCCCCTGAAAGCAAACCAATAGGAGGAGTTACTCCCACCAGTGGCGCAGTTCAAGAAGAAACAGGCAAATCTTTAGGTGTCACAGTCGAAGCTAAATTCACCGTGGGAGAATACGATATTGTTGTTTTGAGTGCCAAAGAATCTAACGGTTTAGAAACGTGGTTAAATCGCAATGGCTACAAGATTCCCCGCAATGCTAGGCAGCTATTTCGCCCCTACATTCGCCAAAATATGAAGTTCTTTGTTGCCAAAGTAAACTTAAAAGAGTTTGATAAATCTGGCTATCAATTTTTGCGCCCTTTGCAAATTGCCTATGAATCGAAAAAGTTCATGTTGCCCATTCGTTTAGGAATAATTAATTCTCAAAACGAACAGGATTTAATCGTTTATATTTTATCACCCCAAGGGCAAGCGGAACTAACTAATTACCGCACAGTCAATATTCCTTCCAATACGGAAATTCCGTTATTTGTCAAAGATGAATTTGGCGACTTTTATAAAGCCATGTTCCAAAAAACCTACGAGCGAGAAGATAAAAAAGTTGCTTTTCTAGAGTATGCCTGGAATATGGGCAGTTGCGATCCTTGTGCTGCCGATCCTTTGAGTCGAGAGGAATTAAAAGAAGCGGGGGTATTCTGGCTCGATCCTGATGCCTTAGCGAATACTTTTATTACCCGGTTGCACGTGCGCTATACTCGCGATAAATTTCCCGAAGACTTGATTTTTCAAGAAACATCTAATGGACAACTATTCCAAGGGCGCTACGTTTTGCAACATCCTTTTACCGGGGAAATGAAGTGTGAAGCGGCGAATAATTATCAGCAATATGTGCGCGATCGCCAGGAACAAGAATTGCAAACTTTAGCTCAATTAACTGGTTGGAATATCCGCGATCTCCGCCGTAAAGCTCAGATAACTCAAAGTAAATCGACACCATTTTGGCGAGATATTTGGAAACCATAATTTCATCCCCAATTCCCAATTCCCAATTCCCAATTCCCAATCCCTAATTCCCAATTCCCTGTTCCCTTTTCCCCCTATTATGCGATCATTTAAATCTTTACTCATTTCCATAATTGCCGTTTTACTCACTTTATGCTTTGCCCCAAATGCTTGGGCATTTTGCGGATTTTATGTTTCCAAAGCCGATGCCAAACTATATAATAAAGCTTCGCAAGTTGTGTTAGCCAGAGATGGCGATCGCACCGTTCTAACTATGGCAAATGACTATCAAGGCGATGTCAAAGACTTTGCTTTAGTCGTTCCTGTTCCCTCAGTAATTAAACAAGAACAAGTCCGCGTTAGCAACCCCAAAATCATTGAAAGATTAGATGCGTTTAGCGCTCCTCAAGTTTATCCCGCTCCACCTTCTAGTATCACAGAATCTGCCAGTCAACGCAGAAACGAAAGAGGAGAAAATTCTTTAGGCGTGACAGTTGAAGCCAAATTTACTGTCGGAGAATACGATATTGTCATTCTCAGTGCCAAAGAATCTAACGGTTTAGAAACTTGGTTAAATCAGAATGGCTACAAAATTCCTCGCAATGCTAGACGGCTATTTCGCCCCTACATTCGCCAAAACATGAAATTCTTTGTTGCCAAAGTTAATTTAGAGCAGTTTGACGAATCTGGCAATCAATTTTTACGCCCTTTACAAATTTCCTATAACACTGCCAAATTCATGCTGCCGATTCGCTTAGGCACAATTAATTCTCAAAGCGAACAGGATGTAATTGTCTATCTGCTATCGCCTAAAGGTCAAATAGAGCTAACCAATTATCGGACAGTAAAAGTTCCTTCTAATTCGACAGTTCCTCTATTTGTCAAAGATGAATTTGGCGATTTTTATAAAGCCATGTTCCAGAACAACTATGAACGAGAAGATAAAAAAGTAGCTTTTCTAGAATATGCTTGGAATATTGGTAGTTGCGATCCTTGTTCCGCCGATCCTCTGAATCCAGAAGAACTGAAAGAAGCCGGGGTATTTTGGCTCAATTCTGATTCCTATTCCGATACCTTTATCACTCGCCTCCACGTTCGTTATACTCGCAATAAGTTCCCAGAAGACTTGATTTTCCAAGAAACTGGCAATAGCGAATTCTTCCAAGGACGCTATATTTTGCAACATCCTTTTACTGGGGAAATGAAATGCGAAGCAGCGAATAATTATCAGAAATCAGTGCGCGATCGCCAAGAACAAGAAGCTCAAACCCTAGCCCAACTAACTGGTTGGAATATCCGCGATATTCGCCGCAAAATTCAAAAGAACCTACATCAACAGCAGTCCTCGACTGCCAGACATATTTTCGCGGACAACTTCGCGGACAACTCTCAATACATAGTTCTGGCAAGAACTAGCGCTAGTGTGGCTAATATTCCTTAGCTACCAAATATAGAGAGAGGGATGGGCGGTACTGGGCTTGAACCAGTGACATCCTGCTTGTAAGGCAGGCGCTCTACCACTGAGCTAACCGCCCGTGTTTCATGCACGTTAATCTAATATAGCAGACTTTTAAAAAAAATGCCATCTGGTCGTACCCACGATCGCATAACTTTATGGAGCTTGCCCATAGTAGCTGGAGTGACTTTTGTCAATACCCAGAGCGGCAATTTGACTTTGCTAGTATCTGGCGGGTTTTTGTTCAGCGGGTTAATGTTTGGCCCAGACTTGGATATTTACTCCCGACAGTTCCAGCGCTGGGGATGGTTGCGGATACTCTGGATACCCTACCAAAAGAGGTTGCGCCATCGGTCATTTTTATCTCACGGTTTTGTCATTGGGACAACCCTGCGAATCTTGTATTTAGCTAGCTGGCTGGCATTAGTAGCAATATTTGTCTGTGGTATTGCTCAGATTTTCTGGGGTACTGGGTGGCAATGGCAATATTTAGTTCAAGAAGTTCAGCGATCGCTTTTCCAACATCCTGTGGAATGGTTAGCAGTCTACATCGGCTTGGAATTGGGCGCAATGAGCCACTCTTTGAGCGATTGGGGCAGTTCTACCTATAAACGGTTTAAAAATCGGCAAATCAAACGAAAAAAAATTGCTGCTCAGAAACCTATTCCCAAAACCCGCCAGCGGAAAAAGCGGATAAAATATTAGCTAAATTAGCGGAGTTAGGCCATTTTTAGGTTGGTAAGAACTATGAGTAATTCAGCAATGAAGACCCTAGCCAAATGGTCTGTCAACGACTATCATCAGATGATTGCTGTAGGCATTCTGCGCGATCGCCGGGTAGAGTTACTCGCCGGGGAAATTGTCGAAATGAGTCCAGAAACGCCAATTCATTACACTACTGCTAAACAAGGGGCAAGATATCTAGAAGAGTTGCTAGCCGGGAAAGCAGAGGTGCGTTTTAATGGCCCCATTACCTTATCTGACTCAGAACCAGAACCAGATATTGCCATTGTTCGCTTGCCAGAGTCTGCCTATCGCGATCGCCATCCCGCGCCTAATGATATCTTTTGGCTGATAGAAGTGGCTAAAACCAGCTTGAAAAAAGACTTGGAATTTAAAGCTACTATTTATGCCTCGGCTGAAATTGCCGAATATTGGGTATTGGATTTATTTGCCAAGCAAATTACAGTCTTCCGCGCCCCTGACAATGGCAACTATACTTCAAAGCAAGTCCTGAAAGAAGGAGCGATCGCATCTTTTGCATTTCCAGATGTGCCAATATCCGCGACCAGACTTTTAGGGTGATTAAACCAGTCATGTCTACATATAGCGTAGTAGCAGATGAATAACACTATATGTATTAATCCCATCTCAAAAAAATCAAAATAGTAGATATGTACTAAAAATTATCCGCAGCTACAGTTAATTTTCAATTGCTCCATAGTTTTCCAACAGTTTAATTATTTCTGACAACTTTTCTGACAATTTGGGTTCATTCAAAACTTGTTTGCTTAATTTTTTTGCAACTGTAAGGGCAGTATAGTTATTTTCATCCTTTGCATTAACATTTGCACCAAGTTCAAGTAATTTTTGAACAATTTTTGTATTTAACCAGGCAACTGCGAACATCAAGACAGTTTCACCGTTGTTACAACTGTTATTAATATCTGCTCCAGCTTCTAATAAAATGAGAACAATTGATGATTGATTATTTCTTATAGCTTTATGTAGTGCTGCTTCGCCATTAGAACCGATTGTATTGACATCTATACCTTGAGAAATAGCCGCAGAGACAGCATCAATATTTCCAAAAAGTGCGGCATGAATAAATACCTCAACAGCATGATTATTTTTGCGTTGGCGATAAATAATCCCTTCAGGTAATGCTTTTGTCGCTATTTCTACAAGTTCAGGAGATGTTAATGGAGCTAGGTAGTCATAAACTTCTTGCCGTCCGTTACGTGCCGCTTCATACAGAGCAAATGAATTGTCGTTAGTAGTAATAATATTGACATCTGCACCTGCATCCACTGCTAACTTTACCAGATCCAATCGGCCTGTCCAAGCAAGATGTATTAGTATTGTATAGCTATCATCCTTTTGATTTATATCAGACTGATTTTGTAATATCTCATAAAGTTCATCAGCATACTCTTGCTCAAGGACTGCTTCTGTGTCATACCAATTGTGTATTTGATTACTATCCATCTTTTTTAAGCCAATTATTAATTCAGATGAGTGGCATCAAGAATATTAGAATACTTACTGCCGAGTTTACTTAGAAGGCAAGTTTTGTTCTTTGGAGTTTTGCAAAACCTTATTTACGATTGATATCAGTTAAAGGAAGAATAAAAGGCTCTATTTATGCCTCTATCAGCACGATTGGAGTTCGGAGATCCCATAGCGTTGCCCAAGGCATACGCGCTAGCGCTATCGCCACTTTTCTGAGAAAGATCGCGGTTTAGTTAACAAAAATTAAACTTTAGATTAAGCATATATACTTGCGCCTGAGCTAGATTAACAATATAAAGCACTGAGGGCTTGTCCTATGTGTATTTGCATTAACTGTTATTACGTCGATCGCTGCATTACCTACCACGCCGTAGAAGCCCAGCATCAAGTCCCGCACCTGACGGAAACGCCGGATTTTGAAGCCATTGAACCCAGCATCAACGTTAATATTCGCACCAATGTTGAATTAATCGAGATGGAGTGGGATGTAGTTGGCTGCGAAAGCTTTCAGACCGAAATGGGTAAATGGGTGCGGCTGCGTCCCGGTGAATTAGTCCCTACTTGAAGTCTTAGTTAGGGAACAGGGCTTGCAAGTCGTCCAGTATTCGGTCAATATTAGAGATGTAAAGCTCTGTAAACTCTGAATTAAATGTCTCTGGAATTTATTTCGCTGGAGAATGTTCAGGAAATTGCCCATCGATATGGCTATTGGGCAGTTTTCCTAGGGATTTTGCTGGAAAATCTGGGCATACCCATTCCTGGGGAAACAATTACGATTGCTGGTGGATTTTTAGCTGGCAGCAAAGAGCTAAATTACTGGTTAGTATTGGGCGCAGCGATCGCTGGCGCATCTGTCGGCGGTAACTTCGGCTACTGGATTGGTAGATACGGCGGTTGGCCTTTACTGGTTAACATTGGCAAGGTTTTCCGGATTAGTGAAGAAAAACTGGCTGAATTACGAATTAAGTTCAGCGAGAATGCGGGCAAAACCGTCTTTATCGGACGCTTCATTAGTCTGCTGCGGATGTTTGCTGGGCCTTTGGCGGGAATTGTGGAAATGCCCTACCCCAAATTTATGGTTTATAACGTGGCGGGAGCGACAGCTTGGGGAACTTTAATGGTGACATTATCTTTCTTTGCTGGAAAGCTAGTACCACTAGAGCAAGTAGTTGCTTGGGCGGCGCAGTTTGCCTTAATTGCTTTAGTGCTGTTGGTAGCAGCGATCGCCGTGCCAATTTGGTTAGAATCTCGCATCGTTAAGCAGCCGGAAAGCGGCGATTAGAATTTTGGATTTAGGGGGCGAAACAATTGATTAGGATATCTTGCCCCCCTAACCTCCCAAATTTGGGGGGAATAGGATAGTAAAGTCCCCCAGAATTGGGGGATTTAGGGGGCAAAACTGATTACCTCCCCAACAACTTCACCAAGCCAATCCCGCCAAAATAAAGACCAAGTACGGCTCCAGCCAGCAAGCATTGAGTCAAGGGATCGGTGGAAGGTGTCAGAACTGCCCCCAAAACCGCTGCTCCCAAAATCACATAGCGCCAACCCGCGAGCATTTGCCCAGAAGAAACAATTCCCAAAACCCCCAGGAGCATTTGAATAATGGGAATTTGAAACGCCAATCCCGTGCTGAATAGTAGCAGCAACACGAACTCAAAATATTTATCAATCGACCACAACTGTTCAACTACACCCTCGCCATAGTTGATAAAGAAGTTTAACGCCGCCGGGATCATCAACAAATAGGCAAATACCAATCCCCCGGCAAATAAAAAACTCGATCCCAACATCACCGGGCCAATTAACTTTCGTTCTCGCCTAGTTAATCCCGGCAAGACAAATTGGATAATGTGATACAGCACAAAGGGACTAGCCACCAGTAAGCCGCTGTAACCTGCTACCTTCAAGGAAACAAAAAAATACTCTCCTGGAGCCAATTGCAGAAATTTAATCCCTTTTGCCGGAAGTTCTAGCAACTGCACAATGGGTTTCACTGCCACAAAACAGCCGATTATGCCGACAGCGATCGCCCCTAGGGAATAAAAAATTCTTTGTCGCAACTCCTCCAGATGGTCAAATAGAGGCATTTCCACATCATCGGGCAACTCATCTAGAGCCGCATCAGTGGCGGGGGCAATGTCTAAACTTTTCTGAGTGGCAGTTTCTAATTCAGGTGGGGGAGTCATCAATCTAAGCTATGCGTAAGTCCCGATTTAGTTGAATCCTAGCAGATTTTTCCCCTAACATCCCCAAAAATAGACTAGGGAGGGCAAAGCGCGATCGCCTTTACCCTCCCTGAATCTTATTCAGTTAGCTAATTACTTCATCGAAACAGCATTCACGTCCACTGTCTCTGAAGAGGCAGCTGTGCCATTGTTAGCGGCAGCAGTCGCCTCATCATTCCGAGACTTCAGCTTTTGTGCCAGCATCTGGGAAACTTCCGTCACCAGTAGCGTCAAAACGATCCCGTCATCAATCCAACCGACAAAGGGCAGGAAGTCCGGGGAAATATCAATGGGACTGAACAGATAAATTAACGAACCGATAATCAACCACCAGCGATACTTAGGATTGCGAATCGTTTCCCGATACCAGTTGTAAATCGATTGGATTGTGGAATTCATTGTTTTTACCCTACAGCTATTCTTTATATTGCCAAATTTCCTGGGTTTATGCTGGTGTGGATATCTCCCCCCAGTTTTTCCAGAAAATGCGAATTATCTCCCCTAGGGTTTAATCTGGAAAATCGAAGTTCTTTTTGGTGAAGCGATCGCCTATGTCGAATTCCTCTCAAATTTATTTTGCCGTACTTCAGTCCAGTTTATTGCTGTTCGCTGCTGGCTGTGCCTCCGATAAACTGTCCAATCCCCAGGTAAAGGCGGCAACTGCCCAAACCGTTAGCTGTCATGCTAGTAACGATCCCTTCGCCGAGGGGACAGATTTGGCTGAAAGTGCCAAAGCATTAGCAAAAACCGCTCGCTCGGCAGCTGATTGGAATGCTGTTGCCGTCAATTGGTTGCAAGCCATTCAACAATTACAAACCGTTCCCCTGAAAGATCCCAAGCGGATTTTTGCTCAAAAAAAGGTCAAGGAGTATTTAGCAGCTTTAGAAAATGCCCAGCAAAAAGCCCTCCAGAATCGCTCTCTGCTCTCTTTTCCCACTTTTAATAGCCAGTTGTTAGATGAACAATTATTGCTTTATTTATCCTACATTGCGGCGATGGGCGTGCCAGATGTATTAATTGTGGGGAGTTCCCGTTCCTTACAAGGTGTCGATCCTCAGCAGTTGCAACAATCTTTAGCCACCCAAGGGAAGGGAGAATTAAAAGTTTTTAACTTTGGGATTAATGGGGCAACGGCTCAAGTTATTGATTTATTATTGCGGCAAGTTCTGACTCCCGAACAATTGCCCAAATTAATTATTTGGGCGGATGGCACTCGCGCCTTTAACAGCGGACGGACAGATAGAACTTATAATGCGATCGCTTCTTCTCCTGGTTATCAACAAATACTAGCTGGAATTCGCCCCAGTTGGCCTGTCCAACCCCCAGCAACTGTGACACCTTGTCCCCCGCCTCCATCATCCCCCACGCCTACAACTACTCCTAGTCAGACGCTATCGCCCCTAAAAATCTTCCTAGCACTAACCGCTAGTGACAGCAAAGTTGCTACCACCGACTCCAGTGGCTTTCTACCCTTAGATAATCGCTTCGATCCCGAAACTTACTATCAAAAATTCCCGAAAGTTTCCGGTAAATACGATTCCGACTATGCCAATTTTCAATTGACTGGACAACAGGGAGATGCTTTAAATGCTGTGACCAACTTTACCAAAAGTCAAAATATTTCCTTAATCATTGTCAATTTGCCGCTTACGGAAGAATATTTAGACCCTTTTCGCCGTCGCTACGAACAAGAATTTAATCAAGCTGTTGAGAAGTTATCTAAAGATAAAGGATTTGTTTTTATCAATTTTTCTCAACTGTGGCTAAACCAATATCATTACTTTCTTGACCCCAGCCATCTCAATCGCTATGGAGCAGCAGCGGTTTCTCAACAATTAGCGCAGGAAAAGCGAATTATTTGGCCTGTTCGCAGCCCGGAAACCCCAGCCAAGTAGCACCGAAAAGGGGAATTAAAAATTTTTGAATTCTGCTTCCACTCCAATTCTTAATTTTTATAGAAATCGCCTTATATCCCACTGGCTTCAGCAGTGGGATATAAGGCGGGTTAGTGTAGGTACGAAGCTAACCAAATCCATGCTATGCTATAATTGATTTGTGCTGAACAAGTAGGCGTATCAACTGCACGTTGAAGTATCCTAGGTCGGTGAAACTCCCGCCAGAAAGAAACTACCAGCAATGCTGTGCAAGACTAAGGAACAGGCAAGCAGAGACAGGATATAGAGTGTACCGAACTGGCTAGTGTTGAAAAGTGCGAACGAAAGCTCAAAATAGAAAAGTAGCCGTAAGCCTCATGGTGAAAGCCAGTGAGCGTGAATGGGTAGGGGCGCATTGACTACGCCCTTAAGGTACAGGGACTGAAAAATCAGATTCTGGATTCTTAAAGAATCCCACGTGCTTTAGCCGTGGGAGTGTCAAAATAGACCCTAAGCGTTGATACTGCCTTGGGGACGAGCTGGCAGCCATCGGACAAACTATGTAAAAAACTTTCCATCCCCAATAGTATTAAGTTGCTAGCCAAATAACTCAGAGATAACAGGTTAATAGTAATGAATGCAAACACCAAATTTAACCCTAGAAAAAGTAATTTCCCCGGCCTTGCGATAACCTCTGTGGGAGGGAAATTACAAGCCGTTACTTTGGGAATCAGTGTAGCTTTATTGGCATCTTTGACCCCATTCTTAGTGCCAGTTGCTAATGCCTACCCCAACGATCAAGCTAAAGCCCTCTTGCGTCAAGCCTACTGTCGAGTCTTAGAACGTCCAGTTGACGATGACGGCTTAATTGAATATGGTAAAGCTCTGCGAGGAGATCTGACCGTTAGACAATTGATCTACAATTTAGTTACTTCTGAAGAACATAAAAACAGGTTTTATGATGACGACAACCTGAAAGATTCTGTCGGTAAACTTTATGAACACTTGTTGGCACGTCCCGCAGACGAGAATGGGTTAAAATCATGGCGGCGAGTGATGCGAGAGCAAGGCTACGAAACTGTGGTTAGAGGGTTGATAGACAGTCAGGAATATGTCAGACAATTTGGCAATGATAAAGTTCCCGGAAATGGACGAGAAGGTTGCCAGTAGTTTATCCCTTTGCGTTTAATATCAATTCCGGTTGCACTGAAATAATATAGCTTTAGCCAACCGCTAGGTGTAGGGGCGAATGGTCATTCGCCCCTACTAAGTAAGATAGGGCAATCGGTCTATACAGCGTGCTGGCGATACCAGTCAATGGTATTTTTCAACCCTTGCTTAAATTCGACGGCGGCGGTGAAACCAAAAGCTGCTTTGGCTCGCTCGGTATCCAAACAGCGCCGGGGTTGACCATTAGGTTTATCGGTTTGCCAGACAATTTCGCCCTCAAATCCCATCAACTCAGAGATTAAGTGGATTAAATCGCGAATGGTAATTTCGTAGTTTGTCCCTAAGTTTACTGGATCGCTACCACTGTAATTCTTAGTCCCTAAAACAATTCCCCGCGCCGCATCATCAACATACAGAAATTCTCGGCTGGGAGTGCCGTCGCCCCAAACTAATAATTGCTTTTCTTGCTTAATTTGGGCTTCGTGAACCTTGCGAATTAAGGCCGGAATTACATGGGAACTGCTGGGGTCAAAGTTGTCTTCTGGACCGTATAAATTGACTGGTAATAAATAGATCCCATTAAATTCGTACTGCTGGCGGTAGGATTGCAGTTGGACTAATAAGGCTTTTTTGGCAATGCCGTAGGGAGCATTAGTTTCCTCTGGATAGCCATTCCACAGGTCGTCTTCTTTGAAAGGCACGGGAGTAAATTTGGGATAGGCACAAATTGTCCCGACACAGGTAAATTTTTCTACCCCCGCTTGGTAAGCGGCGTGAATTAGCTGTACGCCCATGATTAAGTTGTCGTAAAACAACTCGGCTGGCTTGGCTTGATTGAGTCCAATCCCGCCGACGTGGGCGGCGAGGTGAATGATAATATCTTGGTTTTGGACGATGCGATCGCAGTTTTCCTTTACCCGCAGGTCGCAGTCGCGCGATCGCGGTACAGAAATTTTATCTCGATCTGCCCCTGCTTGGCAGAGATAGTTAATTACTTGCCGACCTAAAAAGCCTGCCCCGCCAGTTACTAAAATTCGCTTGTTGCCTAAATCAATACTTCCCATATCCTTTGCCTTTATGACCAATGATTGTTACTTCCACAGCCGAATTAATTAGGCCAGATGGTTGACCTCTGGGTTTGGGAGACTGCAACTTTCCAAGCCTCCAAAATTGTTGCAGTCTGCGGTCGATTTAATCGGGCATACTATTCCCCGTATTCCGAATGTAGGCGTTATCGTGTAACACTTCTTTGCCATCTACCTTCAAGGCATCCAAGCCCAAGGCTTGCATATCCGCATCTAACATCAGTGCCACCAATTCCGGGAAAGTGACTGAAGGTTGCCAACCTAACTTTTGTTGAGTCTTGCTGGGGTCACCAATCAGTAAGTCTACCTCAGCAGGGCGGAGATAGCGCTCGTCAAACTCCACATAATCTTCCCAGTTGAGATTCACATAACCAAAGGCTAAACTAAGAAATTCTCGAATCGAGTGGGTTTCTCCCGTCGCCACCACATAATCGTCTGGCTGCTCCTGTTGCAGCATCAGCCACATAGCGCGCACGTAATCCTTGGCATAGCCCCAATCCCGTTTAGAATCCAGATTGCCCAAGTAGATTTTTTTCTGCTTTCCAGCAAGAATGCGCGCGATCGCTCTGGTAATTTTCCGGGTTACAAAAGTTTCGCCTCTCCGGGGACTGTTATGTATCCATCCCTGACCAACTCCAGCGTGAAATGTCCCGCTAGTAGTGGCAAGATCGAATAACCAACCTTGATAATCGATCGTTTCTGCCTTGACTACCTCAGCCAGGGGTTTGCGTAAATGCTGCCCTTTTTGTCCAACTACGTTAGGTGAATTGAGATTGATTTGGTAATAGAGTCGTCCTTCCCGGTTTTCTGTGCAAATGATGGCTCGTTGATTGAGTGTGGTTATCGCCAGCCAATACAAACCCGCCGCGATGACTGCCGAAGCGGTTTTAAACCCTTGAAATTCGTAAATGCAAGGCGTACTTTTGAGTCCATCCCCGGCATGAAATCCTGCTAAAAAGGCCAAGCGTTCGCGATCGCCAGCGTTGAGAATCCGCTTGGGAATGCGTTTGTCTCCCGAGCGGGAATAAAGTGACTCGCGCAAGTAGCGACCATAAGCCCGCGCTCCATTAAGCCGGAGTTGAATCACATCCTTGCCATTCTCAAAGCCACTGGGGGCAATATACCGTGAAGATGTCCCCCCAGCTACCTTACGCCAAGAAGCTGCCACCCGATCTAACAATGTGGCATCTTGGTTGGTCACCTGCACCTTTCCTTCTTCGCTGACGTAGCCCTCAGCCGCGATCATTCCTAGCAGCCAAGCCTCTGTTTCTGTGATATCAATCTGTTCAGTCGGTTGGGGCAGATCGATTAATGCTAAAGATTCTCCTACTTTTACTTCACCTGCTGGCTTCTCCGCATGACCATCGCCTTCAGCTACAAATACTACGTGGTCGGTGGTAGCCTGGTATACGGCTCCTCTGGCAGCAATATGATGAACAACTTTATTGGGCTTATGTTTGAAGCCATTCCAAGTAGCAGTCATACAAGTTACTTCCGTCCACCCGTTGGCATCCCAGACTTCAAATCGGTCTTCAGGCGCTAAATCGGTGGTATAACGAGTGCCATGTTTTGGATCAGTCCGATGGGGAACAACATCTTCGATGGGCAAAATGTCAATCAGACCATCTTTCCGAATCAAAACAGGGGTTTGGGCAGTAACGCATTCGTGGTTGAACAATATCCCATTACACGCAAATAATTTATAAGACTCGCGATAGTTAACTGTTTGCCAGTGGGCATAAACCTTGGCACAGGCGTAGGGACTGCGGGGATAGAAGGGCGTGGTTTCCTTTTGGGGGACTTCTTGGACAAGGCCGAACATTTCCGAGGAACCAGCCTGATAAAAGCGGACTTCAATATGGGTGCGATGTTGATAGTCGCGGATGGCTTCTAGCAAGCGCAGCGTTCCCATCCCAACGGTATCAACCGTATATTCTGGAGAGTCGAAACTTACCCGAACGTGGGATTGCGCCCCCAGATTGTAAATTTCGACTGGTTCCACTTCCTCTAAAATCCGGCGTAGGGTAGTGCCGTCGGTTAAGTCGCCGTAGTGCAGAAATAATCGGGCTTGTTCGTTGTGGGGGTCAATGTAGATATGATCGATCCGGTCGGTGTTAAAAGTAGATGTCCGACGGATAATCCCGTGAACTTCATAGTCTTTTTCTAGCAGCAACTCGCTGAGATAGGAACCATCTTGACCAGTAATGCCTGTAATTAGCGCTCGCTTACGTTGCGTCATCTTAGGATTGGGGATTTTTGATTAATAGGGAACAGGGAACGGGGAATTGGTTGGCAAATCTGTATTTAACTGAATTTAACCGATCAACTCTACTATTCCCTGTTCCTGCTCCCAAAAGGAGTTAACTCCAGTGTATTTTAACAACTAGCAGTTGGGAGTCAAGAATCAATTAATTTGGGATTGACTAGACCCCAACCATTTAAATATACCTTTATCGAGCAGCTTTTTGTAGCAGTTGAACTAACTGGGATAGCTGCTGCTGGTTAAAAGCTTGGGTGAGGGCTTTAGCGGCTGATTGGGGTTCCACTAGGAGCAAAATTTGCTTTTGTCCGGGATGGGCATCGGCCAATCGTTGCAAGTAGGGACTGGGAGCAATGGTACTGGCTTGTCCTGCGGGTAGTTGTTCGCTGGCAACTTTGATTTCCTTAATTGCTAAAGGCGCTAGGGTACGATAGGGATTATCGGAGTTAGCGATCGCTTTTTGGGCAGTTTTTACCAGTCCTTGCCAAGTTGTTTGAGCATCTAATTGGGCTAGTTGATTGCACAGTCCTTGCAATTGCTGGCGACTGGCGGGAGTATCTTGGCCTTTAAATAGCTGCAACATTTGCTTGAGGATGCCGTGGACTTGGCTGGGCAAGTTAGTCGTGGCCTTCTGTGGCGCTACACCTGGGGTATCTTCCACCGCCTCGCTTTCTCCCCCAGCGAGTAAGTGGTCGATGTATTCTTGCATTTTGACAAAGGTGGGTTCGGCATCCTGCACCAATTTATCGGCCTCTTCATCCCGCAGGCCATAGGGTCCTTGAAGGCGTTCAATCAATTCCTGCAAAGTATCGTAGCTTTTTAAAAATAGGGAGACTAGCTTTTGATCGACATTAATCGGATATTCTTGCAGAACCTTGAAAGAATCCTCTAGGCGGTGGGCAGTTTTTTGAATGCTGCCAAATCCTAGCATTGCCGCTCCACCTTTGACGGAGTGGGCAGCGCGAAAGAGTTCATTAACTCTTTCTGGGTCTTCCATAACTGATCTGAGATCGAGCAACCCTTTCTCAATGGTTTCGAGATGCTCTTTGGCTTCTTCAATGAAGTAATGGATAATTTGCTGCTTTCCCGACTCCACAGCAGTATTCCTCAAAACAATAATTTTCTTTCTTGCCTATCTAAAAGTCGCAAGCAGACTCCTTTTATGTCAATGATTAGGAAGGCGATCCTGTTTGTGAACTGGTTTCCTTAACTCCCCTTTGATTTCACCCTGCCAGCGATCGTACATGATATTGACACTCCCCTGAGAAAAGGCACGGGGATTCCTGATTCAGCGCTTCGACTGATTGGCTAGGAACTTCTCACCCTGAAATCTGGCTGCTGCCATAGTCTCTTAGTATAGCCCTGGGCTTGACTGGGAGTAAACCGGGCAATTAGCGATTAACCGTAACGCCGTAAAATCTAACATGGTGGGGTCGCGATCGCACAGTTTCGCCCTCTCCTAGCTAGTTTAGTCCCCAAATCGGGGCATCCTAAACCAGGAAGGCGGTAATCCCCGCCCCGCTTTCCGCTCCATCCCCACCCTAAGACAATATACTGAAAGCATATCCGCATCTACTGGGGGATGAGTCTTTAGCGGGAAAAATATCATGATGCAGGTCAAATCTCAGGTTTCTGGTGTTGAGTTGGCGGCACACCGATTTATTGCGGCTTTTGATGCGGAGCAAGCAGCCGAACTCTGCGGCTTGGCCATTGTGGAAAGTTTTGCGGACAAAGAGATTATTTTTGAAGAAGGGGAAATTCCCGATTTTTTATATCTAGTCTTAAATGGGCAAGTAGAGTTTAGAAAACACGCTGATACGGAACGGTATCAATCTGTTTCTTTGGCGGGGGCTAATGATTTTTTTGGGGAATTTGGAGTTTTAGATGGGCAACCGCGCAGCGCCCAAGCGATCGCCTGCGGGACAACTACTTTAGCCAAAATTCACCGCCACAGTCTGATGGAAATTATCCAGAGGACTAATGGCGGGGTGGTATTGAAACTGTTTCTTTATATTATTCAAAGGTTGCGGACAACTACAGATCAATATGTCCAACAAACCATTCATAAGGAAAGAATGGGCTTGGTGGGAGAAATGGTGAATACGATTATTCATGATTTTAAAAGTCCTTTTACAGGTATCCATTTAGCCAGCGGAATGCTGAAAGAAATGCACCCCGATGAAGATACTCAAGAGTGGTGCAGTCTGATTCAGGCGCAAATTCATCGGATGTTAGGGATGACAGATGAGTTATTAGAATTTGCGAGGGGCAGTTACGCTGTCCAAAAACAACCTGTAAATTTAGCCCACCTGTTACAACGGTTTGAAAAGCTGAATCGAATCTACTTTACCCACGCTAATGTGGAGTTGATCGCCAAATCTACGGATTTGTTGGTGAATGCGGATGAAAATAAGCTGATTCGGGTTTTGCAAAATTTAGCTAGCAATGCCATTGAAGCTTTTAACGGCAGCGGCGGTAAAATTGAGATTGCGATCGCCGCCAATGGCTCATGGGCAGAAATTCAGCTAGCAGACAATGGACCGGGAATTCCCGAAGCGATTCGCAGCCGCCTGTTTGAAGCCTTTGTTACCTATGGCAAGCAAAGCGGTACGGGTTTAGGCACGGCGATCGCCAAATCCATTATTGATGCTCACGGCGGTACAATTGACTTTCAATCCCAGTTAGGAGAAGGAACTAAATTTTACATTCGACTGCCGTTGTTAAATTTTGATTGTTAGAATTATCTAGTCTCATTGTAAAATGTTTATGTGAAGTTTTAACTTAGCTAGCGATAAGTAGGAGCCAATCCCATCCCAATCCTTCTGGCAGCTAAATTCTGTTTCGGTAATTTTTCCTTAGCGATCGCCATGACCCTCACTGAAGAAATTCTCACTCAGTTACCTGGGGATGCCTTGGGCAATCTACGACGGGCAGATGGCCTTTGGCAAGCAATTCGGACTGGAGGGCTACCTATCCCCCAAGTAGTGACAGTGGATTCGGCACTCCTAGACAGTACAGATTGGGATGTGGTGATTTGCGGCGGGACTTTAGGAATTATGCTGGCAGCCGCCTTAGCCCAACGAGGATGGCGGGTAGCCTTAATTGAACGGGGAATTTTGCAGGGGCGAGTCCAGGAGTGGAATATCTCTCGGCAAGAATTAACGGTATTTTTAGAATTAAATTTACTATCGGCAGATGAATTGCCGCAAGCGATCGCCAGCACCTATAATCCCGGCAGAATTAGCTTTTTGGGCGGGGAGGATATTTGGGTGCGCGATGTCCTCAATATTGGAGTTGATCCCCAATATTTATTGGCAATTCTCAAAGCTAAATTTCTGGCAGCGGGGGGTTATTTACTGGAAAATACTGTTTTTGAGGGCATTACTGTTCATCCCAACGGGGTAGAAATTGCCCTTGGTCAAAATTCCGCCGTTAAAACTACCTTAACTGCCCGGTTAGCCATTGACGCGATGGGTCATTTTTCTCCCATTGTTCAACAAGCGCGACAAGGACAAAAACCTGATGGGATTTGTTTGGTGGTGGGGACTTGCGCCCAAGGTTTTCCCAGGAATGAAACGGGGGATTTGCTGGTTTCTTTTACCCCCATTACCAATCAATGTCAGTATTTTTGGGAAGCTTTCCCCGCCAGAGACGGCAGAACCACTTATTTATTTACTTATGTCGATGCCCATCCTGACCGTTTTAGTTTAGAAACTTTATTAGAGGAATATTTCCGTTTGCTGCCTAGC
The DNA here is from genome assembly GCA_936920195.1 of uncultured cyanobacterium. Taxonomy (GTDB): domain Bacteria; phylum Cyanobacteriota; class Cyanobacteriia; order Cyanobacteriales; family FACHB-T130; genus CAKZHE01. The sequence goes on along the minus strand of CAKZHE010000098.1, from coordinate 20,711 downwards.
TATCAGAATGTCCAACTCCACCAGTTAAAATTTCAACGGGCTTTATTTGGTTGCTTTCCCTCCTACCAAAAAAGTCCTTTTCGGTTCCCTTGGCAGCGGATTTTGGCGGTGGGAGATAGCAGTGGCAGCCAGTCTCCGGTTAGCTTTGGGGGTTTTGGGGCTATGGTGCGCCACCTAGGGCGATTAACGGAGGGAATTAGCGCGGCTTTAGCCAGCGATACTCTCAGCCAAACCGCCCTAGGACTATTGCAACCCTATCAACCCAATATCGCTGTAACTTGGATGTTTCAAAAGGCGATGAGCATCCCCATAAACAAACATTTACCGCCGGATCAAATTAACCAATTACTAGCGAGAGTTTTTCAGGCTATGTCCCAACTAGGCGATCGCGCTCTGCTACCATTTCTACAAGATGTGGTGCAGTTTTCTGCCCTCTCCCAAACTTTGTGGCAAGTATCCTTGACGCAACCTTTGCTAGCAGCCCAAATTCTCCCCCATGTCGGTATGGGAACATTGGTTAATTGGTTGGTTCATTACATCAATCTGGGAGCCTATACGGTTTTGCATCCTTTGGGAAAGTTGGGATGGCCTGCGAGCAAATTTTTGTCCCCAGAACAGCAGTATTATTGCGATCGCTTAGTGCAAGCCTGGAAATATGGTTCTGGCAGCGATTATATTGCCCGGTTTGAAGAATTTAAAAATTAGTTTCAGAGGTTATAGGCTAATAAAAATGGACTAAAGCACATGAGTATCTGGCAACGCCTATTCGGTTTTAGATTGCGGCTCAATCGCCGATCTAGAAATACCAATGTCACCCCTAAAATCGGTCGGCGCGGGCTGAGTATTACTAGCAAATTTATTGCTGCTTTCGTGGCTTTGCTATTACTGCTTGTGCAAGTAGCAATGACAGGTTTTTTATCTTTGAATACCGTAGTCAAGGAAACCGAAGCTGCCATTGTGAGCAGCGTTGAGGTGCAACGGTTAGTATTTGGGATGGATAATGCCTTGCAAGAGGCTCGCCGTCTGGAAAGAGATTTTTTTTGGCGCTGGTCCTATATTGGCTTTTCTGCTGCCCTAACTGACTATGCCGAAACCCATCGCCAACAAATTGATAAAGTATTGGAAATTAGTGGCAGATTGCAAAGGTTAATTGCGGGCGATCGCGTTAGCGATGCCCTACGGCGCAGCAATCCTGATATTCTTAGTTATATTCGTATGGTGGAGCGATATTCCAGCAGTTTTAAAGAAGCTGTGGGTTTAGTTAGTTCTTTGGGAATTGATAATGTGGGTTTACTGGCACAATTAGAACAAAATTCTACCCAGTTGCGCGATATTATTCAGCTAGCTCAAGAGCCACAGTTAATGGTGTTGTATCGCGAGATGAAGAAATTCGAGGAAGAATATGTTTCTAAACGCCAGACGGCAAAAATTCATAAAGTCTCGGAAGCAGCAGGACATTTGGGACAAGCAATTAAAGCCTCGGTGAAGTTAGATGCCCTGCAACAAACTCAATCCCTGGAATATCTTCAAAAGTATGAATTGGCTGTGCAAGAAATTGTGCAATTGGACAGAGAAATTGATAGCAAAGTCAGCAGTTTTGACGCGCAAGCTTTAGAGGTTTCTGAAAAATTGTTAGGATTAGCAAATAAAGAGGTGGAACGCGCTCGCGCCCAAATTAGTCAAACTAGCAGAATTGCCACCGTACTATTGTTAGCGGCGGTATTGGGAGCAGTGTTATTGGCAGGAGTCATTGCCAATGTGTTTGCAACGGCTTTGCAAAGGTTGGAAGCCGAACAAGGCAAGTCAGAACGGTTGTTGTTGAATATTTTACCGCAAGCGATCGCCAATCGTCTCAAGCAAGGACCCAGCACCATTGCCGAGAGTTTTGCCGATGTCACGGTTTTGTTTGCCGATATTGTCGGGTTTACAGAATTATCTGCCCGGATTTCGCCTACGGAATTAGTGGAATTATTAAACCAGATTTTTTCGACTTTTGATTTATTGGCAGAACGGCATAATTTAGAAAAAATTAAGACGATTGGCGATGCTTATATGGTAGTGGGTGGTTTACCGAAACCGCAGGTAGATCATATAGAAGCGATCGCGGATATGGCTTTGGATATGTTAACCGAAATTTCGCGTTTTAGTACCAGTTCTGGGGAAAGTTTTAATATTCGGATTGGCATCAATACTGGACCAGTAGTAGCTGGGGTAATTGGCACGAAAAAGTTTATTTATGACCTTTGGGGCGATACAGTTAATATTGCTAGTCGGATGGAATCCCACGGCATACCCGGTTGCATTCAAGTTTCAGAAGCTACCTACGAACGGTTGCGGGATAAGTTTCATTTTGAGCCACGGGGAGCAATTTACGTCAAAGGAAAAGGGGATATGAACAGTTATTTACTGAAAGGAAAGTTTTAGCACCTGTTTGCTTAAACTTTTTGTTTTTCTGCCGCCTCAGCCCTTTTAGCCTCAGCCCGAAGTCGCCACTTTCTTGATAGTGCCGTTATTCCCTCACACATTTCTCTGGCCTTCTGTTCAGCTTCCTTAGCCAATTCTAGAATTTCTAGCAATTCTTTTTCATCTGGTTCTGGTCTTTTCATTCAACAATTATATTATCTTAGAACAAAGCGATCGCACCTTACTTGCTTAAACTCTTTGCTGCCGCCTCAGCCCTTTTAGCCTCAGCCCGAAGTCGCCACTTTCTTGAGTTAGCCGTTATTATTTCACACATTTCTCTGGCTTTCTGCTCCGCTTCCTTGGCTAGTTCTAGAATTTCTAGCAATTCTTTTTCATCTGGTTCTTTGAGTATCATCGTAAATTCTCCAGTCGGGTTTTAATACTAATAACAGCTATTTTAGTTTCCAGAACTCGACCTAGCTCTATTGCCAAATCTTCTCCTGCTTCCTGAATCACTTCATCTGTAGTTACTTCAGATGCCGAAATATCTTCTAAACGAATCCGAATCTGTCGCCTAGATGTCTCCACAAAAATCAAGCTAGCATTCAAAAAGGCAAATAGCCGAATCACGATGAAATTGTCTGGAAATAGAGTCAGGATAGCTCTAGCGAGATTGGCTCCCTCGGTGGCATCAGACTCAATCCGATCTAGCTCTTGATTTAACCGCTCAATCAGAGCGATAATTTCTGACGGAATGGGCATAATTAACAGATTATATCATCAATGGCGAATTTCTTTGAGAAATTCTGCCATTGCTTTGGTCATGTTCTTTTCACGCAAGTGAATTAGGCTGCACTGTACTAACAGATCTAGGTTAAGATTGGGGAAAAATTCACTTTGAGCAATTCGCTCATATTGGCGATCGCACAATTTATAGATAGAAATCCGTTCCTTTCTCCATAACCATACCTCTTTAACATTAAATCGCCTATATTTTTCTAGTTTTTTAATATTTCCACTGGTGAAAATTACCTCAATGGCTAAATCTGGGTGTTCTTTACCTTCCGTTTCTCCGACATAATAGGAAAGATCCGGTTCTACGGAAGCAGTTTTCTCCTCTGCTTCTAGGGTGACACTACCCGTACCATATATGTTAATTCCTACTTCCAGGCAGTAGAGTCCTAGAAGCATTCCCAAAATTGTGCTAACCACCTCATGGGGTTCTCGAATAGTCATAAGTTCCAGAGTTCCATCCAGGTAAGATAGTCGCACTCCCGGAACATCTTCAAAGCTGGCTTGAATTGCTTTGAATTGCTGCCAGCTTAAACCATACCAGACAAGTTGTTGATCTTGTTTTGGCTTTAGTGTAGTTTGGTTGAGAAGTTTGGCGGTCATTGTGCTTATTCTCTGTTCCCTACCTTTGTTTAATCATATCATCCAGTGGCAAAGCGAAGGTCTAGGTTATGCTAATATAGCGGGTATTAATCATTTTCTCGTTCCCAGCTTCTAGCTGGGAATGCCATCAGGAAGGCTCTGCCTTCATGGGTTAGGACTGAAAAATCAATAAAATTGCTAATTGCAGCACTGGCAATACACGTAGGTTGGATTGTAACGATAGGGGCAACCCAACGTTTATCAGTGGTTTGTTGGGTTTTGCTCTCTAGCAACCCAACCTAGGATTTCAATTTATTGATTCTTTATTCCTTACTTGAGGCAGAGCCTCTGAGAGAGCATTCCCAGGTAGAACCTGGGAACGAGAAGAGAAAATTTCTGATAATATTTAGAGATGAAAATTGTGAACTATAAAAATCTGCGCGATCGCCTCTTCAAGAAAAGCTGGCAGTATTTAGCGATCGCCTTTACCGCTACACTATTATTATCTCCAGCAACTACGGCACAAAATCCAGTTTTGGAGCCAAAGGAGCAGGAAATCATTATCCGCGATCGCGTCCAAGTAGAAGTCGATCGCGCCTTTAATCATACAACTAATTTACTCAATATTTTAATTCTAGTTTTAATTTTATTGCCAAGTGCGATCGCCGTCAGTCTTTGGCTATTGCGCCGCACTTTGATTCAGCAGATTGCTGCCGAAGTTCATAATTCTTTAGCCCAAATTCCAGCAGAGCAAAAAAAACAACTATTGGCAGAAATCAACGCTGAATGTAAACTGCAAGCAGACATCTTTAGCCAAGAGATTGCTCAATTAAAATCTGATTCGATTGCTCAAATATCTGCTTATATTAATGAAGCCAATGCCGTTTTAACAGAACTAACCACCCAAAAATCTATTTTGGAGCAAGAGGTTAGCACGCTCAGGCATGAATTATCATCACAATTTCATATCTCGCCAAATCATCTAGTAGATATGTCAATAACTGAAATTAACTACCATCAGGAATTAATCGCAGCAGAAATCGAAACTCCTCCCCCAATTCTCAATGCTCAAGAATATTTAGAACAAGGCAATACTCACTTTGTCGCAGGTCGTTATTTACAAGCCAATACATCCTATAATGAAGCCGTGAAACTGGAGCCTAATTTCCCCGAAGCCAGATATCAAAATGCTCGTTCCTATGCCATGCAGCGCCGGGTTAACTTAGCCATTGGTAATTTACAATGGGCAATTGATATCGATCCCCAACACAAGGAAATGGCTAAAACTGATGCAGCTTTTGATGGGATTCGAGCCGATGAGCAATTTAAAAATTTGATGGAAAATTAAACCCAGTGCTTAATTATGAAAATCCAGAAAATCCGGTTGATTATTTTCATTGCACTTTTCGGCATTTTCTTCCCCCTAGCAGTTTTTTCCAAATTATTGCCAGTTTTACCCAGTTTAGCCGCCACTTCAGACAACCAGAAAGCTGATGCCGAGAGATTTTTAAAAACTGGTATTCAGCAATTTCAGAGCAATCAAATTGCCGCCGCCTTAAATTCTTGGCAACAGGCACTAACTATTTATCGGGAAATTAAAGATCGTTCAGGTGAAGGACAAGCTTTAGGAAATTTAGGATTTGCTTACGTCTTTCTCAAAGATTATTCCCAAGCTTTGAATTATCTTCAGCAGTGGTTAACCATCACCCAGGAAACCCAAAATCGCCAAAGTGAAATTTTAGCCTTGGGAAATCTGGGAACTGTGTATATTTCCCTAGAAGATTATCCCCAAGCAATTAGTTATTTCCAGCAAGCTTTGACAATTTCCAAGGAAATTAATAGCCGTCAAACTGCGGAATTCTCTTTGGTTAATTTGGGAACAGCCTACTTTTTTCTGAGAGACTATCCCCAAGCGATTAAATATCAACAGCAAGCCTTGACTTTGGCACAGGAACTTAAAAATCGTCAGCAGGAAGGGGAAGCTTACAATCATTTAGGAATGACTTATTTTGCCCTAGGAGACTATACCAAAACAATTGAGTATCAACAGCAGTATTTGAACATTAGCCAAGAACTCAAAAATCGTCAAGGCGAAGGAAAAGCATTAGGTAATTTAGGCAATGCTTACTTTGCCATCGGAGACTATTTACAGGCAATTGAATATCAACAAAAATGGTTAGCAATTGCCCAAGAAATTAAAGATAGCCCCAGTGAAGTTAAGGCATTAGCCGGGTTAGGCAATGCTTATATTAGTATTCAAAAATATCGGGAAGCAATTAAATATCATCAACAGAGTTTAGCGATCGCCCAGGAAATTAAAGATCGTCAAAGCGAGGCTAAAGCTTTAGGAAGTTTAGGATTAATCGCTTTTTCCCTAGGGTATTATCCCGAAGCCATCCGGTATGAACAGGAATGGTTAATCATTGCTCGCGAAATCAAAGATCGTCAAAGTGAAGGCAGAGCTTTAGGTAGTTTGGGATTAGCAGCTTTTGCCCTAGGGGATTATTCCCAGGCAATTGATTATCAACAACAAAGTTTAGCGATCGCTCGCGCCACCAAAAACCCCCAAGATGAGGGAGAAGCACTGAATAATCTGGGATTGACTTTCTATAAATCTGGAAACTTTGCCACTGCTGAAAAACATCTGTTGGATGGAATCAAGGTTTATGAATCCCTCCGGGATGGTTTGGGCGCTAATGATAATAAAATTTCCCTGATTGAAAAACAAGCTACCGCCTATCGGACTTTACAACAAGTCTTAATTGCCCAAAATCAACCAGATGCCGCCCTGGAAGTGGCGGAAAGAGGGCGAGCGCGAGCTTTTATAGAATTAGTTGCCAATCGCTTATCTGGTAACTCCAAACAGCCGATGGCAATTTCTTTACCCCAAATTGCTGAAATTAAACAAATCGCTCAAGCTCAAAATGCTACCTTGGTGGAATATTCCATCGTTTACGATTATTTTAAAGTTGACAATACCCAAGATTGGTACGAATCAGACTTGTATATTTGGGTAGTTAAACCTACAGGCGAAGTAATTTTTCGTCAAGTCGATCTCAAACCATTATGGCAGAAAAAAAAGACTTCCTTATCAGAATTAGTTTTCTTCAATCGTAGCTCAATGGGAGTGAGAGGTTTGCCTTTACGAAGTATTGCCGTTGAACCTCTCAGCCCAGAAGAATTGCAAAAGCTCCAGGGCAGCGAATCAGAAAATCTGCACCAACTCCACCAAGTATTAATTCAGCCTGTGGCAGATTTGCTGCCAACCGATCCTCAAGAGCCAGTGATTTTTATTCCCCAAGGTTCTTTATTTTTAGTTCCTTTTCCTGCCCTCCAAGATGCTGATGGTAAATATCTGATTGAAAAACATACCGTTCTCACCGCCCCATCAATTCAAGTATTAGCACTAACTCGGCAACAGCGCCAAAAAATTGAGAGCAGACAAGGGCAGAAAAAAGAATTTTTAGTGGTAGGTAATCCCACGATGCCAAAAATTAAAACCGATGGGGGCAAAGATGAAATTCAACTACCTCCATTGCCGGGAGCCGAAGCCGAAGCCAAGGCAATTGCTCCGTTGTTAAACACTCAAGCACTAACAGGCAACCAAGCCACAAAATTAGCTATTTTACCCCTGATGCCTAAAGCCCAAATTATTCATTTAGCTACCCACGGATTGCTAGATGATGTGCGCGGCATAGGCAGTGCGATCGCCTTGGCTCCATCAGCACAAGATAGCGGTTTACTAACAGCCGAAGAAATCCTGGATTTAAAGTTAAATGCCGAATTAGTTGTACTAAGTGCCTGCGACACAGGCAGAGGCAAAATCACTGGTGATGGAGTTGTCGGCTTATCCCGTTCTTTAATTACTGCTGGAGTTCCCAGCGTCTTAGTTTCCCTCTGGTCAGTAGATGATAATTCTACCAAGGAATTGATGACTGAATTCTACAGCCAAATCAATCAGCGACCAAATAAAGCCCAAGCTCTGCGAGCCGCCATGTTGACAACCATGAAAAAACATCCTCAACCAAAATACTGGGCAGCATTTACCTTAATTGGTGAAGCAGAATAACCCTATTGAATGAAAAATCAATAACTTGATGATAATCGTAGGTTGGGTTGCGCGACAGCAAAACCCAACAAACCACTGATAAATCAGGACTTACGCAACTACCCTAGAAATAGGGGCAACCACGGGGGGATTGCCCCTACAAAACACTATATATAGATGGTCTGCGTAAGTCCTGTAAATGTTGGGTTTTCACTATCGTTTCAACCCAACCTACGTTTATTGCCAGTGCTGCAATTAGTCATTTTATTTATTTTTCAGTCCTAATCTTCCGGATTGGGCTGCAATTCCAAATAGTGCAGAAACTCTAGCAATTGTTGATTGCTAAGTTCGGCTCGCATTTTTTTACCATATTGACTCTTAATATAATTGCGCCCTTGTTCCTTTGTCCATCCTAACCGCTTCATTTCTACATCAGTGCGATCGATAATGGCAGAAATATCCATCGGCTCGCTAGTAGGGGGGATTTCTAGGGGAGGACTATCTAAAATTTGATCTACTAAGGGCAAAACTGGGCTAGTGCGAAGCTCTGCGAGCGCGCTAGCGCTATCGCCATTCTCTAAAGTATAAGTTGCCGACTTTACAATAGGTGATTCATAAGTATTTGGTTCCCAAACTTGGGGCGCAGGTAGATCCCTTAATGAGGCTGGCTCAGGCAAGGAAAAACTGCCCAAACTGTTCGCCACAGAAGTAGTTGGGGAAATATCTAACACCGCTAAAGCTCTAATCCGCGCTCGATCTTCCGCTAACTCCACCGTCTCAGCTGCTGCCATACCCGTCGCCAACGTAATCCCGTCCACCTGAATCAGCGATCGCACAATATACTTACCGTTATCCACAGTCAATAATTCGGTAATAATACTGCCTTGGGGATAGCGAATTCGGAATTGAGCAAACATAAACCTAAAACCCCCGGATAACTTCTGTGGTTTTGAGGCAGCAATTCTCGTCAATGAAGAATAAAGATGCTAGAAAAAAGGATGTTCTCAAAGGACACCTAGAAACTAGAATGAGTAGAGACTGTTAATTGTAACTTATTGCCATCTTCCCTGCCAAGAGCCGCAGATCGGTTTGAGAGCGGCGTTCTGTTCTCGACTGGGGAGTTGGTCAAAGTCCATTCTGTCCCTCTCAGCTAGATAGCTCCAGCACGTGCAACCGGACAAAGACAGCTTCTTCTGACTCCAAAAGTATCCTTTTTCCTTTCAGGACATCTGGATGCCAGAAGCAAGCATTTCTCGGCGATGTCAACCTGATTGCACCCGAAAGCTTTACCGAGCGCTAGCGCGAATGCCTTTGGCATCCTAGCGCGATCGCTCTAGTTTGGGAGTTGTAGGAACGGGGAATTGGTAAGAGCAGTTTTGAGGATGGAGTATTGAGCTTTGAATTAATAACTCAATACCCATCGACTCATCACTTGTAGCTCAGATTTCCCCTTTCTGGTTTTTTTTTATTCCTGGAAATCAGGATTATTGTGAGGGCGGAGGCCAAGAAACTGCATGGAATTTTCAATCGCTACATTACTTGCCAATTTTACTGATGACAAATCGGTTGCGCCCAAAGTCCTAGAGAAAAAACTGGGCTGCCAAGATGAAGATAGTTTGCGAAAACTGCAAATTGTGCTGGATGCCTTGGAGAAAATTGGCATTTTAGTCAAAGAGCGCGGCAGATATCGCCGGGTTTATGAAGAAGGAGTGGTAGAAGCGAAACTTCGCTGTTCTAGTAAAGGATTTTGTTTTGCCATTCAAGATGCCGAAGAAGCCGAGGATATTTATATCCGCGAAAGTCATTTGAGTAATGCTTGGAATGGCGATCGCGTCTTAGTTAAAGTCCTGAAAGAAGGCAGCCGCCGCCGCAGTCCAGAAGGAGAAGTCCGACTAATTTTAGAACGAGCCAATCCGTCAGTATTAGCGCGAGTTAAGCAAACTGAAGTCGGTTATCGGGCTATTCCCTTAGACGATCGACTATTATTTGAATTGAAGTTACAAGCCAATGGCAATATCTTAGATGGAGCCATTGACCACCTAGTTCATGTAGAAGTTTTGCGCTATCCCCTAGGCCAAAATTTACCCCTAGGCAAAGTAGCCCGCATCCTCGGCAGCGATGCCGAAGCCGCCGCTGACACTGATATTGTCTGCTGCAAACATGACCTCCCCCGCTCCTTCCCCGCCGCTGTCACTGAAGCCGCCGCCGCCTTACCCAAGGAACTGCGAAGAACCGACATTAAAAATCGCCGCGATCTCCGCGACTTACTCACAATTAGTTTCTACAGTCAGAGTAGCCTGAAGCACCTATCGGTAGCGGAAAGTCAAGAAACAGAGATTGAAAGTAATGCCCCCACTAAATCTCTCGCCATTGAAAATGCCCTCACCCTCGAAAAAACCCCCGCTGGAAATTGGCGTTTGGGCGTACATATAGCCGATGTTGCTCATTATGTGGCAGCGGATTCAGTTTTAGATCGGGAAGCTCGCAAGCGCGGTACTGCCATTTATTTAGGCGACATAGAATTGCCTTTACTACCCCCCGCCGTCATTGATAGTTGTTCTTTGATGGCTGGGATAGAGCGGTTAGCAATTACAGTATTTCTAAACATTGACTCAACTACCGGACAAATAATTGAATTTGAAATTCAACCAACAATTATTTGCGTTAACGAACAACTAAGTTACGAGGAAATCCAAACCGCAGTCACAGGTGTGGGAGAAACATCTCACCACTCTCCTCAAGTGCTGAAAATGTTAGAAAATCTCTTGGCATTGAGTCCCATTGTCAGAGAGCAACGACTAGCACGGGGTTCCTTTGAAATTCACCAAGTCCAAGCCGTAGAATCTCCCTATGCCGATGAAGGTAGATTGGGCGCGATCGCCGTTTCCTCTCTTCTCCCTGTCCGTTCTCTGCTAACAGAACTAATTATTCTGGCTAATCAAGCAGTATCTGACCATTTGCAGGCACTCTTATTACCAGGAATTTACTGCACTCAATCAGCCCCAGATCCCCTAGAAATTCAAGACTTAATTAGGCTCGCTGCCAACCTAGGCTTACCTTTCCAATTGGAATCAGAAGAAGAAGTTCATCCCCAAGACTATCAGCGCTTCTCCCAGCTAATTGCTGATTCCTCTGCCGCCGGAGTCCTGAACTATTTACTGAAATCGACTTTAAAAACCGTCGGTTACAGCACTGCACCCGGTTTCCATTTCGGTTTAGCTGCCGAATCTGGCTATACCAGGTTTCTCTGTCCCCTGCGGCGCTATGCTGATTTATTAGTCCAACGGATTTTACATTTGTTGTTCGATAAAGGACGCGATCGCCGCACTACCCGCACCAAGGAAAGCGTCAATTTATTTCACAGCAGCAGTCATGGCAAAATCAACTGGAATGTCCTCCCCCCAGATGTTCACGAAGAGTTAGAATCCACCTTAACGGCAATTATTACCTATCTCAACGACCGGGAAAAATTAGCCCAAGATGCCGAAACCGATTTGGAAGGACTGCAAAAAGCCGAATTAATGAAAGAACGCACAGGCGAAGTTTTCCAAGGCTTAATTACTGGCGTTCAGTCCTACGGATTTTTTGTAGAAATTGAAGGTTTATTAGTCGAAGGATTAGTTCACGTCAGTTCCTTAAAAGATGATTGGTACGAGTATCGCTCCCGCCATTGTTGCCTAGTCGGACGGAAAAATCGTACCGCCTATCGATTAGGCGATCGCGTCGAAGTTCAAGTGAAAAGCGTTGACTATTACCGCCAACAAATCGATCTAGTCACCGTCAGCGGCGGCAGCGAAGCCAGCAACGAAGATATTGAGGGAGATGGAGAATAGAGCCGCCAACAGAATACGACTTACGCAGAGCCTCTATATAGTTTTGTAGGGGCAATCCCCCCGTGGTTGCCCCTATTTCTAGGGTGGTTGCCTAGGCTGTTGACTTTGCGAGTTTTTGAGCAATTTTATTCATGCAGTAATTGTGTCTAATATTCCCTAACTGGTTCCCAGGCTCTGCCTGGGAACAGATATCCAGAGGCTCTGCCTCGTATGAGCGCCAAGCGAGGCAGAGCCTCTGGATGGCATTCCCAGGCAGAGCCTGGGAATGAGTAAACAGATCAGAAACTGCATGAATAAAAAGCCCCGAAAAAGGCACAAAGTGAACAGCCTAGTGGTTGCCCCTATTTCTAGGGTGGTTGCCCCTATTTCTAGGATAGTTGCGTAAGTCCTAGATAAGTGAAAAATCTTGAGGCGATCGCTAGACTATTAGGTTTCGCGTCAATATGATGAAGACATCCAAAAGACTTGAAAGCAGGTAACACCCAAATCATGCCACCTTTTGAACTCCCAGACTTTTATATGCCTTGGCCGGCACGTCTCAACCCCCACCTCGAAGCCGCCCGCATCCATTCCAAGGCTTGGGCCTACGAGATGGGCATACTCGGTTCCCAAGAGGAAGCCAACGGTTCCCCGATCTGGGACGAGCGCACCTTCGATGCCCACGACTACGCCCTGCTTTGCGCCTATACCCATCCCGATGCCCCAGCCACAGAGCTTGACCTGATCACCGATTGGTATGTTTGGGTATTCTTCTTTGACGATCACTTTCTAGAGATCTATAAACGCACCCAAGATATCGCCGGGGCAAAGGCATACCTCCTCCGGTTGCGCGCCTTCATGCCCATCTTCCCCACCGAAGTTCCTCCTGCTCCCACCAATCCAGTCGAGCGCGGCTTGTCCAACCTCTGGTTTCGCACCGCCTTTACCAAATCTCCCGAATGGCGGATGCGATTCGCCGAAAGTACCAAGCACCTCATGGACGAGTCCATCTGGGAACTGATCAACATCAACCAAAATCGGATTGCCAACCCCATCGAATACATCGAGATGCGGCGCAAGGTAGGAGGCGCACCCTGGTCAGCCGATTTGATCGAACACGCCGTATTTGTCGAAGTTCCGGCTAGAATTGCCGCCACTCGACCAATGCAGGTACTGAAAGCCACATTTTCCGATGTTGGACATCTCTGCAACGATTTATTCTCCTACCAGAGAGAAGTAGAAGACGAAGGGGAAAATTCCAACTGCGTCTTAGTCCTAGAAAAATTCTTGAATGTCAATCCCCAGGAAGCCGCTAACGTCACCAACGATCTCCGCACCTCCCGCTTACATCAGTTCGAGAATACCGCCATTACCGAACTCCCCCTACTATTTGCCGAGTACGGCATCGACCCCGTAGAACAGACCAACGTTCTCCTCTATATCAAAGGACTTCAGGACTGGCAATCCGGTTGTCAGGAGTGGCATCTGAAATCCAGCCGCTACACGAAGAAAAACGACACAGTAAATTCTCGGATTGCCGAGCGATTTGTCATCGGACCCACAGGCTTGGGAACTTCCCTCGCTCGGCTTTTCGATTTCCCTAGGGATCTCAACCGTCCAGGGGGACCCAAGACACCGGAGAAAGTCAAAGATGAATTCACCTACACCTTTGACATCCCCAACTACTATATGCCCTTCACCGCCCAGGTCAGCCCCCATCTGGATGCAGTTCGAGTGCATATCAAGGCATGGGCTTATGCCATGGGACTGATCAGCCCTGTAGAAGATCCGCTCAACCTCAGCATCTGGGATGAACACCGATTCGACTCCACAGATCTTGGTTTCTTCACCGCCATCACCAATCCAGATATGAACATTATGCAACTGGAACTGGTAGGCGACTGGTGCGTTTGGATGTTCTTCGAGGATGACTACTTCCATGAAAGATATAAGCGCCCTCGCGATCTAGTGGGAGCCAAAGAATTCATCACCCGCATCCCCACCTTCATGCCAGTGGATCTCTCTCCTCCCCCTACACCAACCAACCCCTTAGAAAGGGCGTTGGTCGATCTCTGGCCTCGCACTGCCTCCCATCTGCCCTTGGAATGGCGGCAAAAATTTGCTAATCATATGCAAAACTACGTTAACGCGGAATGGTGGGAAATTAGCAATGTCGTCCAAGATCGAGTCCCCGAACCAGTGGACTATGTTGAGATGCGCCGTCAGACTGCTGCTGGGGAGATCACGATCGCCCTTGCTCAATACGACATCAGCGAAGCTGTCCCGCCAGAATTTCTCTCCAGCCGACAAGTCCAATCCCTCAACCATATCACCCTTGATTGGATCGGTTTATCCAACGACATTGTTTCCTACCGGAAAGAAATGGAATTTGAAGGCGGAATCCACAATAGCGTGTTAGTCATCAAGAGATTTCTTGACTGTCCTCTACAGGAATCGGTCAACATTGTCAACAATCTTTTGACCGCTCGACTCCAGGAATTTCACCACATCGTTGGCGAGCTACCAAACCTCTTTGATGCGCTCAACCTAGACCCAAATACCCGCGAAGAATGCCTTGCATATATCAAAAGATTGGAGATCTGGATTGCGGGGAACTTTATGTGGACAAATAAAACCAGCCGCTATACCGATTTTCCCTCACCCCAGCCCCCGAAGGCAAAACCGACCGTCAGCACTCCCAAATCCCTAGGAACCTCAGCCTTCAGTATCGGCTCCTTAGTCAGTGCAGGTAAATAGTTTGCCAACAATTAGTCGATCTGACTAATTTTTTGTCGGAAAATAAATTTTGCGGCTTTGAGTTTCTTTTTCCGCATTAGTCGAGTAGAATCAGATTGCTTTTAAGTAACTACAACGTGGAGGACTAACTTGTGACGTATTCTAACGATCCCAGTGCAGATATTGAAGGTCAACAGCCCCAGTTAAGTTTGGGGACAGCCGCTGCCAAAAATTTGGCAACGACAACCAAATCTGCACCACAGATGCAGGAAATTACGTCCCGATGGTTGTTGAAACTGCTGCCGTGGGTACAAACCAAAGGTGGCGTATATCGCGTCAATCGGCGGCTGACCTATACTGTGGGTGATGGAAGAGTCACTTTTACCAACACTGGCGCAACAGTGCAGGTAATTCCCCAAGAACTGACTGAGTTGCCCTTGCTGAGAGGGTTTGACAACGTTGATGTTTTGACTGCGTTGGCTAACCAGTTTGTTCAGCAAGAGTACGCCGCTGGCGATACCATTGTCCAATTTGGTCAATCCGCAGATCGGATTATCCTAGTCGCTCATGGCAAGGTTAACAAGATTGGTCCTGGCAAGTATGGCGAGGAAATCGTCCTAGATGTACTAGCCGATGGCGACCATTCCGGTGATGAAACCGTGGTGGAATCCAATGACACCTGGCAGTACACCCTGAAGGCAATTACCAGAACGATCGTCTTATCGCTTCCCCAACAAGCGTTTGAGCAGCTAGTTGGTCAGTCTGAAGCCTTGAGAACTCATGTTGAGAAGTTCCGCGCTCTCCTTGGTCAGCCCCAAACTGCCGAAGGTGAAGCCTCCATTGCCGTCGCTACCGGTCATGCCGGAGAAACTGCCTTGGCAGGAACCTTCGTTGATTATGACCTAGCCCCTAGGGAATATGAGTTGAGCATCGCTCAAACCGTGTTGCGAGTTAGCACCCGGGTTGCCGATCTCTACAATGAACCGATGAATCAGACCGAACAACAATTGCGGCTGACCGTCGAAGCATTGCGGGAACGTCAAGAACATGAAATGATCAACAACTCCGAATTTGGGTTGTTGCATAACGCCGACCTCAAGCAGCGCATCCAAAGCAGCAGCGGCGCACCTACCCCGGATGACATGGACGAATTGCTGGCGACAGTATGGAAGGAGCCGGGATTCTTCCTAGCTCACCCCCGGACGATCGCCGCCTTCGGTCGGGAATGCAATCGGGTGGGTGTCTATCCAGGTAGCATTGATCTGAACGGCGCTCAGGTAACAGCTTGGCGCGGCGTACCTATTTTCCCCTGCAATAAGATTCCCGTCAGCAATGCTCGTACCAGTTCCATTCTGTTGATGCGGACTGGCTTGGAAAAACAAGGGGTAATCGGTTTACATCAAACTGGTATTCCCGATGAATTCCAACCTAGCTTGTCTGTCCGCTTTATGGGCATTAGCGAAAAGGCCATCCTGTCCTACCTAGTCACTGCTTACTACTCAGCTGCAGTCCTAGTTCCCGACGCACTGGGCATCCTCGAAGATGTCGAAATTGGGCGCTAAACATTCCTGAGAGGTTAAGACAAATCCCTGGTGTCAATGGATACCAGGTGACGATCTTAACCTTTCATATCATGTCCGGGCGATTGCCCAAAAGTGCTTTGACTCCTATTAAACTGGTTCCCAGGCTCTGCCTGGGAAACGAGATCAAGAGGCTCTGCCTAGGCTGTTGAATCTGCGAGTTTTTTTTAGGATTTTATTCATGCAATAACTGTGCCTGATATTCCCTAACTGGTTCCCAGGCTCTGCCTGGGAACAGATATCCAGAGGCTCTGCCTCCCTTGTCATACGAGGCAGAGCCTCTCAATGGGCATTCCCAGGCAGAGCCTGGGAACGAGTAACCAGATCAGAAACTGCATGAAGAAAAAGCCCCTAAAAAGGCACAAAGTCAACAGCCTAGGCTCTGCCTCAACGAGAACCAAGCGAGGCAGAGCCTAGGAACGAGCGATTAATCATGGTCGTTCGACCGGACATGATATCACTCTATGGGATTAGGCACTCAGGACTTACGCAAATGTCATCCTAGCTAGATAGCAGTTAATGGCAAAATTTGCGTAAGTCCTCGCAATTTTGTTAGTAACTATGAGGATGAGGTAATGACCTATTCTAATGATTCGGGTGTGGATATTGAGCGCGGACAACCCCAACTAAGTTTAGGGACTGCTGCCGCCAGAAATTTGGCAACCACTACCAAGTCTGCCCCGCAGATGCAGGAAATCACCTCACGGTGGTTGTTGAAGGTGTTGCCGTGGGTGCAGACTCAGGGTGGGACTTATCGGGTCAATCGGCGGTTGACTTATACCGTGGCTGATGGGCGGTTAACATTCACCAATACCGGAGCAGCGGTACAGGTAATTCCCCAAGAACTCTCGCAGTTGCCATTACTGCGAGGGTTTGATGATATTGGGGTGTTGAATGCCTTGGCAAGTAGGTTTGTGCAACTGGAGTTTGCCCCTGGTGACATTATCGTTCAGTCAGGTCAGGCAGCGGATCGACTATTCTTGATTGCTCATGGTAAAGTCAACAAGTTGGTGGCAGGTAAGTATGAAGATCCCCAACTGTTGGACATCTTGGCAGACGGCGACCATTTTGGCGATCAAGTGTTGGTGGAGTCCGAAGGCAGTTGGAAGTTTACAGTTAAGGCTGTAACTCAAACAATAGTCTTGGCGCTACCACAACAGGCATTTCGAGAATTGCTTAACCAGTCGGGAGCGTTGCAGGCGCAGATTGAAGAGTTTAGGAATCGTGCCGCCCAACCCCAAAATAAGTACGGCGAAGCTTTAATTGCCTTATCCTCCAGTCATAGCGGGGAGACAACATTACCGGGAACATTTGTTGATTACGAACTTTCCCCCCGCGAATATCAGTTGAGCATTGCTCAGACTGTATTGCGAGTGAGTACGCGGGTCGCAGATCTGTATAATGAACCGATGAATCAGACGGAACAACAGTTGCGGCTGACGATTGAGGCATTGCGGGAAAAGCAAGAATACGAGTTGATCAATAACCGGGAATTTGGGTTGCTGCACAATGCTGACCTGAAACAACGCATTTATACCCGCAGCGGGTCCCCCACTCCTGATGACTTAGATGAGTTGCTCACCCGACGCAGGAAAACTAAGTTTTTCCTCGCGCATCCCCGCACAATTGCGGCTTTCAGTCGGGAATGCAATCGTCAAGGCATTTATCCCCAAAGTATTGATATGGAGGGGAGCAAGGTGATTGCATGGCGCAATGTGCCGATTCTGCCTTGTAATAAGATTCCCATTACCAAGAACCAGACGAGTTCAATTCTGGCGTTGCGGACTGGGGTAGAAGACCAAGGTGTGATTGGTTTGCATCAAACGGGGATTGCGGACGAATACCAACCAAGTTTGTCTGTCCGATTGATGGGAACAAGTGAAAAATCGATCATTTCGTACCTAATTACGGCCTACTACTCAGCGGCTGTCCTAGTTCCTGATGCGCTGGGCATTCTTGAAGTTGAAATTGGGCGCTAAACGATCTTTAAAAAATACTTGAGAGCAGGTTAGACGCAAATTATGCAACCTTTTGAACTGCCAGATTTTTATATGCCTTGGCCGGCGCGGTTGAACCCCAACCTGGAAGCGGCACGAGTGCATTCCAAGGCTTGGGCTTACGATATGGGGATACTTGGTTCAAAGGAGGAATCCCTTGGGAATCCTATTTGGGACGAGCGTGCTTTTGATGCCCATGACTACGCCCTACTTTGTGCCTATACCCATCCCGATGCGCCAGGAACAGAGCTTGACTTAGTAACTGACTGGTATGTGTGGGTGTTTTTCTTTGACGATCATTTCTTGGAGATCTATAAACGCAGCCAAGATATGGTGGGGGCGAAGGCATATCTTGACAGATTGCCCGCCTTCATGCCGATTTTCCCTGATGAAACTCCTCCGGTTCCGACCAATGCTGTCGAGCGGGGGTTGTTAAATCTGTGGTCGCGTACTGCTTTTACTAAGTCTGTAGAATGGCGGCGGCGCTTCTTTGCTAGTACCAAACATCTCTTGGAAGAGTCGATGTGGGAACTGGCTAATATCAACCAAGAGCGAATTGCGAACCCGATTGAATATGTGGAGATGCGGCGCAAGGTGGGTGGCGCACCTTGGTCAGCGGATTTGGTGGAACACGCGGTATTTGTGGAAGTTCCGGCAAAAATTGCGGCCACTCGACCGATGAAGGTGTTGAAAGATACATTCTCCGACGGGGTGCATCTCCGCAATGACCTGTTTTCCTACCAGAGAGAAGTGGAAGATGAGGGGGAGAATTCCAACGCAGTGTTGGTTTTGGAGCGCTTCTTCGATATCGGTACCCAGGCAGCGGCTAATCTGACCAATGACTTGTTAACTTCGCGGTTACAGCAGTTTGAAAATACTGCGGTTACGGAGTTGCCTTTCTTGTTTGAGGAGCATGGACTAGATCCTGCCGAACGAATCAGCGTTCTGCTGTATATCAAAGGACTTCAGGACTGGCAATCGGGGGGTCACGAGTGGCACATGAGATCTAGCCGCTACATGAATAAAAAGGAAGCGGATAATTCTGCTACCTCTCCCTTTATGCTGGGCGGACAGAACGGGCTAGGTCTATCGGGTTTGAGACTGGAATCTTTGGCAGCGGCTTTGGGGGTGGGGAGGATTAAGAACTTCACGCATACTCCATATAAGCCTGTGGGACACGTAAAAGTACCCAAGTTTTATATGCCCTTCTCGACTACTCTGAATCCTAATTTGGAAGGGGCGCGAAAGCATTCTAAGGAATGGGCGCGACGGGTGGGGATGCTGGATTCTCTCCCGGGCATTCCGGATGCGTTTATTTGGAATGACCACAAGTTTGATGTGGCGGATGTGGCTTTATGCGGAGCTTTAATCAATCCGGCGGGGTCTGCGGACGATCTAAATCTGACGGCTTGTTGGCTGGTATGGGGAACCTATGCGGATGATTATTTTCCGGCTATCTACGGCAACCAACGGGACTTAATTGGGGCAAAAGTGTTTAACTCCAGAATGGGGTTGTTTATGCCTCTAGATGAGTCTGCACCTCCGGCTATCCCAACTAACCCGGTGGAACGGGGGTTAGCGGATATTTGGTCGCGGACTGCTGGGGACTTGTCTGCTACGGGTAGGGCTGAGTTCCGCCGCGCTATTCAGGATATGACTGATAGTTGGGTATGGGAACTAGCCAACCAGGTGCAAAATCGGATTCCTGACCCGATAGATTATGTGGAGATGCGGCGGAAGACGTTTGGCTCGGATTTGACGATGAGTCTGTCTCGACTATCCCAAGGTGGGGAGATTCCGATAGAGATTTACTATAGTAGGCCAATGCGATCGCTGGAAAATGCCGCTGCCGATTTTGCCTGTTTCTGTAACGATATCTTTTCCTACCAGAAAGAAATCGAATTTGAGGGGGAAATCCACAATCTTGTCCTGGTGGTGCAGAACTTCCTGAATGTTGATATTCTCCAGGCCGTTGAGATTGTCAACAATCTGATGACGGCGCGGATTCAACAGTTTCAGCATATTGTGGAGACGGAACTACCTGTGCTGTTCGACGATTTCAATTTGGATGAAAGTAGCCGCAAGAAATTGTTGGAATACATTACAAAACTGGAACAGTGGATGTGTGGCATACCTATATGGCATAAGTCGGTAGACCGCTATAAGGAGTTTGAATTGCGGAATAGTGCTTCGCCCATAGTGCGGCTGTTGAATGCTCCGCGAGGGTTAGGAACTTCGGCGGCACGTCTTGGTGGGCTGATTGGGACTCATAATCCTTTTGCGAGTAAGTCAGGAGTGACGAAACTATCGTAGACAGGACTTACGCAACTATCCTCGGAATAGGGGCAACCACGGGGGGATTGCCCCTACAAAACACTATATGTAGAGGGTCTGCGTAAGTCCTGTTGACTTTCTCCTCGTTTCTCCTCGTTCCTAGGCTCTGCCTAGGAATGCCATCGAGAGGCTCTGCCTCGCCTAATTCCCTAGAGGCAGAGCCTCCGGAAGACATTCCCAGTCAGAGACTGGGAACGAGAAAAACGAGAAAAACGAGAATTAGTTTCCTCGTTCCTAGGCTCTGCCTAGGCTGTTGACTTTGCGATTTTTTCTGCGATATTGTTCATGCAATAACTATGTGGGCAAGTGTGTCTAAGTCATTGACCCAAATCTGTAGGGGCGGGTTGATTCAGAGGTTTGATATCCACCAACAAATTATCTGAACCCGCCCCCCACCGCCAGAAAATTCAGCATTAATTGATTTTAA
>CAKZHE010000097.1 GCA_936920195.1 uncultured cyanobacterium | reverse complement strand
TTGCTCCGCATATAGCGTTGATGGTGCGTTACGCTGCGCTAACACACCCTACTAATAGAGGTGTTGCGTAAGTCCTGGATAATTTTGAATTTTGAATTTATCGGTGTTTTGTTGGGTTTTGCTCTCTAGCCACCCAACCTACGATTATCATCAGGTTATTGATTTTTCATTCCTTAGTTTTTCAGTGGCTCTACTGGCAAAACTTTAGCGATCGCTGGAGTAGGATTAACTAAAGCCGTGAGTGTGGGTTCGCTCCACTGGGATATCCAACTAGGTTGCAAGCCAAAGGCAATAATTAACAGTCCTAAAACTAAGGCTGGTACTCTATCTACCCAATCGACTTTGGGTAAATTCATGGCTCGCTCGGAAAGTCTGCCAAAGAAGGTACGATTCACCAACAGTAAAAAGTACACTGCGGTTAATCCAGTTCCCACCATACAGAGTAGAGTCTGGATGGGAAAGATGGGAAAACTGCCTCGAAAGACTAGAAATTCGGAGATAAAGCCGACCATTCCCGGAATCCCGGCGCTCGCCATTACCCCCACTACCATTAAACTACCAATTAGGGGCAAACCCCGTTCGGGATTTAATAAGCCGGAAAGGGCATCAATATCGCGAGTGCCAGTTTTCTTGTACACCACGCCTACCAATAAAAACAGCATGGCAGAAATTAAGCCGTGGCTAATCATTTGGAAGACTGCCCCAATAATACCGAGGGGGGTAGCAGCGGCGGCGGCAAGGAGAATATAGCCCATGTGTCCGACGGAACTATAGGCTACCATTTTTTTCATGTCTGTTTGGGCGATCGCATTAAATGCCCCGTACAATACGCTCAGTGCTGCCCAAGCCGCCAGCCAAGGAGCCAAAATTCCCCAAGCCACAGGAAACAATCCAAACCCAAATCTGAGTAAGCCGTAGGTTCCCAATTTCAATAATACCCCTGCCAGCAATACTGAAATCGGGGTTGATGCTTCTACGTGGGCATCGGGCAACCAAGTATGAAAAGGTACAAGGGGAATTTTGATCCCAAAGCCAATTAGCAATCCTCCTAAAAGGACAAATTGGGTAGTCATCGGTAAAACTTGATTGCGAAGGGGTTCGTAGGCAAAGGTATCCGCCCCACTCAACCAAACTAACCCAAAGAAAGAAGCTAAAATTGCCATCCCAGAAATTGCCGTGTAAATCAGAAATTTTGTGGCGGCATACCCCCGTTTAGGACCACCCCAAATAGCAATTAGCAGGTACAGGGGAATTAATTCCAGTTCATAAAATAGGAAAAACAGCAGCAAATCCTGGGCTAAGAATGCCCCGGCAACTCCCGCATTAATCAGCAACAACAAGGAGTAATATAAACGGGGACGCTGGACAGTTGTTTCGGTGCTAAAGACGGCAATAACTGTCAGCAAACCATTCAAAACCAGCAAGCTTAAGGATAAGCCATCTAAACCCAGATGATAGGTCAAACCCAAGGCATCTAGCCAAGGCCAGAATTCTGAAAATTGCTGACTGATATCCGCTGGATTATATTGAAAGGCCAGAAATATTGACCAGATAAATAGGAATGATGTCATTCCCAAAGTTAATTGACGAGATAATTTAGGGGCTAATTTCCCTGGTAAGAATCCCATCACCGCCGCGCCTAAAATTGGCAACCAGATTAACACACTGAGCATAATTTAGTTCTCAAACATCAATTAATTAAAATTTGCAAATTCAACTTCTTCCTATGTGCAAATGTGTAGGGGTAGCGTCCCCGTGCTGCGTTACATCGGGGCAACCACGGGGGGATTGCCCCTACAGGATTACTCGTTCCTAGGCTCTGCCTCGACGAGAACTAAGTATCTAGTAGGGTGCGTTAGCGGCAGCGTAACGCCCCGTTTACTGGTAGGCGGTGCGTTACGCTATCGCTAACGCACCCTACGATTACAATCAAGTTATTCTCGATTTGTGTAAGTGTTTCAACAAAGATGATATTATGGAGCGTTGAAGAATATGAAAAAGAATTCCCCAGTTACTCCTTTTTGTTTGGAAGGAAAATTTCTAGGATTGGTTTGGAAAGGTCAGAAGTTGAAATATTTGCGGATGATTGTGGGCGAAGATGAACTAGAAATTGCTTTGTCTAAATCAGTCCGTTCTTGGTTATCCATCCAGAATAATATCGCGGAATTAAGCCCTTGGGATAGTATTCAGGTATTCGTCAAAGAAAAACAGAAGACTGGAAAACAGCAACGCAAAGTTTACGATCTCCGCCGTTGTGTTGACAATTATTGCGAATCTTTATTATTAACTAAGGAAAGTCAAATTACCCCCCAGGCAAAGTTGTTAGTTTGCCAGAAATCGGGATGTCAAAAGAAAGGTGGCAGCAAGCAACACCAAGCGATTGAAAATATCTTGCGCGATCGCCAACTCCACAAATTAGTTACCATTGAGGAAACTGGTTGCTTAGGAAAATGTTCAATGGCTCCGAATATTGTCCTGATGCCAGGAAAACGACGCTTGAGCGGGATGCCACCACAAGCGATCGCCGATCTCCTGGAAACGCTGCCATCGAACTAAAATAGCTATAACCCCAAGGCTTTACGAATTAATGCTTGGTCATTTTCCTTGGCTTGCAAGCGCCCATTTTCCACATCGCGAATCCAACTCTGACTTTTACCAATTTTCTCGGCTAAAGTTCGTTGACTAATTTGGAGTTTTTTTCTCATGTTGGCAATTTGTTCGCCGGATGCCATCGATAAAGTGGCTGTCTGAATTTTTTTGCTATTCTGTTTAGATGACTGATTCGGCGAACGCCCAAATTTTCGCTTTTTCCGGGCTAAATCTGAGGGTTGTTCCCAATCTGATAGCAACTCAAAGGACAAAATCCGGGCATTAGTTAGCATTTGCCATTTACCACGGGGACCAGCATCAGTCAGCCGCAGATTACCACTACCATCATTAATCCAAAAGTCTAGGGCTTCGTCGGCATCATCCGGCACATCAGCCAGTTTTGCCCATAAAGGTTGAATTTCTAGAGGATAGGTGATAGGATCGAATACAGGTTTTAGACCGTAGCGATTTACTACTTCTAAGTCGCTTTCAAACGTCCTTAATAGTCGTTTTCTTTCTTCCCGTTGGACAATAGCTTTTTTGATCCGATCTTCCCCGTAGGCAACGCGCATCAACGTCATCACCATAATCCGTTGTTGATCTCCCATCCGGGTTTTAAATAACAACCACAGTAACATCCGCGCCGCTCCTTCGTGTTGCTGCCAGATGCTCATAATTGCGCCTAAAAGGGATTTAGGTAGGGTTCCATATTGATAGAATGCTCTTCCCGCATGGCATTCCTTGCGATTCAGAAAATACTCCGCCCAAATTCCCGCTTTGACTTTAAAAGTTAACCCAATTAGGTGCTTGCATCCCTCGTCATCTTCCTGAAAGTGATGGACGGTTTCTAACAAGTGCCAGAGAGGACTTTCGGGCAAGGAGAAAGCGTTGACTTTCCCCTGTTTAGGCCAGTTAATTTGGGCGGTAATCCAACAGGGTTGTTGTGCTAGAATTTTAATCAGATTTAATTTGGTGGATTTGTTCAAATCCTTGCGCTTGTCTAAACCGAGATATTCTTCGATTTGGCGATCGCTGATGGCAAACTCTTCTTCCCAAGGCTTTTCTAAAGCGGTGGCGTAGGCAGCATAGATCAAGTGCAGACAAGTAGCTCGAATATCTAGCAGATCGACTGGAAGGACTGTTGGCTCTTCTTGACGAACGGCAGGATTGCTTCCCTCAAGTCCACTATTTAATCGTAAAGCAATCTTACCTCGGCCTTGGCTAACCGAGCGCTCGTAAACTAAACTGCCAGTCTTTTCATTTTCTACCTTCCACGGCAGAGTGCGGCGTTGTGCTAGTAAATTGCAGGCTTCCCAAATGGCGATCGCCGAACTGAAGGGCGTGCTGGCACCATTCACAAATAAACTGGGACTAGCCGCCAAACGATCGGCGATCGCTTTCACTCGCCCTTTTTTGGTCTGGGATGGCAAAGAAGCGCCTGTGGGACAGATACTAGCACAAAGAGGTTCGGGAGCATAGCCTTCACAATCATTACACAAAGCCGGGTCAATCCAGTAATGACCATTTTCGATCGCGATCGCCCCTGTAGGACAAATAGACAAGCAGGAGGCGCAACCGACACAATCGCTAGATATTTTATATACCATGAGTTACAGCCTTATCATGCGTTGAGAGTTGTTGACGCTAAACCATTAGCCTCTAACGATTTGCAGGAGATAGAAGCCTATAAGCAGTAAAACATTCCTATAAGGTTTTATACCTATTAACCAGTAATGATTCTGTTCAGCTTGAGCATTTACGTGAATTTACCAGAGTTTTCTGACATAGCACTGACAGAAATTTTTGATATTTTGAACCTCAAGCCATATTTCTGCTACCATATTTAATGACACTCATAGTGTTCATTAAGTCTAAAAGCTGGAGAATACTTTATGGTTTTAAGTGAATTAGTTAGAACTTTAGGAAAACCCTTCTTTATCACGACTTAATCTGGCTTGTTGTCCTGTGGCTGCTCTTTGTCCTTGCCAATCCTCTAAATCTAGCCACCCAAATCTTACTAAATTGATACCAGGATTAACTTGAGATGTTCTACTAAATTTTTCAAAATTAACAGCTAAATAGTACCCTGATTTATAAATTTCATTACTATCTAACGGGTGTTGTCTGATTAAATCCTTGGTTTTAGATTCCAATTCTTCCACAGAAAGACCTAAGTATGGAGAATCCATTCACTCTAATCCTTTTAACAATTCGCTAGGAGATACTTCTAAAGCTTGAGCAAGACGAATGATGTTTAGGAGCGCGACGTTTCTTTCTCCGCGCTCAATGCCGCCGATATAGTTCCGATGCAACTCCGCAATTTCGGCTAACTCTTCCTGAGAAAGTCCTTTAGCCTTCCTTAAATTTCGGAGGCGATCGCCAAACTTTTTTAGATGATAATTTGCTGTCACTCTTCGACAATATGGGCTGTAATTGCCAGGATCTACACACTATGAGTGTGAAACTTGACAAGAAAACAAGTAATGCGTATTTTTGTATAGCTCTGTTCTTATACAACCTGGTATAAAATTCAGCGAAAGTTCAATTCTGGTAACTTAATAAATCGAGGAAATTTTATGGGCGAACAAGGGCGCGTGCCAGTCGGAATTGTGGGTGCATCAGGCTACGGTGGAGTGCAGCTAGTCAGGCTGCTGAAGGATCACCCAGAAGTGGAGATAGCTTATTTGGGCGGCGAAAGCAGTGCGGGTAAGCCATTTTCTGACATTTATCCCCATTTGGGGCATTGCGTTGATTTGACGGTGGAAGCCATCGATTTAGATCTGATTGCCCAACGCTGCCAAGCAGTGTTTCTGTCTTTACCAAATGGGTTGGCCTATCAAATGGCTCCCAAGCTGCTGGCAAAGGGTTGTAAGGTGCTGGATTTGTCAGCAGATTATCGGTTTGCTGATTTGGAAATTTATAAATCTTGGTACGGCGGCGATCGCACAGATGAAGATATCGCCGCTACAGCGGTTTATGGCTTGCCAGAATTATACCGCGATCGCATTGCCCAAGCCCAGTTAATTGGTTGTCCGGGCTGCTATCCCACCGCCAGTTTATTAGCCTTGTCCCCCCTACTCAAGCAGGGACTAATCATTCCCGAAACTGCCATTATTGATGCCAAATCCGGCACATCTGGCGGCGGACGGCAAGCCAAAACTAATATGCTATTGGCAGAAGCTGATAATTCTTTGGGAGCCTACGGAGTCACTCGCCACCGCCATACCCCAGAAATTGAAGCGATTTGCAGCGACTTAGCCGGACATGAAGTCTTAGTCCAGTTTACTCCTCACCTCATTCCTATGGTGCGGGGCATTCTGTCCACAGTTTACGCCACCCTGCGCGATCCGGGATTAGTCCGAGAAGATTTACTGACCATTTACACCGCCTTTTATCGGTCTTCTCCCTTTGTGAAAGTCCTCCCCAGCGGCGTTTATCCCCAAACTAAATGGGCGGCGGGGACTAATCTCTGCTACCTCAGTATAGAAGTGGATATCCGCACCGATCGAGTCATTGTCCTCTCAGCCATTGATAATTTAGTCAAAGGTCAGGCGGGGCAAGCCGTCCAATGTCTGAATATTATGATGGGTTGGGAAGAAACTTTGGGACTGCCACAACTCAGTTTTTATCCTTAACCGGACTGTTAATACCAATTCTCGAAATGTCACTCGTTCCCAGGCTCTGCCTGGGAACACCTATCGAGAGGTTCTCCCTAGGCTGTTCACTTTGTGCCTTTTTATGGGTTTTCTGTTTATGCAGTTTCTAGGTATTCAGTTATTTACTCGTTCCCAGGCTCTGCCTGGGAATGCTCATTGAGAGGCTCTGCCTCGAATAATAGCCAAGCGAGGCAGAGCCTCTCGATATCGGTTCCCAGGCAGAGCCTAGGAACCAGTTTAACCAGTTTAAATAAATCCTGGGAGTTAAACTTTTTTGGCTAAATTGGTTAATTGCTGAAAGTTAACTAAATACATGATTTTTCGGGCAGCATCAATTTCAATCCAACCTTTACTTTCTAGCTTTTCCATAATTTTGCCCGTATCTTCGGCACTGATATCAGTAATGTCAGCTAAATCTTTGTGAGAAATTTGATAAATAGCTACACCTTTCTGGGTTTTATGACCGTAGCTTTCACCCAAAAAGGCTAAAGTAATGGCTAATTTAACTGCTGGTGGCTGCTGGCGGCGCTGCAATCGGAAATTAGTCAGTCGCAATCGCCGCACCATTAGCTGCAACATCCGGTGATGCAATTGGGGATCTTTAAACAGGGTTTGAATGAACCGCTGGGCGGAAACACTGAGTAATTTCACTGGAGACATAGCGATGACATCCGTCGAGCGGGGAGACTCGTCTAAGATTGCCATCTCGCCAAAAAAATCCCCTCGGCCTAAAATTGCCAAGGTAAAGGTATCATCCCCAGAGAGGCGGCGGACTTTTACCCAACCGGATACCACAAAGTAAACCGCATTACCCCAGGCATCTTCCATTAAGACGGCTCTTTCCTCTGGATATTCGTGTTCTGTACCTACAGATAGGAGCCATTCCAATGTTTCTGGGGCAGCGGTGTTAAACAAGGGAAATAGCTCGCTAAAAGCTTTGGTTTGCATATCAAGGCGCTCTGCTAACTTTAACTATTCTAGGCAAGTGCAGGGGGACATTGACTATCGATTTCGGTAGTTAGTCTCAAAGGTGGAGAAAATGGAGCTTATAAAGTCTAGTTGACGCGATCGCACCTATCTATACCTATACATTTAAATTTGACTGTAGAGAAATTGTCCTTGTGCCATTTCCAATAGTTGAACACTCCCTTGGGCAGTCGCAGATCAAAAAGGTGCGCTAGTGCTAGCGCACCCAATCAAAATCCTGGAAAATCAACTTAGCGAAACATACTGCTGACGGAACTATCTTCATGTACGCGCCAAATTGTCTCACCCAGCAAATTAGCCACTGACAGCATGGTTAACTGGGGAAAGCGGTCTTTTTCGGCAATGGGGATAGTGTTAGTCACAATCACTTCCTCAAATACCCCACTAGAGAGGCGCTCAATGGCTGGCGGTGAAAATACCGCATGGGTAGCACAGGCATAAACTTGTCGCGCACCTTCTTTCCGCAATAGTTTGGCAGCTTCAGAAATGGTGCCAGCCGTGTCAATCATGTCATCCACCAAGACAGCCGCCTTATTTTTGACATCGCCAATCAGATTCATCACTTCAGCGATATTGTGGGCTTGGCGGCGCTTGTCGATAATTGCCAAAGGTGCATCATTCAGTTTCTTGGCAAAAGCTCTCGCTCTCGCCACTCCCCCCACATCTGGAGAGACGACGACAATATCGGATAGCTGCTTGCTCATTAAATAGTCCAGCAGCACTGGGGAACCATAAACATGATCGAAGGGAATATCAAAATAGCCCTGAATTTGGGCAGAATGCAAGTCCATCGCTAGAATGCGATTAGCACCTGCTTTGGTGATCAGGTTAGCTACCAACTTCGCCGTGATTGATTCCCGCCCCGCTGTCTTCCGGTCTGCCCTAGCATAACCATAGTAGGGGATGACGGCGGTAATTTGCCGCGCCGAAGCTCGACGGCAGGCATCAATCATAATCAGCAATTCCATCAGGTGATCGTTCACAGGATGGCAAGTTGGCTGAATTAGATAGACATCGCAACCTCGGATGGACTCCTGAATTTGGATATAAAGTTCGCCATCAGCAAACTGCTTGCGAACCATTGGTCCGAGGTCCATGCCCAGATATCGGGCTACTTCCTGAGCCAGCGGAATATTGGCTGAACCAGAAAAGAGCCGCAAACGGTTGTTTTCCACGACCGACGGCAATATTGATTGAAGTGTTAAAGTTGCAGAACGGATCGTACTAGACCCCCTAAATTCGCTCATGGCAATTTTATCATCCTCAGTGAGACACAACCGTGTATTTTTTTATGTTCTAGTCTAGAGGTAGGCGATTGATAATAAATAAAAAAATTTCACAATGTCTTAACAAAAGGCCGGAATCAAAGTTTCAATAAACTTAAAATACCAGCTTGTTTGAACAAAGCCAATAAATTCCCTAAAAAAAACTATGCAACCACCGATTCCCATTGGGACAATTCTCCAAAACCGCTATCGCTTGCTGAAAATCCTAGGCCAGGGAGGGTTTGGACGAACTTATTTAGCCGCTGACCAAGGGCGCTTTGAGGAACCTTGTGTCATTAAGGAACTGATTCCGGCGCAAAGTTCTCCCCAGATAATTGCAAAAGCACAGGAATTATTTCAACGAGAAGCCGTCACACTTTATCAAATTCAGCATCCGCAAATCCCTCAATTTCGGGCGAATTTTGAGCAGAACCAGGGACTATTTCTTGTGCAAGATTACGTAGAAGGAAAAAATTATGGTTTGTTATTAAGCGATCGCCAAGCCCTCGGACAGACGTTTGCAGAAGCGGAAGTTAGACAACTTTTACAACAGTTGCTACCAGTCTTAGCATACATCCACAGCCAGGGTATCATCCATCGAGATATTTCGCCAGATAATATTATTTTGCGTCAAAGCGATCGCTTGCCTATCCTAATCGACTTTGGAGCGATCGCCGAAATTGCTACTTGCGCCCAAAATCCTGATGGGACGATTGCCCCTGGGACTCATATTGGTAAAGTGGGTTATACTCCCAGCGAACAACTGCAAACGGGTAAAGCCTATCCCAGCAGCGATCTCTATGCGTTGGCGGTGACGGCGGTAGTGTTGCTGACGGGGAAAGAACCCCAACAGTTATTTGACGATCTCCAGTCAATTTGGCGCTGGCAGCAGTTTACCCCAGTGAGTACAGAATTAGCCCAAGTGTTAAATCGGATGTTGAGTTATCGTCCGAGCGATCGCTTTTTATCAGCTGAGGAAGCGCTGCACGCCCTCCAAACCATCAGTATTCCTCCAATCCAGGGGGGGACATCCCAAGCTCATACGATTGCAGTGGGGCGCAATCCGGTTGCCCCTAACCCCAACCGTCCAAAAGCCGTGATTCACCCCCCAGCTAATTCGCAAGGACAAGATCTCATGGCAATTATTCTCGTGGGGATTGCTTTAGCGATCTTGGCAGGACTTGGTTCTTGGGTAGTGGTGACAACGATCCTAAATAAAGATCGTCCCCAAGTTGTAGTTAGTCCAACTATTTCGCCTAGCATTACGCCCTTGCCAAGTATTTCCCTAACGCCGACAATTACACCTTCGCCAATAGTATCTGCTCCGCCTACACCAATCCCTAGTCCCACTCCCAGTCCAGTTACAATTAATAAACCTGTCAATCTCTCCACTAATAAATTTACCGAGCAAGGTAAGCTGAAAGCCAACGAGACGATTAATTATATTATTGCTGCCGAAAAAGGACAAAGATTAAATGCTTATATTAGCGGTGAAGGGGTATTGCTAACCGTGTTAGGAGCGGATCAAAAACCAGTCAGCGATCGCGCTCGTCGGGTTTCCCTTTGGGAAGGAACCGTATCAAATACGGGTTTGTATATTATTGAAGTCAAAACCGTCCAAAAACTGCCCGCCAGCAACTATAAATTAGATTTGAGTTTAATTAGTCCTCCCCCACCCACTCCTTCCCCAACTGTTACATTAACCCCAACTACCAAACCTTCCAATGTAGAATTTGACATCCAAAAGATTAATTTAGTCACCCCCAACGATCAAGTTAAGATGCCTGGGAAAACTAGCCCCCAAAAGATTAAACGATATTTAGTCAAAGCACAGGAAGGGCAAATTATGACCGTAGGAGTAGAAGAAGGGAATGTTAAATTTAACGTGCGCTATCCCAACGGGGAAAAAGTAGCAGATGCCACTGAAGTAGGATTATGGCAAGCCCAATTACCTAGTAGCGGCGAATATCAAATTGATGTCATTGCGCTCCAGGAAACTAACTTTACTTTAAGTATTGGCGTGGGCAATAAAACTAAATCACCCTAAAAGATAAAACTCAGTTAAAAAAAACAGGGAAGGCCAAGATCTCGCCCTTCCCTGTTCCCTTTCCTCTACTGACCGCCAGTTTGAGGATTGTAGCCCCGTTGCTGCAAAGTATCCCGCACTTCCTGACTGGGGTTATAGTTGTAGCCAAAATTAGAGCGGGAGGAATCGTCCATAATCTGAGGCGTTACCAACACAATCACCTCTTGGCGCTGATTTTCGCGGCTAGTGCTTCTAAACAAAGCTCCAATAATGGGCAGATCTCCTAAAATGGGGATTTTGCTCACGGTTGTCCGGTCAGATTCTTGAATGATCCCTGACAAAATTAAAGTTTGACCATCACGAAGACGGATTTGCCCTGAAGTCAAAGTTCTGGAAGACAGCAAGGTAATAATTTCACCGCGACCATTTTGGGAAGAACTGGCAGGGGATGACACTGTGGGATTAACACCCATAGTCACAAAACCGTTATCATCAATCCGGGCAACGTTGATTGCCAAACTTAAACCAGCATTCTTAATAATTGGTCTTTCCAGCGGCACCGATCTGCTTTGATTAGTTGGGTCAGCGACAAATACAATTTCCGTCCCGCCAAATACCTCTTGAGTTAGCTGCACGTTGGCTGTTTGTCCCTCTTGCACGACTAGGGTGGGGTCAGTCAGGATCTTGGCATTACCGCTAGTAATTTGGGCTTTCAGGGACGATAAGAATCGATTTGGATATTGGAAGATGGGCGATAGGCCAAAGGTAGCTGTAGCATTGGTTCCAGGGGTAAATGTAGTTGTGGAAAGACCAGTAGTGGCATTAGTGGTAGTTGTTTGAACGTTGGGGCGGCCTGGAGTAAAGTTGGTAATAATTGGCTGGGTGGGGTCGTTGATAGTACCCGCAATTGGTCTGAGGAAGACAGCATCTCCGGGCTGATCTAACAGTAGATCGCCGTTGTCAATAATCCGCAAGCCTGTGCCACCACCAGGGACGGTAAAAGTGCTATTGGGATCTAACTGGAAGGAACTAGATGACAGATTGTTAGGGACAATTGGGGCAGTAGTTCTGCTGTTGGCGATGTCCCCTTGGCTGGGAGGATTGAGTCCCCCAGAACCGAAACTGGCTGCACCTTCGGCATTGGAAAAGAAAGAATCGGCAATCCCAAAGGAGAAGCTACTTTTAAACGCTTCCGTTCCCAACAGGTTAACGTCTACAATTTTGACATTGACTGCCACTTGCCGCTTGCGAGCATCTAGCTGCATCAACATAGCGATCGCCATCTCGACTTTTTCTGGTGCGCCCACTAGAGTAATTGCATTCAGTCGGTCATCGCTACTAATAGATAGTCCTGACAGCATTAATGGGGAACTTCCTGCTTCAGTTTTGGCTTTCAGGGAGATAATTCGGGGCGATCTGGTTTGGACTACTCGTGCTGCTGCTCCTTCACCCACTGTCTGAATTTGCAGACCTTCGTCAAATAGTTGAGTTTCTGCTCCTTGAGTAGTTAAAAAACTGGAAGCTTCTGTAGATGACACTTGGTTCAGCCGCAAAGTCCGTACCATCACATCGCGTAAGGCATCGGGTAATCTTCGTCCTACAAACACAGTATTGCCGTATCTGTTCGCTTCTAAACCGCTCATCCAGAGGACGTAATTAAATGCCTCTTGAACGCCAATATTGGATACATCCAAGGAAATTGTCGGTTCGGGCAATTGCGCTCCTGGCGCACCCCCCTGTCCTGCGACACTGCTAGGAGCGTAGATAATATTCAAGCTGGAAACTTGGGAGAGGATATTCAAAACTTCTCTGACTGGGGCATCCCGCAGCACTAACCGAGGAACGCGAGCTGCTGTTCCCAAATCCAGCGCTCTGGGCATGGTATTAATACTGGATGTAGCTACATCCCCTACTGGCGGTGCAACGGCTCTGGGCAGTAACGGGGGAGTCGGCGCGGTTGGTTGCAGAATACCGGCTGCCGGAACCGGATTGTTTTGAATGGTAATTTGCGGGTTGGGAACTAAGGGGGTAGTAGCAGGAGCAACAGGAATTGATCCCGATGGGTTGGTGTTGGTGCTGGGGGGAACTTGGGCGGTGAGGACGGGAGCGCCAGCCGAGTTGTTGTAAGTTACAGGGGTACTGGTGCCACCGACACCGGATGGTGTGGTGCTGGCAGTGAAATTAAAGGTAATGCCTTGTCCTTGACTGGGGAGAATCTGCCCGGTAGGAGTACCATTGGCTCCGCTGACGATCGCTTGAATGCTATTGTCATTTTGCTGGGCGATCGCAATGGAAGTAATCCCTGGCATAGGATTATCTTGCCGAAAACTCTTCCCCTGGGGCAAGCTCAATTGAGTATTAGTAATATTTACGACTAGATTATTACCTTGACTGGTAACTTCTATTTCCGGGCGCTGTCCAGAGCTTGTATTGACTTGGGTGGCGAGAAATACTTCCAAACCACCTTGAGTCGGATTAACTTGTACCCCTGTGACTGGATTTCCTGCCCAGGCTGATGATATTGACACCATACCTAAAGCACTACCCAGGATCATTCCGTTACCTAACCGTTGCAGATATTTCACTATTCGCTCCTCACTAATTGCAAATTGTTTTTTTAGATTAATCAAGTAAAATCACCCTCTGAACAACACCCTTTAAGTCCTATCTATTTCTTTTCTTCTGCCGCTTTTGGAGCTGGTGATTTTTTGGCGGCTGGTTTTTTAGCAGCCTCAGCTTGGGCTTGCGCTGCACCTATTTCTGCCGATTCCTGAGCGGTTAGGGGCGACAGTATTTGTAACTTAAAGGAAGTTTCAATGTTGGTTTTTGGTTGGTCTTTAGGGTCTACTTTATCTTTCTCATTGATCTTAATCAACTGACCTTTTTTGTCTATCCGAGATTTAAAGTCTTTGATAATTAGCAGTGACTGCAATCTCTCGATACTCCGCAGGCTAGATTGAGTTTGGTCTATGGTTCCTTGAAACTCTAGGTTGAAAGTTCTTCGTTTAAGTTTGCCATTCACTTCTGTTCCCAAAGATCCATCCTGGACTATTTCTGCTCCTTTGATTGGTGGTAATGCCCCTTTGACGGCAGAGGTTGCTACTAGCTTGAGGGGAGTGTAACTCCTTAACTTGGCTTTTCTGTCATCAATTTGCCGATTGAGGTCTAGCAACAAAGTATCCAAATTTTGATCGCTGCCAAAGAGGGCGAGAACGGAAGTTTGTTGTTTTTTACTGGTTTCTAGTTTTTCTTTAGCTTTCTCAATTTGTTGCAGTTTTGCTTCCTGTTCCTTGATTTTTTGCTTTCCTTCCTCCAAGGAATTGTTGAGTTTTTGGAAATTTTCCCAAGCGGGTTGCACTTGAGAAATTAGCAAGTATGCTGCTACGCCTAATCCTAAAATTGCAAAAATAGCGCCACTAATTATGGGAGTAAATGTGATGCCGAAGAGGGCAGGATAGGGAGATGCTTCTGTGGTGTCTTGACCTTGATCGGGAATAAAATCATCAGTATATGTCATTGTTGAGTAGCTCCTTTTTCCTGAAGATTTCTAATCCGAGTGACTAGACCAACATCACCCTTGCGTTCTAATTCTCTGACTAATTCAGTGGCGGAAAGATCGCTGAGATTGGTTTCAATCATAAAACCCACAACTTCTGGCCACTCAATTTTAACTGTTGCCTGAGATGCACCCGAAGATTTACCCTGTCCGGAATCAGCTGGCATCTTGACATTAAGTTTTTGCATTTTAGCGCTGACTATTTTTGTTTCATCTTTTTTAAAAAAAGGCGATCGCTGTATGGTTAATAGAAAATCGTTGACATCATTGAACGAAACTGCGATTCCTTTAATAAATACCTTATTCAAGGGCTGGGGAGAGGGCTGGTCTTTGGGTTGATTAGCGGCTACAGGAGCTTTTTCTTCCCTTTGCTCAATTTCTTCAATTTGCACATTGGGGGGAGTGCGATCGCGCAAATCCTGTAACATAGCAGACCAAGGCTTAATCTGATTAAAAACCGTCGCTAGTGCCTTAGTTTCAGTATTAATTTTACTAATCTGTTCGTTAATTTTGGCAACTTCTTCCTGCTTGGCTGTTAATTCTTTCAGCCTACCTTCCTGGGATTTCTGTTGCTGCTCCAATTCCGCTGTTTGCTGCCCCACAAAAAACCATAGTCCCCCCACAGCCGCTGGCAGTAACAAGCCAACTGCTACCCCTGCCACCAGGGGCAACATATCTCCCGGATTAGCTTTTTTTGACTTGATTCCCGTTTTATTGCCAGCTTCGGGAATAATCCCTCGGTCTTTCAGGAAATTAACATCTAGGCTATACATTATTTAAACCTCTCGCAATCCTAAACCAAGTACGATTCCTAATCCTGGTCTTTGCACTGGCGGAATCTCTTGATCTACCTCTAAGGACAGAGCCGCCACGGGGTCAACCTGGGTGGTGGGTAAGCTTAGTCTTTGGGTAAAAAATTCATCCAGTTGTCCAATCCCACCTCCTGGTCCGGCTAATAACAATTGCGCTACTTCTAAATTCTCGCTCTGATTGAGATAAAAATCTATAGATCGCCGCAATTCATCTGCCAGTTCTCCCAAAACTCGAATCAATGCTGCCATACCGGGATTAATTCCGGTAGCACCAGTCCGGACACTATCGACTGGGGTGTTGGGAATAGTCATGCCTTGCAGCAGTTCGGTGTTGCGGGATATCGGCAAGTTCATGGCGCGGGAGAGGGCGCTTTGCAGCTGAAAAGTCCCAATGGGAACGGTACGGTTAAATTGGGGAACGCCGTCTACAATAATGGCGATTTCGGTGCTATCAAATTCAATATCGACCAGTACAGCGGCTTCTCGCGAACCAAATTGCCTTAATTGCTCTCTGATGGTGCGAATGAGGGCAAAGCTATTAATTTCTAGGACATCTATATGCAGTCCAGCTTCCTTAAAAGTTTCCAGATAAATATCTGTGACTTCTCGGCGGGTGGCAACTAGCAGTACCTGGACTTTCTGAATGCCGTCTTCGTCGTCAAAGAAGCCGAGTTTTTGATAATCGAGATCGACTTCTTCGCGGGGATAGGGTAAATAAAGTCCGGCTTCGTGGTTGAGAACCATTTCCCGCAGTTCTTTATCGTCTAGTTCGGCGGGTACGGGAATCAGCCGAATGACTGCTTCCCGCATGGGAACGGCGGTGGCAACATTTTCGGCTTTAACTTTGCTGTCGGCGATCGCGCTTTGAATTAAATCGGCTAATCCAGGCGCATCAGCGATTTTGCCTTCTTGAAAGATACCATCGGGAACTTCGGTAGAGTGCAGGGTGGTCAATTTATATCCCTGACCTTGCTTGCGGATTTGGGCAATGTTGATCCGCTCTGGGGCGATTTCTAAGCCGATCCCTTTGGTACGCTTGGAAAATAAGCTTTTTAAGGGATTAAATATACTGGTCATATTTGGCCTATGTTTATCTGTCGGTTGAGCAGCAGACAGGTGTAAAAAAAATCTCGGTGGCTTGAGGCTAGGGACAACGGATATCTGTATCCTACCCAATCTAGCTTACAATCACCCCAGTGGCGATAGTGAGGTCAAGACAATTTAAAATTAATGGTTGGGTATTGGTAGTGCTGAGGCTTGGACTGGGAGAAATTAATGGCGATCGCAAGTAAAAATACTTGGAAAAGGTTAAGTATCTGCGCCCTGTTGGGGTTAATTTTGAGTTGGGCGATTAGCTGTAGCAATAGCCCATCGGCTAGTAATAAGCAGGAAATTGAATTCTGGACGATGCAATTGCAGCCGCAGTTTACCAATTATTTTCAGCAATTGATTGGTAAGTTTGAAGCCGAAAATCCGGGACTACAGGTGCGCTGGGTGGATGTTCCCTGGACGGCAATGGAAAGTAAGATTCTGACGGCGGTTTCGGCGCGGACTGCGCCGGATGTGGTCAATCTCAATCCTAGTTTTGCTTCCCAATTAGCGGCTCGCAATGCTTGGCTAGATTTGGATGCCAAGGTTTCTCCCCAGGTGCGCCAGCAATATTTGCCGAAGATCTGGCAGGCTAGTTCGCTGCAAAATAAAAGTTTTGGCGTGCCTTGGTATTTGACTACTCGCGTGACTATTTATAACCAAAATTTATTTAAACAAGCTGGAATTACTAAACCGCCAGCTAACTATACGGAATTGGCAGCGGTGGCGAAACAAATTAAGCAGAAAACTGGCAAATATGCCTTTTTTGCTACTTTGGTGCCAGAGGATTCGGCGGAGGTACTGGAATCTTTTGTCCAAATGGGGGTGGAATTAGTCGATGCTCAAGGGAAGGCAGCGTTTAATTCTCCGGCAGGTCGAGAGGCATTTCGTTACTGGGTAGATTTATTTAAGCAGGGTTTGCTGCCCAGGGAAGTGCTAACCCAAGGACATCGGCAAGCGATTGAACTTTATCAGGGGGGAGAAACGGCGATTTTGGCTTCGGGGGCAGAGTTTATGAAGGCGATCGCTACTAATGCCCCAGAAATTGCTAAAGTGTCTGCTACGGCTCCCCAAATTACTGGCAAAACTGGGAAAAAGAATGTGGCTGTGATGAATTTAATTATTCCTCGCGATACCAATGTGCCAGATCAAGCCCTAAAGTTTGCTTTGTTTGTCACCAATAGTCAAAATCAATTGGCTTTTGCCAGGGAAGCCAATGTTTTACCTTCGACGGTGGAGGCGGTGACAGAGTATCAGCGCCAGATTGCCAGCGATGTTAGTGCGACTCCAGTGGATTTAGCTCGTCGAATTAGCGCCAGTCAACTGAAGGATGCAGAAGTGCTAGTCCCAGCCATTAAGAATTTGAAGCTGCTGCAAAAGGCGATTTATGAAAATTTGCAAGGGGCGATGTTAGGAGAAAAAACGGTGGAGAAAGCGATCGCTGATGCCGAGCAAACCTGGAATCAACTACCTTCAGGATAGGGTAGAAGGAACCGGAAATTTGCTCAAATTCCTCCTCCTTGGCAGATACGGCATTCGATTGCAATATAAAACCTGATTTTGGCGGAGGTCTATGCCGAATACCTACGATCGCGATTTAACCCTTTGGGCAAAGGATACGGCTCAATTATTACGGGAACGTCGTTGGGATGCCATTGATTGGGAGCATCTTATTGATGAGGTGGAGGATTTGGGAAAAAGTGAACGATCTGCGATCGCCTCTCAAATGGAACGAATTATGGTGCATTTGCTGAAGTGGCAATATCAACCTCAACGTCGTTCGGATAGTTGGCTGGATTCGATTAATGATGGACGTTCTCAAATTCGTCGTAAAATTGAAGATAGTCCTAGTTTACGGAGTCATCCTGAGCAGGTTTTGGAAAAAGAATATGTGAGAGCGCGTCGGGAGGCTGCCCGACAAACGGGTTTAGAGATTAGTGTTTTTCCTGAGTTGTGTCCTTTTATTATTGAGCAGGTGATTGAGGATTGGTTGCCTGACGATCAGTAGAATTCATCGCTTTTACCAAGTCTGTGTTGTTCCTTGCTGGTTATCATCCGAGGCAGAGCCTCTCAATGGGCATTCCCAGGCAGAGCCTGGGAACGAGTAAACGAGTAAACGAGTAAATGGAAAGCCTCTACTTTTGATATCCTGGCAGTCAGGCTTTTTTCTAACAGGACTTACGCAATGCCTCTATCAGTAGGGTGTGTTAGCGCAGCGTAACGCACCATCAACGCTATATACGGAGTAAATGCGTAAGTCCTGTCTAATTACCAGGTTTGGGATTTCTTGATTCCTAAGAGTGTGGAAACTTTGCGGTTAATTTTTTTCCACAACTTGGGTTGGTAGTCGAAATAAGTGCTTTCACTAAAGTTATCGGCTTGGGTATCGCGAATCACAAATTTGGGATGCACTAAGGGAAAAGTTACTGCTTTTGTGGGCATATCATCATATTGAGTCCTTTCAGCAGTAGTATGGGTTGCACCCGCACCATACCCAATATAGGAAATTAAATTAGTATTGGGCAGAATGGCTAACCCATTTTGCAACCAGCAAGCAAATGTCCATTGAAAATCCCAACAATCTATCTTCCCTTCGTAGGTTTCTTGATAGGTCTGAGTCCAAACTTTGGTAGCGTGGGGATCAATTAAGATATCTGCCAAAAAGTTGCCATCTCGCACTTCCGGCCAGTGTTTTAAATCAAAATCAAAGTGGCGCCATGCCCGTCGCCAACTCGCCCATCCCCAACAATGATTGTACCGGGAAAAGTAGTAACTATCATTCGTTCGTCTGCGTCCAAATTGCACGTTTAAACCGCAGATAGTGGCAATCCGTTCATCGTCGCGGTAGCGTTCCAGCAATTCTTGGCAATAACGGAAAAAGCTGGGTTCAGGTAAACAGTCATCTTCAATAATAATCGCTTCTTCAACTTGGCTAAATACCCAGTCAATCCCAGTGGCGGGACGACGACCGCAACCTAAGTTAGTATCGGAGAAGTTTTTAAATACTTGGCAATCCCAATCTACCGCTTCCACAATCTCACGGACAGCGGCGCATTTTTCGGCCTCTCCCGGACGGTCGGCGCGGGGACCGTCCGCAATTAAGAATAGTTTTGGTGGTTTGGCTTGCCGAATAGCCTCAAAGACTTTGGCAGTTGTTTCTGGTCGGTTGAAAACAATAATTGCCACCGGGGTTTGTAATTGCCAGTCACCCATTTTTAGATCCTCCTAACTAATTTACAGGACAATACGGTCAAGTCAACACCCTGGGCAGAGCCTCTCGATAGGCGTTCCTAGGTTCTGCCTGGAAACGAGTAAAAATCAATATCTTGATTATAATCGTAGGTTGGGTGGCGAGACAGCAAAACCCAAGAAAACACTGATAAATGTTGGGTTGCCCCTATCTTTACAAACCAACCTACGGATATTACCAGTGTTGCAATTATCATTTTATTTATTTTTCGTTCCTATCGGCTTTTTTAGTCAGTTTTTTTAGTAAAATTCGGATCGGATCGATCAGGAAAATTGCTCTGGTTTGCATGACAAAAATTATTCTAGTTGGTGGGTACAGCAGATGGGCAGCATAGGAAGCGACAAACTGAGCAATCAGGGTAGCAAATGCTGCGCCTAATCCTCCATAAACTTTAATAAAATATAAATTTAAAATTAGGTTAACTGCCGCTCCGATGGCACTGCTAACCGCAGTAAATGTCATTAATCCTTCCGCTATTAACCAGGA
The DNA here is from genome assembly GCA_936920195.1 of uncultured cyanobacterium. Classification (GTDB taxonomy): domain Bacteria; phylum Cyanobacteriota; class Cyanobacteriia; order Cyanobacteriales; family FACHB-T130; genus CAKZHE01. The sequence goes on along the minus strand of CAKZHE010000097.1, from coordinate 76,024 downwards.
GCCTCTGGCAACTCCAATGGAAACAAATAATCCTGTCCAGATATGAATAATTAAGATGTCGGCACTGGCAGCATAGGCATTGCTTTCATTAGATTTTAAGATTAGATCGACAATATTTCTAGCAAAAAATGCGATCGGTATGGCTACACTATAAGATAATAATACCATCAAATCAAACATTTGCTGGGTTCGTTCATAGTATATTTCTCGGCTCTTTTCTCTCGCTTTGACAATGGAAGGAAAGACGGAGCTTAGAATGGCGATTGGCACGAAATACCACATTTCGGAAATTTTGACGGCGGCAGAATAAATTCCGACTTCGCGATCGCCAATCATTTGACCAATCATAATCTGATCGATTCGCATATAGATGGTAATTACTAGACCAGATAAAATCAAAGGCCAACTATCTAATACTAATTTTTGGGCGCGAGACCAATTAAATCTCCATCCTCGAAAAGAGTTCCCCTGCCAGCGATAAACAATTGCCATGCCTAGGGCAATTAGAGCAGACTCGGCGAGCAATCCCCAAGCAAAATAAATTAAAGGAGCTTTAATTAAAATCAGGATAATTTTGATCATATTGCTTAATAAAAAAGCAATATTACGCGCCCAAACAATATATTTAGATCTAACTTCAGATTGAAACCAAAAATCAATTACATCACTAGCTTGAAAAATACTTTGTAAGGTTAAAATTCCGACTAGAGCAATGGTTAAATAGTCTTTTGGCTGGAGGTAGGAAACCAGAATTATGGTGATAATAGAAGTAAAAATGCTGGCAACTAATTTGATTCCGAAGGCGCTGCCGAGGGTTTCTTCCTTGCAGGTAGCATCGCGGGTGATATCGCGGACAACAATGCTATCTAAACCCATTTTGGCAATAGGTCCAAGAATGCCAGCGAAGGCGATGGAATAATTTAGTAAGCCGTATTGTTCTGGTTTGAGATACAGAGCTACCCAGCGAAATCCAATTAACAAACTTAAGCCCATTTGGAAAATTCTTTCCAGCATCAGCCAAACAGTATTGCTGGCAATTTTCCAAAGTCCAGGGCTGATTTTTTCTTTAAAAGTAGTGAGTTTGTGAAACATTAAAATTTAAGGTTTGGGTGAGGGATTTACAAGGGTTAAAAAAGCCGATTGTATTAGGTTGTATTTGATTAAACTAAGTGACTTTGGGTAATTTATCTTTTTGCTTAATCGGATTGCTGGAAGTATCGATACAGAGCCGAGTTGTTAAAATTAAATACCAAGCCCAAATGCTAGTTATGCCAAAAAGACCTGTTTCAGTAAAATTTGTCATCAGAATATAATTTAACAGAAATAGTGGCAATCCAGATTCGGGCAGTTTATTTTTACTCAAGTAAATCACTCCCTTAGCAATATTACTAATAAAAGAGCAAATAAACAATATTAGACCCACCCAGCCTAATTCTAAGGCCATATCTAAAAAGCCGTTGTGAGAGTGGGGGGGGATAAATTGCGTTTTGGCCACAATGATCCGCCTGCCAGGATCATCTGCCCCTCGCCAAGGCATCCAAAAACTATACACACCAAAACCCAAAAATGGACGTTTATTAATATTATCTATGACCTGGGGCCAGAAGTCCATTCTTCCAGTAATACTCATATCTTTGTGCAGGGTATCAACTACAATAAATTCTAAATTTTCTGATATCAAAATAGTTAAACAAACACTACCAATCATCAATAAAATTACGGCTACAAATGCCCATTGTACTTTGAGCTTTTTCAGAAAACCTAGATAGGACAATAATGCTAATGAAACCACTACTAAAATCTTACTTGCGCCGCTACCACCGTTTTGTAATCCTAGCAAAGATCCCAGAATAATAATAATTGATTTTCCTCTATCTTTGGGGGAGTTTATGGCATAGAGTATCCAGAGAAAAGCAGTTTGTGCCATGAAAAAAGAAAATTGATTTTTATGACCTAACACGCCAGTCCAACCAAGTTCGCTTCTGCCAATGGAAGGTTTAAAAAATCCATAATATAAACTCATAACCATAACGCAGCAATTAATCCATCGCCACATCACAAATAGTTCTTCCCAGGTATATCGCTTGCCAATATAGATGACAAAGATTGATGTAAACAAATAAACCATTGCCGCTTTGTTGGTAAAAGATGGTGTATCTGACCAAAAAGAGGACAAACTGACAATTAATAAGAATGCGCTGATAAAAGGATCTTTAGTAATAATTGTAGTAAAAACTTGTACCATATCTTTCAGTGAATCTTTTAAGACTGAAGATAGTAGTAATAAATTGATCCCATAATAACCAAGTTGACTAATAATAGTTGGGGCGGTTGTACCGACAAGATATAAAACATTAGGGTTCAATTTAGAATAGGGACTGACACCAATCCCAGTAGCACCGGAAATGCAAAATAGAAACAAACAGAGGAAAAATTTCTCCCAATTCAAGGCTAATTTTCGATCTTTTCCGACAGCATTAAAAACCAATATTAAATAAATAGCTGCCAAGATTAAGATCAGGGGAGCGATTAGAGGACTGAGAATGATTTGCTTCATAATTTTACATTCCTGGCTCCCGCATTATTGACATTCTTTGACTATGGTCAGCGGCACATTTTGTCTGGTAACGGCGTGGATTGTGGGGCATTCAGGAAAATATGTTTGGGCTAACCAACGAGGCCAAGCTAAAAAGTAAAATGGTTTGGCAGGTGGTTCATGCTTGGGATTATATTCCACAAATTCAAATTTAGGATCGGCAAAAATTTGGGCTGAGTTGGTAAATCCTGAAATGACTATTTTTGAGTGAGAATTGCCATTCTTATTTAGCCATTCCATCCCTTCCCGCAGGCTCAATCCCCAATAATCGGTATCGTAGAAATTTCGGGCATTAGCTAATCCGCCAGCGAATTGATTAAAATAGGTGTATTGATAGGGATGCAGTGAGATCATCTCCCCTGCTATTTGACTGAAAAGAATGGCAATTACAGTCACGGCAAATAGTCGCCAATTGCGGTTAGTTAATTTTTGATACAACCAAATTAATCCTGCGGTTGATATGACAGCGATTCCGGGGATGATAAACAGAAAATGCCGAACTTCATCGTAGGCTGATGAATGTTTAATAATTGCCACTAGGGGCAAGAAGAGAATTTGCAGCCCAACTAAGACTACACAACTGCGCTGGAGTAGCGAAAATTTAGCATATTTTTGGACGATGAGGACTGTGCCGACAATTAGTAAAATCTGGAAAATTACTGGAATGGTAATTAACAGCCACTTGGGAATATAATGCTGAGGAATATGCTGAATAAAAATGGTTTGGCCTTCAAATAAAACTGTGATTGGGAGAGGATGTTTGGAAAGGTAGCCAATGGTGGCAAAAAACCAACCAATGGGGTTGTGCCAGGAGGCGGGATTTGACCAAGTGACTGGAGGGCAGGGGAAATCGGGGGAGCATAAGTTAGCCCAGGATGCGGGTTGCAATAAAATAGTTGTTCCAGCCCAAGTAGCAATGGTTAAAATATAAATTGGCAGGAAGTTTTTGATTTCTTTGAAGAGATTTCTTTTTTCGGCGATCGCTAACCCGAAGTGGGCGATCGCAATAAAGAATAGAATAAAGAAACCGCCAATTCTGACGCTGCTCAACAACCCAGCTAGTATGCCATACAAAGCAGCATAGAGAGTTAAGCGATTTCGCCCTAATTTGACGCGATCTTCTGATTGAAGATAATAATTGACTAAATAGGCTCCGGCTAAAGTGCAAAGCGTAAACATTGCCGCAAATGGCGGATCTTTGGGATTGAAAAATGTATGCCCCCAAAATCTCGGAAAGAGGGCGAGGCAAATTGGGGCTAAAAAAGCCCATTCTAAACCGCAAAGAATCCCGACTAAGGCAGCTACTGAAATATAAGCCACTAAAGATATTAAGAATGTTAAAGGATGCTTGACTTTAATCCGGTCAGCTAATCCTTGTAGGCGATATTGCTTTTCTTCGGCTTCAGATCTAGCTTGATTGTAGGCACTAGGATTATAAGAACTACCTTTAGTTAGGTACTCTTTGACCTGAAAAGTAGTTTCGGCAATAAAATTAAAGAAAGTGCCAAAATATTTCAGATCGCCAGGAATAGGAGTGCCTTTAGAAACCAGTTCAAAGTTTCTCCGCACCATCGCTAATTCTGTGCCTTCATCTACTGTTAAGCCATAGTCACCAACGGTTGTTAAGCCAATTATGCTAATCGCTATGATCGCAGCGGCTATTTTAAAATAGGCATTATTCAGAAGCAATTTCCAATCATCAAATTGTTTTTTAGCCATGATTTGTAGCTCGTTAATTTCTAATTCAAAGTTTATCTTCTGGCGGATGCGATCGCTCTATTTCTTCCAATAATCGGCGAGGATTGCGGCGCTGACGGCGATACCAAGTAGCACTGACAATTAGCATGGCGGTGAGCAGTAGCGCCCCAAGTAACGGTAGCATATCTCCAGTTTTGACGGCTCGCAAGCCATAACTGCCTAACATTACAAAGGGTAGCACTCCTGGTACTGTTCCCAAGGCTGTGCCAATGAAGTAGTCTCGAAAGCTAATGGCGGTTAACCCGGCAGCAAAATTGACTAAACCGTAGGGCAGGATTGGTTGCAAGCGAATGGCAAACATATAAAACAAACCACCTGCCATCATTTCGGCATCGACGGCTTGCAGGCGGGGGCCTAATTTTTCGACGACGAATTGCCTTCCCCAGGTGCGGGTAAACGTAAAAGCTACTACTGCTGCCACAATCGCCGCGATGCTTGTCCACAGAGTACCCAACCAGGGACCGAAAATTGCGCCACTGGTTAAATTTAGTACCGTTGAGGGCAAAATCAACAGAGTAGCTATAGTATAAATGGCGATAAAGATGATCGGTGCCCAGATTCCGGATTGCCGCAGCCAGAGTTGGATTTGGTCTGGGTTAAGTCCGCCCAGATAATATATTGCTATTACTGTTGTCACGGTGACAACTAGGATGATAGCGATCGCTCCTCGGTTAAACTTCACCATTCACAATCAATCAACTCCACTATAACTATACAACTGTCTGCCTAGAGATGCTCTAGGTGAATTCTCTCCTACTTGCTTGGGCTTAATCAAAATTTTACTTGACGATCTGACCTGAGAATAGTTAAATTTAGGACTATTATCCCATCTTAATGTATGAAATCCAATAAACTATCTATTTTGCATTTAATCATAATAGCTGGTGTACTTTTTACCTTTTATTTACAATGGCAAATTCCTGATGAAGTTTTTTTTAGCGGGGATGGGGGACTCAAGGCACTATTGGCAAAACAATTCAGTGCTGGGGATTGGCGCTTTGATTTGCATATCCCTGGGGAAAATTGGGTTCGACAACTCTGGCATCAAGGATTATATCCTTTTGAAAGACCTTTTGTCTATCAGCAAAATATTGACCGCTATTACATTACCTTTCCCTTTACATTTCCTTTAATTACCGCTCCTTTTTATAAATTATTTGGCTTTCGAGGACTGTATATTATTCCCCTAGTATCGATTTGGCTGCTGTGGTGGAGATTTTTGATTGTTTGTCAACGCCTCAATCTGACTACAAATAGCACGGCGATCGCTCTCACTGCCTTAATATTTGGTTCTCCTTTAACATTATATAGTGCGATGTATGGGGAGCATTCCCTGGCGGTTTTATTAGGCTTTTATGGGCTGTCTAACTGGGCGCACCTGGAGGGCTTCGCTGGCAATAGTTGGTCAGATAGCGATCGCCGACCAATAATTCTGGGTGGTTTAGCCCTTGGTTTTGCCTTTTGGTTCAGGCCAGAATTTATCTGCTTAATTGGAGTTTTATTGACAATCATAATATGGACGGGCAATCTGAAACTTATCTTCCATCAGCAGACGATATTATTTTTTGGTAGCATTTTAATTACTATATCATTATTCTTGCTAGCCAATTTACTAATTTATCATCATGCGTTAGGAATTCACTCCTTGCAAGTTTTAGAAAAATTCACGATTACAGAGCGAATCAAAGCGTATTTTTTTAACCTGAAATATATCGGCGGGGCATTAATTAAATACTTTCCACTGACAGTTTCGATGGTGGCATATTGTCTATACACTTGTGGACAAAAATCTACCCAGATCCCACTCTACTTGCCGAAACTGACTAATTGGCTATTTTTAATTCAGGTGTTATACATCCTTTATGTACCACTCATTTTGCCCAAGCCTGAAACTGGTGGGAATGGGGGCAAACAGTGGGGACCGCGATTTTGGTTAATAATTATTGTCATCCTTTGCTGGGTAATAGCGATCGCGTGGCAGTACCTGATCGAAAAAGGCAGTAACCAACAGCGCTATCTGGGCAAAATTGCCATTATCAGCCTATTGGTTACTAGCATTGGTATTAATACCTGGGTCGGCGCAATTAAACTAAGTACCGACTACCATCAACGGGTACTACCAGCCCTAGTATTTATTCGCCAAAGTCCCCAGAAAATTATTGCTACTTCTGATGCCTTCATTAGCCAAGAACTATCAGCCCTATTTAATCAGAAAATCTTCTTTTTGACCAATAACGGCGAGAAACTACATCAATTAGCTGTCACCGCCGCCGCTAGAGGCCATCAACAATTACTTTATGTCTCTACTAACGCAAAACCAGTTGACCATCTAGAGTTAGATCGCGATCTTAAACTGCCAATTCTCAAGAACTTGCCTTTAGGAAAATTTGGCAGCTATTATCTATTTAACTGCCAATTTTAGATTGACTTGAACTCAAAACTGGCTAGAGTAAGTTAGAATGTAGTGAAAATTAGCTAGCGACTTCAAAAAAGCGCGGAAAAGACTAGGAAGAGTCCATCTAAAGGTTCTCCAAACACCACGCTTGGACAAGACAACGGTACTTCTGGGCAAGAAGAATCCGCCTCTAAAATTGAGGGAAAGCGCGGGGAGAGATGTACCTCTACAGTTGATGAGCGATAGCGCTATCGCGCCCACTGCGTTCCAAATGCTGCAAGTAATTCTCTGTGAACCGCGAACAAGAATCCCCGTGCCTTCAGGCCGGGGAGTATGTCAAATTTCGGTAAATTTCTGGTCGGAATCTTCATCATGATCTCTAAATTTTTTTCTAAAGCGATCGCGCAACCAGTAACCGGACTTGCTCTATTCTCCTTCATAGTTGCCGCCGACCCTCTCTGTGCCAGAGCGCAACTGCCAGTATTTTCTGGTCAGCCGCAACCCCAAACTAACCCTACTCCCAGTTCGCCAATCCCCACCAATTCCCCTTTCCCCTCCACCTTTACCACTAGCCCACCAACCCCTACAAACTCCTCAGCAAATCCTTCGGTACTGCCCACTTTTAACCTGCCACCGGAGTCCTCATTCCCTCAGACTCAACCTCCATCCCCAGAAGTAAGCGCTCCCTATATCCTGGGCGGGGGAGACGTGATTCGGATTGAAATTTTGTCTCTGCCCCAATACAGCGGTCAATATTCTCTTCCCGCCGATGGTGGTGTCAGTCTGCCTTTAATTGGCACTATCTACTTTAACGGGCTAACCGTAGAGGAAGCCACCGCCACTTTAACTAAGAAATACAAAAATTATCTGAAGCGCCCCATTGTTACTTTTAATTTGGTGCTGGCGCGACCATTGCACGTCCTAGTAACTGGGGAAGTGCGGCATCCCGGCTCCTTCCTCATGCCCTTGAAAGTAGGAGTAGGAGAAAGTCCGGGTTTTCAATATCCCAAACTCACCGAAGCCCTGCAATTAGCTGAAGGGGTGACCTTAGCAGCCGACCTGCGAGCAGCAGAAATCCGTCGCCCTAAGCGGGGAGGCGGACAGGAAATCCTCAAGCTTAATTTGTGGGAATTAGCCAATAATGGTTCTCAACAGGACTTGCCCCTGCGGGATGGCGATACGATTTTTGTCCCGGCGATGACTACTGTGAACTTAGCAGAAATCAAAAGCTTAACCAGCGCCACCTTCTCCATTGATGCTACCAGAGCGCCATCCCTCTCAGTTGTGGGAGAAGTTAACCGTCCCGGAACTTATGTGGTCGTCGGTGTGGCGGGAGCCGCTGACCGCAGTAATCGATTGCCCACTGTCTCCAAGGCAATTCAGCAAGCTGGTGGAATCACCCCCTCCGCCGATATTCGCCGGATTGAAATCCGCCGCTTAACCAGAAATGGCACCGGATTAGTTTTTAATGTCGATTTGTGGCAATTACTCCAAACAGGGGATGCAAATCAAGATACTTTGCTGCAAGATGGCGATACCCTGATTGTCCCTACAGCCACTGCCATTAATCCCGCTGAAGCCACTAAATTAGCATCTGCCACTTTTTCTCCAGATAACATTCAAGTTAGCGTTGTCGGAGAAATTACTTCACCGGGAATAATTAAATTGCCGCCTAATGCCCCCTTAAATCAGGCAGTGCTAGCCGCCGGAGGATTTAAAGAAGGACGAGCCAATAAGGGTTCTGTAGATTTATTGCGCGTTAACCCAGACGGTACCGTTGCCAAACGGACAATCCCAGTTAATTTAGCCCAGGGAATTAATGAAGAAGGCAACCCACTTCTCCGCAATAACGATATTATTGTAGTGGGCGGCACTGAGTTAGCCAACTTCTACGATACGTTTGGCAATCCCATCCCATTATTTGTGTCTCTATTCACCTTACCCCTGAGAATTTTAGACGTGATCAAGGCTTTAGGATTTTAGGTATAAAATGTTTACCTAAAGTAATGATTTCTTTGTAGGACGCAAGACGGACTCCCAGTTAACACACTGAAGCAAAAGTGGTTTAAAGAACTATGAATAATGAACGCGACTACGAAACCTATTCCTCTAAACGCCATTCCAAAATACCGAACTCTCTGCCAGCAATAAATTCTGGTGGAGATGAAGGTGAGGCGCAAACCCTGGATATAGCTTGGCTGGTGGCAGTACTCCGCCGCCGCTTTTTGATCATGGCAGCGACAGCGATCGCCCTGATTAGCATTTCTGGTGGTTTAATTATCTTTGTGGCGAAAAAAACTCCCCCAGAATACGAAGGCTCCTTCCGAGTTTTAGTTGAACCTGTCACCGTTGAAGGCCGACTAGCGAGACTATCTTTGCTAGGACAAACGGTAGGTGCGACTGGGGCGACAGATGTCCAAAAATTGCAAATTGAAGACTCCAGCTTGCTGGACTACGAAACCCAGATTCGGGTATTAACCAGTCCCAAATTGATGGAACCCGTGGTCAAAGAATTGCAAGCAGAGTATCCAGACATTAACTATTCGGAGATTCTGAATCATTTAATTCTGAATCGGATCACTTATGATAAAGATGGTAAACAACAAGGTACTAAAATTTTAAGCGTCAGTTATCTTGACAAAGACCCAAAGAAAATACTTTTTGTCCTCAAAAAATTACAAAAAGTTTATTTGAATTATAGTTTACAAGAACGCCTAACTAGCCTGAATAAAGGGATTGAATTCATCAACCAGCAATTGCCAGAATTGCAGGGTAGAGTAGACATGATCCAAAGAAAACTGCAAGCGCTCAGGCAAGAATATGGCCTAACTGGTAATGAAGAAACTGGTAAAATGCTGACCGAACAATCCAAAACCTTGGAACTTCAGCGGATAGATATAGAAGCAAAATTATTGGAGGCTCGCATAGCCTACCAAAGTCTAGAAAAACAGTTGTTTCAACCGGATGGAAGTGCAGTTTTGGGAATTTCGGCTGGCAAAGTATTAGAAACAATCATTAACGAACGTCAAAAAATTGAAGCTCAAATTGCCAATGATTCGGCACAATTTTTACCAAACAGTCCGCCAATGCTAGACTTGTATGAAAAAAGGGAAAACTTCCGCATCCTATGGCAAAAGGAATTAAAAAAGTTAGTAGAAAACACGGCTAGTGAAATCTCCCAACTGGAGGCACGGCAGGCAATTATAATCCGCAGCGAAAAAGAGGTCAATCAAAAATTAAAGGTTTTTCCATTATTCTTGCGCCAAGTATCGGATTTGCAGCGGGATTTGGAAGTATCAACCGATAGTTTAAAGCTGTTTTTGGCTAAACGAGAAGCTTTAAAATTAGATGCTTCCCAACGGGATATTCCTTGGGAATTGATTGCCGAGCCGGATATTCCTAAAGATAAAATTGGCAAGTTAGTGCCAGCCGCTGCCAAGCAAACATCTCGGCAGTTAGCGATCGCAATTATTTTAAACATCTTGCTAGGGATTGGGGTAGGTTTCGTCCGGGAGATTTTACACACAGTCTTTCATACTCCCGAAGACATCAAAGGGGTTAGTAGACTGCCATTGTTAGGGGTAATTCCGTTTGCCAAAGAACTCAAAAAACAACCCCGGAAGCAAAAGAAATTTGATGTAGTCGGTGCGATCGCTAGTCTACTTCAACGGGAAGAAGTTACGCCAGTCAGTGTGAATATTAATGGCAATGGTAATAGCAATGGTAATGGCAATGGTAATAGCAATGGCAATGGCAATGGCAATGGCAAAATCACCGTCCCGCAACACTATACTAATTGGGGTTCTCCCTTCTTAGAATCTTTTCGCTCTCTATATACCAATATTCGCTTGTTAAGTTCAGGAAGGTCTATCCACTCCCTAGCTCTTAGTTCTGCTGTTCCTGGGGATGGCAAATCAACTATTGCCGTTTATCTAGCCCGAACCGCAGCCGCAATTGGTCAGCGAGTTTTAATTGTTGATGCTGACTTGCGCCGTCCCCAACTGCACAACCGCTTTAATGTCCCCAATATTCAAGGCTTGAGCAATGCAATTAGCAGCGACTTAGGACTAAACGAAACTATTCAGCGGGTTCCCGATACAGACAACTTATTTGTATTAACTTCCGGCCCCATCCCTGATGACCCGATCAAACTGCTTTCTTCAGAAAAAATGCAATATTTGATGGAGCAATTCCAAGCCTTTTTTGATGTGGTAATTTATGACACGCCCCCCCTAATTGGTTTGGCGGATGCTAGTATTATTGCCGCGAATACTGATGGTATGGTGATGGTGGTGGGATTGCAAAAAACCGACCGGGGCATGGTGACTAAAGCCCTAGATAGTTTAAAAATCTCTGGCGCTTCAGTGTTGGGTCTAGTCGCGAATGGGATTAAAGGTTATCAACCTGCTACCTATGCTACCTATGAGAAATATTACCAAAAAGCCAAACACTACGTTGATACGACCAACTGACCGAAGTCTGGGGAACAACTACAATGTAAATCGCTTCTCTCAATTTGGGATTTAGTAAGTAGGGTGGGCAATGAAGTTTAAATTAAACTGGTTTCGGCAAAAAATTGCAGCGGCTTGGTGGGGGGTAACAATCACTTCGGCTAGCTTGGTTGGTGTTGCTGCTTTGAATGCTAGTTCAGCCAGTGCTGCTGAACGCCTCATTCTCCGCCTCGGTCCCTTTGAGCAGTCGATGGCGATATCAGATTTAGAAAAGTTTGCCAGAACTGGCGAACTCCCAGCGGCGCTGAAACCCTACGCCCCAATTTTCACGCCCCAGGTACAAGAAATTTTATCTAGACGGCTGAAACTCGATCCTAGTTTGGCCGGTAAACTGGTTGATAATATCTTGCGATCGCCCGATGCTGAACAAATAGTCAAACAGATTGGTTTAGCTATTCCTAATAGTACCGTAGAACAATTGCAAGCGGGACTAGCGATCGCCATGCGGCAAGCCAATGGTTTAAGCGTTCTTAGTTTTCTCCGCGCCTATCCCGCTGAAACCATTACCGTTGATGCCACCGCCGCTGCGAGCATTGCCCTGCAATTAAATACTTCCTACTGGCAAAGTCAAGCTCTTGGACCATTACTAGAAAAAGAATTAGCGGTGGGGACTCCTGGGACGTTTCACTTTAGTTTTGACCCCGCAATTCCCGGTTCCCAAGAGGTACAGCAGCAAACTTTAATGCTGCAAGATCAAACGAGGAAGCGAACTATTCCCGTTGATATTTATTGGGCAAAGGATACCAGCGGAGCATTAATCGTCATTTCCCCTGGTTTTGCGGCAGACCGGACTTTTTTAGCCTATTTAGCTCAACACCTCGCCTCCTACGGCTTCACCGTAGCGGCTTTGGAACATCCTGGGAGCAATGTTGATGCTCTCAGTAAAATTTCCCTTGGGGGCAAACCCAGCGATTTGATGGCTCCCAGTGAGTTTTTGGCTCGTCCCCAGGACGTGAGCTTTTTGCTAGATGAACTTGCCAACCTCAATCAGCAACCAGGAGTATTACAGGGCAAATTTAATACCCAGGAAGTCAGCGTAATTGGTCATTCCTTGGGCGGTTACACTGCCTTGGCTCTAGCTGGAGCCAAACTGAATATTACCGAGTTGCGGGAGTTCTGCCAAACACAGGACTCACTGTTGAAAGTGGGAGCAGACTGGATTCAGTGCGCGGCGGCGGAATTGCCAGACAGTGAGGTACAATTGCAAGATCAAAGGGTAAAACAGGCGATCGCGCTTAACCCGACAATTGGACAGCTTTTTGGTAACAAAGGTCTATCGCAAGTCAATGTTCCCACCCTAATTTTGACTTCTACCGATGATGCCATTACTCCAGCCATTAACCATCAATTGGAACCTTTCACCCAACTGCCCAAACCCAAGTATTTGATTGCCGCGATTAATGCTACTCATTTAAGCGTGAGTAATTCCGCCCATCAGAACCAGAACAATTCTAATCCGCCCAAAACCCTAGCGAATGAAAAGTTAGGCGAAGAAACCAAAAAGTTACAGCAATTACTCCAGGGGACAACTCTAGCATTTATTAAACAATTGACTCCGGAAGCCAAAACCTATCAAGAGTTTCTCACTCCAGAATATGCTCAATCCCTGTCAACCACCGAAATTCCCTTGCGGTTGACTAAGGAATTGCCAGAAAGTGTCACTTCTTGGTTTAAAACTGCCGCCAAACCGTAAGCAAGGAGCAAAATGTATATTATTCTGAAGTGCGTTAGATAGTAGGGTGCGTTAGCGATAGCGTAACGCACCGCCAACAGTTAACGGTGCTTTACTCTGAACCAGCCCCACCGGGTTGAAAATCTAGTAGGACTTATACCAATTCTCTTTAAGTTGACTACAGATGACGAAGCTATATACTTTTATGGAGCAGAAACCATCTGTAGTCAGAATTGCAAGAATTGGTATTAGGCAGTCACTCCAGATATAGCGTTGATGGTGCGTTACGCTGCGCTAACACACCCTACTGATAGAGGCGTTGCGTAAGTCCTATCATAGTTAATAACTGAACTGCATCGCTCTTTAATTGAGGATATCTCGACCCCAGTCTTTAACATTTTCTACGGTATTGCGAGCTTGGCTTTCAATTTGTTTGGCTTGTCCATCAACTTGATCTTGACGGTTGCCAGTAACCTTACCTTTGGCTTCTTGAAATTTGCCTTCAATGTTTTTTTCTACTGCTTTAGTTCTCCCTCGTAACTGCGTCTTATCTTTGATATCTTCGACGGCATTACGAGCCTGACTTTCGACTTGCTTGGCTTTTCCAGCAATCTGATCTCTGGGATTGCCTGTGAGGTTTCCCAGCGCTTCTTGAGCTTTACCTTCAATATTTTTGGTTATTGCTTCCACTCGATTTATTGAGGCAATTTGAATCTGGGATTTAGTGGCTGCCCAACTATCTGTAGATCCTAAGCCAAAACCTATGGTAGTTGCTAGAAACAGAACTAAACTGATGTTGATAAAAAAGCTGCCAAATGTTTTAATTGAAATCATCTTTAATTTCCAAAAAGAATTTGATAAATCGACGCTAGATTGAATTGTTTGTCTGAATGGCTTTCGTAAAAGGCAAATTTTATCTGTTATATCATGTCCGGTCGGTCGATTGCCCACTATTAAACTGGTTAAACTGGTTCCTAGGCTCTGCCTCGCTTGGAGATCGTCGAGGCAGAGCCTCTCGTAGGCATTCCTAGGCAGAGCCTAGGAACGAGTGATTAATCATGGTTATTCGACCGGACATGATATTAGCCATTCAGACAAATTACTGACTAGTCAACGGCTTTTTTGACTTCATCTTTCACATCTTCGATAGTGTGAAGAACTTTGGCCTCTGCCTGTTTTTCCTTGCCCTCTGCCTGAGCTTGGGGATCGCCAGTCAGATTGCCTACTGCGTCTTGAACTTTGCCTTCGACATTTTTGGCGGTGGCTTTGGCTTTATTTTCTAAACTCATGATGCGCTCCTTATGGGGGTTGTTGAACTTGAAACCGGATGAGCAGAGTTAAGTTAATCCCTCTGCTTTGAGACTTGGCGCTAAACGCCAAGTAAACTTAATTTCGATGAAACCAGGACTTACGCAACTATCCTAGGAATAGGGCAACCACGGGGATTGTTCTCCCAAAATCAGGAAGTTAAACCTTAACTGTGCTTCATTTTGTCAATGGCTTTTTCAATTTGCTTAACCACTGGCAGCGTAGGGTCATCAGAATGAATCATTTTGTCCTGGTCGGCATTCCCTTGGATTTCATTCAGTCCGCCTTTAGAGCGCTTTTCCACCGCTTCCAGGGATAAGGCTGGAGAATCAATAGACTCTTGAGTTTTCTGTTCAATTTTGTCTAGTTGTACCGTTCCTTTGGTAGGAGCGCTCTTGCCAGCTAGTGCTGGGGAACCGCTGGCGAAGAATAGCACTGCTGAGAGTAAAATAGACAGTAATATTTGCACTGAGCGTAGATGGGATAGCAATGCTGAAATGTATTTCATCTCAAAATCCTCCAAGTTAATAACCAACCGGACTATCGCTTAAAAGTAGCGATAGTTTATGTGTTTCTGCGAGACAGAAAACCATAGAGAAAAATGGCAATGATTGAACCCAGAACGGCGACAAATACGCCAGGAATGCTCAAACTAGGGGCGTTTAATTGCAGGCTTCCAGTCTGGATAAAGGTGTGTAAGGTGCCACCGATGAAGGCTCCTACAACCCCTAAAACCATCGTCGAAAGCCAATCACCACCTTGACGACCGGGGACAATAGCTTTGGCGATCGCGCCTGCTAGTAAGCCTAAAATTATCCAAGCAATGATATTCATCAACTAATTCCTCACAATCTGATAATTTAAACCGGGCAAAGAACTAATACTAGAAACGAAACAGGTTTTTAAACCCCTACCATCTTTTTCTTAATCTCCGGCTTCAAGCCGTCTGCTTCTACTGCTTCTCCCTCAATGAAAGAACGCAGCATCCAAGCTTTCTCTTCATGCTGCTCCATCAAACCTGTGAGAAAGTCAGCGGTTCCATCATCTTCAAACTCTTTGCTACATTGCTCAATATGTTCGCGCAAATTTCGCACAATATGTTCATGGTCGTCTAGCAATTGAGATACCATCTCAGTTGCTGCTGGCACATTACCAGGATGTTCTTTGAGGGAACAGATTTTTAAAAACCCTTCCATTGTGCCGACGGGATAACCACCTAGTTTTCTGATCCGTTCGGCAATTAGATCGACATTAATTGTTAGAGCTTCGTAATGCTCCTGCCATAACTTATGCAAAGTCATAAATTGCGGCCCAACGACATCCCAATGATATTTCTTGGTTTTGACCAGTAGCAGATAGCTGTCTGCTAAATCTCGGTTGAGGAGATTAATTGCCCCTTGACGCTGTTTATCGGTTAGTCCAATATTAATTGTCCGCATGGATAAATCTCCTTAGCTATGAGTTATTGACCAGGAATAGTTTTAGGGGTTGACAACGGCTTTAACCATAACGCTATTAACGCCTTTAATTTGCATTGCTAATGGTTTAATTTTATTCAGTTGCTCCTGAGTTGTTACCACCCCTGATACGGTGATATCGGCATTCTTAGCATCGACGGTGAGCTTGCTGCTAGGGATATTTGCCTCTAACTTATTGCGAACTTCACTAGCCAAATCTCCCTCAGCACGTTTTTGAGGATCGCCGCCGACATTATTCCGCTGCTCCCGCGCTCGAATATCTGATTCTAACTGCCTTTTGCGGGTTTCACTTTGAGCATCATTTTGGGTATTTTGAGCATTTTCTGCTGTAGATTTCCCCCCATTATTGTTGGCGGAATTAGGGGCATCTGAGCTGGTTTTTTCTTGGCTGCAAGCTGATATAGTGGCCATCAGCAAAAGGCTGAATATTAGGGGCAAGGTAAAGCTCTTTTTGGTAATTTGATTCATGGGTGTTGTTATGCTTGAGGATTCAGTATTGATATCAACCGCCTACTCAGTTTTCTAAACTCGTTGGTGATGGGGAGAATCTATGGTGGTAGTCGGTACTGAGTTGTTCGGTAAATCGTAGACGTACCATTCATCAATGCTATGATTGTTCAAAATTGATTTAGCGTGATTGATATCTGCTTCTGAGCCTTCAACTATGACCAAATAATCACCTTGAGAAACGCGATCGCCATAGACTTTAGCGCGATCTTCGGGGATACCTAAACCAATTAATCCACCGACTAAGCTACCAGCCGCTGCACCGATAACACCACCTGAAATAGCTGTGGCGATCGCCGTTGCTGCTGCACCAGCTAGCATCACTGGACCTACGCCAGGAATGGCAACCGCACCAAGACCAACTAATAAACCAGTTAAACCGCCTAAAGTAGTACCAGCGATCGCGCCTGTGGCAGCTGCTTCCCCAGCATTGTTTCCATTTGGCAGTTTGCCGATATCTGTCAGTTGATTGCTGGTATTAGCTCCTGTAACTTCAGTATGACGATTGATATCATGTCCCACGACTGAAACTCGATCCATTAAAAAGCCACTATCTTTTAATTGATGCAAGGCGGTTTCAGTTGCTTCATAACTTGAGAATGTACCGACAGCGCGTTGTCTTAAGGTCATGGCTTTTTCCTGGAATTTATGATTTGTTGAGATTTTTCTTGTCCTTGGGAGCGGAAATAAGCTGAGGATTTTTCCTCAGCTTATTTGAGCATCTAGGGATATGGTAATACTATTTCGATTGACCTTGTATTGTCCCTAAGACTGTAATTATCTCAAGAAATTTATTCCTTGAGGAAGAGTTTTTATGGAAACAGTTGCAATCATTTTTCTGAATGGCGATCGCCCTGAAAAAATGATTTACTAATCAATGACTTTTTTGGCTTCGTCTTTGATGTCTTCGACAGTGTGGCGAACTTTGGCCTCTGCCTGTTTTGCCTTGCCTTCGGCTTGATCTTTGGGGTCGCCAGTCAAATCGCCTAGTGCTTCTTGCACTTTACCTTCGATATTTTTGGCGGTGGCTTCGGCTCTATCTTTTAAACTCATGATCTGTTCCTTATGAAATTAGTTAAATTTCCGAATGAAAAACAAGAGCGATCGCCGTCAAGAGCGATCGCCATGCTTTCAATAACTAGCTATTGGAGTTATCTTCAATACCACTCGGATATCTGCATCCTAAGACAATTTCTCTTACTTAAACCTCTAGCTAAAGTTAGAGAAAATTGATTTGCCAGGTTGGTTTTTTTATTTCCTGAATAAACTTGACTGTATTTAAGGTACTTACTTGTCAGTGTTTTTGACTTCATTAACATTAATATTATCATTATTTTTCACTTCATTGATTGATTTAAGCCAATGATTAGTAGTAGTCTGAATGATTTTTTGCTTTTCTTCCTGCATAATTTGTGGATCAAGTTGTTCTGTTGCAGAGAGTAAAATACTTAATTCGCCAACATGGTAAATCTCTTGATGATATCGATCTAACCTTTCGTTTGCCTCTTTAGCACGATTAAAAGCTAATATAGTAATTGCCTCCAATAAGACACCAGCCACAGCAGAAATTGCTCCTCCATTTAAAAGATTTTTGGTATCGCTTTTCAATAACTGAGGGACACTGGCAAAAATTAATCCAAGACCAGTCAATGAAGCAACTACTGAAATCGCAAAAAAGAACGTTGCCTGCCGCCGTGCATTTTTATAATCAAGTTTAATATCTCTAGATAAATCTTCTTTGGCCTTCTTTTTTAATTCTTCAAATTTCTCGGCATTTTCGTAGGCTAATGCAATTTGATTGATATAAATCTTGTACATATCTTTATCTTTCTCTAGCTGTTTTTTGTAGCTCGGATCAGAGAAAAGTATCCACATAACACCAATTTTCTTTAGCCCAAACGAGAAAGGAAGGCATAGTCCATAGGATATGTTTCTTGCTTCCTTTATGCAGTTAAAATCATTTTTATCTTGATTGGAATTTTCCTCTGGGTAAATCTTTTCTTCCTGTTTAGCATAAACATCTGAGGACATTTTTTCCAAATCTTTTGTCAAACTAAGACATCTAATTGGAACAATTTCATCCTCCAAAATAATTAAACTACCATTTTTTCCCCCTTTATATGGAATTACGATCACTTCTTCTGCTTCTAAAGCTTCGCAAGTCAGTGAAACCACTTTAGAAAGCATATTTTGAAGAGATTGCTGCATGATATTCTGTAAAGACAGATGAAGATGCCTCAATGTGTTATTATTAATACTAATACCCTCAATAAGGTTTTTCTTTTGAAATGCAATTCCCACCTGTTTTGCAAAATATTCAATGACCTTCTGATGTAACGGAGTAAAAGCATAAGTTTTATCATGCTCAAGGTTAATTACACCAATTACAGTTCCATCTTTTTCTAAAATAGGGACAGCTAATTCTGAACGAGTTTCTTTTTTAAATTCAACATATGCCTGCCCATATTCTGAGTTTATTTTCTTCTCTTCATGAATGTCGTTAATAATAATACCTATCCCTGTTTTAGCAACAATACCTGTGATTCCTATCTGATTAACTTCACAATATTTATTTTCTAAATCAGTCAAGATATACTCAGGCCACGCAGCTTTGACCTTGAACTTATTTGTACTATCACGAATAACTAGATAACTGAAGTTCGCATTTACGAGAGAATAGGAATATTTTGCAATATTTTGCAGTAGTAAGTCTATATCGTCTGTGCTAGCGATTACTTCAATGGCTTTAGCAAAGCCTTCGTGAGCGTCAGATCTAAACTTATTTTCAACTAAAATTTTCTGATCGTAGATAATGTTAGCTGCTTGACTTGCAAACAGTTCTATTGCAAATTTTTCAATTGCAGAAAATGGCTCGTCTGAGTATTTATTCAAGTATAAAGCTCCAATAATGGATGATTTATCATCCTTAGTGATTCGCAGGGGAACAACAATCTTATACTTGACACCTTTTTGTCTTTGTGATTCGGCAATTCGAGCAAAATTTCCATTTTTTTCAGAAAATTCTACAGTCTGGTTTGCCTCTATTACTAGATCAGTAGTACCTTGACCATCAAGACGAGGAGGTAATTCTTGTTCATTAGGTGGAGCAGTGTAATAATCTCCCGTGGATCTGTAATAATTTGTTATATCTATATATTGAAGTAGATGAATGCTCGCCGATCCAGAATTTGTCACTTTCAATGCATGTTGACAAATTTTTTCAAGCAGTTTTGTTTTATCTGGATTGACCACAAGTTGAGCCATTTCTGAACTGATCTCATTCGAGAACTCTAGGGTCATCGTGCGTTCAATGACCGTGGCTGCACTGAGCGCAATATCTGCAACAAGATCTCGATCGTAAACTGTAAAATAATCTGGTTCCTCCTTGTAGCAGCAAATAATACCAATTATACGATTAGGCTGATTTGAGTGTTTGTCAGATATCGGTATTACAGGTACTGCTAACATAGAAAGCTTGTAGCCGGGATGGTTAAGGGTTGGGAGAAAATCGTCATCTTCACAGGCATGAGGGACAATTCTACTCTTACCATCTTTTAGTACAGATCCTGCAATACCAACACCTTTTTTAAACGTATGGCTGCTTTTTTTTGGGGCATTTGAATTGTCTTTAGATGAAGTTAATTCTGAAAGAAATGTTTCTTTGCTATGTGCATCATATGAAGTCAGAAAATAATTACAGGTATCACATTTTAGCTCATCTTTTAATTTCTGAAGTATTTGTATGATCAGATCTTTACTCTTCAAATCATCTCCCATTTCATTGATAATTTCTTCAACTACAATCTTATTCCTTTTTAGGAAGAAATTCTCGATTGCATTTGCAAAAATCTCACCAAAATCTCTGAGAAATTTTACAAGTTTCTGGCTGGATTTTTCATACTTGCGTGGTGTTTGATGATGGAGAGTAATAATTGCTACTGTCTGATCTTGATATTTTGCAGCCAATCCAATCCAAGATTTGATATCTTGCGTTGAAGATTTGTTGTATTCCCAACCCCAATCAATAAATTGTTGTTTTGATTCTTCTGCATATATAGATTCAAGAATAACTACAGTTTGTTCATCCACTTTTGTGATTAGTTTGTCCTTTTGGATCTCTTTATGAAGAGTCCGATCCGGATGAGAATTTGATGGATCAATTTTTAATAAATATCTTTTACCAGTTTTAGTTTCTTTATCAACTAATGATATAGTTGCTTCTTGATATCCAACCAATGGATGATCTTTTAACTGCTGGAGTGCCTTATCTACGATAGAATCTAAACTGTCTGCTTTAAGTAAGGCATTTTTGAAATTTCTTAGAGATTTTCTATATTTCATTTTAGCATCTATTGCTTCAATAGATGCCTGGAATACATCGAAGTCAATAGGGCAGACAAATGGATATATTTGCCGCAACATTGCTTCACGAGCGTTTTCAAGTAAGTTTCCTTCTTTAGATTCAAAAACAACAATAAACCCTAGATAATATAAAGTTGGTGAGTTCTCAATGAAATCATGCCAAGCACCAGAGTTTTGGGTGTCAACCCATATTATCAAAATGTCAGTATTTGTTAGTTTTTCCTTAGCGTCTTCTATTAAAAATATTTCTTCTAATGTTAGATTAGACTGCGATTTCAGATATACCAAAGTATTCTGAAGATCTTGGTTAAATACATCTCTGCTACTATTGAACTGATTGACAAACAAAACTCTAATATTATTATCCATGATGATCTCCTTATTGATTTTTTTAATTGGTCTATGAAAAATAATAGCTATCGTAACGCTCCCAAAAAATAGGCCATTCGATGTTATTTTGAATTCCCTTCAGATACCTATACACTATGAGATATTCCGCAACTTAGACCTCCCTCTTTAGCTAGAGAAAACTAATTTTATAGAAGGGTTTACAGCGATCGCGCGATCGCATAAAATCTACATATAATTCAGCAAAGCAACTATAATCTATGAGTGATATCCCCAAGTACCGCCCCAAACAACTTTCCCTCGGTCCCTTGGAAGCGGAAATTTTAAACATTGTTTGGGATATAGGCGAAGTAACGGTTAAAGACGTTCACGACCGGATTTTACAAGATCCCAACCGGGAATTAGCCTATAGTTCAGTAACCACAGTTTTAGGCCGTTTAGCGCAGAAAGGCTGGCTGACTTGCAATAAAAGCGAACGCACTTTCACTTGGCAGGCTTTAATTTCCCGCGCCGAAGCCCAAGTTGTAGAAGCTTACGAACGCCTGCATAAGTTTTTAGCTGTCGGCAACCCGGATATTGTGGCGAGTTTTGCGGATAGCCTGGATACTGCTAGTTTAGATCAAATTGCGGCGATCGCGCTCCGTTTGCAAGCCGCCCGCGCTGCCAAAAAGGAGGCAGAATAATGCACTTAAGTATTATTTTGATAGTCCTGACCGCCGCTTGGTGGCTAAGATCTCGGTGGGAAAAAAAATCGGGCAACTGGTTAACCCGCTGGCAACAGACATTGAGTTTATTTTTGTTCCCCCCATTATTAATTTTAGCCACAGCGATCGCTTTACTCTGCATGGGACCAACGGGTAAAATGGCAGGTTGGCAGACAGGTTGGTTCAGTTACGGGTTGGGACTGGCTTTTGTCGGTTGGACAGCAATTATCGGACTCAATTTAGTTTGGGAAGGCTGGCAGACTATCCAGCAAATTCGCACCTATCCCCAGATTCAGCTAGGGGAAACCCCCGGAAGATTGCTGAAAAATGCCTTTTTGTTTTGCGGTCGGATTGGCTTCTGGCAGCCCGAATTAGTGGTGAGCGAAGGATTATTAGCCACTTTGAATTCAGAGCAGTTAGAGGCGGTCTTAGCCCACGAACAAGGGCATTATTATTATCGAGATACCTTTTGGTTTTTCTGGTTGGGTTGGCTGAAAGCTATTTCTAAATGGTTGCCCAATACAGAGGCGCTCTGGCAAGAATTGCTACTGTTAAGAGAATTGCGAGCCGATCAATGGGCGGCGCAAAAAGTAGATTCTTTATTATTAGCAGAATCTTTGTTGTTAGTGGCGATCGCGCCCCTAGTTCGTTCCGATAATTTCTGCGCTCCTTTGAGTACCGTTGCTCCGCCTAATCGGTTAGAAGAAAGGATTGAAGCGCTGATTTCCCAACCAGAAAACCCGACTACTGTGGATCTTTGGTTTGGGCAGTTTTTCCTGCTTTCTTTTTTACCGTTATTAACTATTCTATTTCATGGTTAGGCATGGAAATAGACGTAGGTTGGGTTGAAACGATAGTGAAAACCCAACATTTATCAGTTCGCTTTATTGCGAGATGTAGGGGCAATCCCCCTGTGGTTGCCCCGATGTAACTTGTTTTTACATTCAAAATCAAGCAGATATTATCGGTAAAAATCGGCTGGATATGAGTGTAGATCCACCGCCAGACTTAGCAATAGAAATTGATCTCACTTCTCGCACTCAGTTGGATAATTATCAAATTCTTGGCGTGCCGGAACTTTGGAGATACAGACGCGGAGGACTACAAATTAATCTTTGGCAAAACGAACAATATCTAGTAGAAATTGGGTAAGCCAAAACATCTAAATCTCAAATGGGAGGGATTGACAGAGAAGATGACCATAAATTTCCTGGCAAAATTGTGCTGTAAGTTGCCTGCTTGGGGTAAAATTAGGTTCCGTATCACTAACACCGAGCCAAGATCGTGGATAACTTCCTGCCCATCGCCTACTTCAAGAACCATTTTCTGCCCTTTGCCGAAGCTAATATCTCCATCGCCACCCATGCCTTACACTACGGCACGGGAGCCTTCGGAGGAATGCGCGGTATCCCCAACCCCCAAAACAGCCAGGAAATTCTCCTGTTTAGATTAGATCGTCACTGTCAGCGACTGAGCAATAGCGCCAAATTTCTCAACTACGACTTACCCGCCGCCAAAATCCAAGAAGTTATTGTTGAATTTATTAAAAAGAATCAACCAACTCAGCCTTTTTATATCCGACCTTTTATCTATACTTCTGGATTGGGAATTACTCCCAGACTCCATAATATTGAGAAAGATTTCTTAGTCTATGGCATTGAATTAGGCGATTATTTGTCGCCGGAAGGTGTCAAATGTCGAATTAGTTCTTGGTGTCGGCAAGAAGATCGGAGTTTTCCACTACGGGGGAAGATTAGTGCGGCGTACATTACTTCTTCTTTGGCAAAAACTGAAGCGATTGAATCTGGTTTTGATGAAGCAATTTTAATGAACTCCCAAGGGAAAGTCTGCGAAGCTTCGGGGATGAATATCTTTATTGTCAGAAATGGACAATTAATTACACCGGGCTACGATCAAGATATTCTCGAAGGGATTACCAGAGATAGCGTTTTGACTATGGCGAGAGATTTGGGAATTCCCACCTTAGAAAGAGCGATTGATAAATCTGAATTGTTGATTGCCGATGAAGTTTTTTTAAGCGGTACTGCTGCCAAAGTTAGTCCAGTGAAGCAAATTGAAAATTATCCTTTGTCTACCAATCGACCAATTACTGAACTGTTGCGAGAGAAGCTGACGGCGATTACTGAAAACCGAGAACCTAAATATCAAGATTGGGTTTATCGTGTTTCTTTAACTTAATAATATAGCGCGTCTGAATCATTTATGTAAATCTGTAGGGGTAGCGCCCCCGTGCCTACCCCTACACATCGGGGCAACCACGGGGGGATTGCCCCTACGGAATTGCACTCATTGAGACGCGCTATATAGCCCTTCAATATATTATTGATAATCCTTTAAAATGGGAATTTGATCGGGAAAAACCAGCGAATTTATATATGTAAATCTGCCACTACATTGCATAGACATTGGACTAAGCAATTTGATTTCGCAACCAGGTGCGGAATAACCTGACTACTGCTACTTCTCCCAAGGTTTTACTTTGATCTAGGAAGCGAGAAATTTTGGGGGCAAGTAGTGGGGGAAAAGCTCGCGATCGCATATCTTGGGAACAACCAGTGCGAGCGCATTCCAGATACTCTTTGCCCAAAAGCCGATAAATTTTGACTTCTAATCCGTTATAGCGCCATAATTCCGGAACGCCTAACGCCGCATAAATGCTAAATTTATCAATTTGGCTGGTAGTGATATCAACTTCGATGGCTAAATCTGGGGGCGGATCGATGGTCAGATCGAGCGATCGCTTGCCTTTTACTTCCGCCACATTTTGAATATAATAACAGCTATCTGGCTCAATGGCGCAGCCCACATCTTGCCGCTTGAGAACCACCGAATCATACATTTTAATTTTTAGGTCTAATTCTTCGGCAAAAACCTGGACTAGATTATTTAGCAGGCTGCTGTAGCTTTCATGCTCGTACAGAGGCGTGGCAGTTTCTAAGCTACTGCCGTTATATGCTAGTCGATAATTACGCTCCTTGCTACTTTGAGCCAGAAGGGTTTCCAGGGTTTGCCAGCTGATGTTATGCAGCAGGGATCTCTGCTCGGCAGGCATGGAGGTAGTAATCATTGCAGATCTGCTCTCTGGAGGCGAAAGTGCCGTTTTACTTCTGCTAGGGCTTTTTGTGAAGTTGGCATGAAGTTCCGACCTAACTGAATTCTATCCTGATTCCTACTATTGACACTCTCAGATCTAAAGAAACTGAATGTTAACATAGATTGTCAAAATGTTCGCTGGGGTTAAAACCCCTCAGATTTTCCTTTAGTGCCAGTGTATGCCAATTAATCGGAAAATAGAAGCAGAGGAATCAACCTTTGGGCTGAATTATTCATACTTTATCGCGGCTGCTAAATATGCCAACTTTACTGACTGATGCCAAAAATTTACTCTCAGATTTGATGATTCGCTATCGTTCCCGCGTTGACTATCTAGCAATTCGCTTAGAAGAGGCAGAGGGAACAGATATTTTTTTGCGAGGGGATAAAGTAGAAACCCTGAGCGAAGGAATTTCCATTGGCGGACAGGTGAGAGCCTGTTATAGAGGCGGTTGGGGGTTTGCCAGTTTTAATCGTCTGTCTGGTTTGGCAGAACGAATCGAAGAAGCGATCGCCGCTGCCCGAATTGTTGGTGATGAAGAAACTATTCTCGCACCAATTGAGCCAATTCAAGCAACTTGTCAATTACCCCTCACTGGTAGCGATCCCCGGCACATCCCCCTAGGAGAAAAAAAAGCCCTGTGCGATCGCTATACCCAAATCCTCCGAACTTTAGACCCTCGCATTGCTACCACCTCGGTCCGTTATGGCGACAGCGCTCAACGAATTATCCTGGTTACTTCTGAGGGTACAGCAATTGAGCAATCTTGGGTAGATATGGAAATGCGATTTGCTGCCACCGCTCGCAATGGTGAAACCGTCCAAACTGGACGGGAAACCACGGGATCGCGCAAAGCCTACGAAGACCTGATCGCCCTAGATGAACAAGTGCGCGGTGCTGCCCAACGTGCCGTCAGCGCCCTCTCTCTGCCCCCAGTCAAGGGCAATACCTACACTGTCGTCATTGATCCCATTCTTACCGGATTATTTGTCCACGAAGCTTTTGGACACCTTTCCGAAGCAGATATGGCCTACGAAAATCCCGACTTGTTGGAAGTTATGAGCATTGGACGGCGGTTTGGTTCCAATGAATTACAAATCTTTGACGGTGCAGCCCCTGGGGGACACCGAGGTAGTTATTACTACGATGACGAAGGAACCCCCGCTACCACTACTCAATTAATTAAAGATGGGGTGTTAGTGGGACGATTGCATTCTCGCGAAACGGCGGGAAAATTGGGCGAGCAGCCGACAGGGAATGCTCGCTGTCTCAACTATCATTATCCCCCCATTGTCCGGATGACAAATACTTGGATTGAACGGGGAAAAACCCCAGTTCAAGACTTATTTGCGGACATCAAAGAAGGGGTTTATGCTTGCAATTGGTTGGGAGGCATGACCAATGGAGAAATGTTTACTTTTAGTGCTGGTGAAGCCTGGATGATTCGCAATGGCAAAATTGCCGAACCTGTCAGAGATGTCACACTTTCTGGCAATGTTTTTGCAACTTTGGCAGATATTGAAGGGATTGGCAATGACTTTTATTGGGATGAATCTGGCGGTTGCGGCAAAGGCGGACAAAGTGGTTTGCCCGTCGGTTGTGGCGGTCCCAGTCTCCGAATTCGCGATGTGGTAGTTGGTGGCGAGGCAGCAGTTTAGGTAGTAATAAAGTTTGTAGTTGGGCTTTAGCCCCAATCCGGAGGGCTGAAGCCCAACTACGAACTTCGTTTGATTTTTTACTTTGAAGTTAAACCGGAGTGGAATCTTTAATGACGCAAAAACAGCAAAAACTAGAATGAAGGAAGTAATCAATATGACATTTGCAGATGATATTGCCAAGGTTGCCGAACAAGTCAAAAAAAGAATTGATGTGGTTTCCGGTGAAGAAGCAACAAAAATGGGCTTGATTGTGCCATTTCTCAGCATTATCGGCTATGATGTCTTCGATCCGACAGAGGTTATTCCTGAATACATTGCGGATTTTGCAATTAAGAAGTCTGGGCAAAAAGAGAAAGTAGATTATGCCATCTCAATCAGTAACTCCATTGTTATGCTTGTGGAAGCAAAAGCTCGCGATAAAAAGCCAGAAGCCCATGATGGGCAGTTAAAAAGATATTTCAACGGTTTGCTTTCCGCTAAGGTTGCTATTGTTACTAATGGTATTGAATACCTATTTTTTACCGATTTACGCCATGACAATATAATGGATGATGAACCTTTCTTTGTCTTCAATATCCTTAACTACGATCAAAAGCAAGTTGAAAACCTCAAATTCTTTCATCGGGATAACTTTGACGCTCTCGTTATCAAACGACACGCCGAACAGATGGTTTATCTCAGTGGAATGACTCAACTGGTGGATAATCTTCTGCGTTCTCCCTCTGATGAATTCATTCGGTTTTTGATTTCTCAGCTGGGTAATATGGCCTCTAGATATGAGATAGAGCGGATTACTAGCAAAGTGGTTGAGAAATTTCGACCGATTGTGAAAAAGTCTATTCAAGGAAGTTTAGTAGAGTTAATGACTCAATCTATTAGCAAGGAGATGGGGCAATCTAGTGAGATTTCTTCCCCTACTCAACTAATCCAAGAAGTTGAAGAAATTGAGGATGAACCAGAACAAGGTAACGAAGACGCTAAAATAGAGACGACGGCTGAAGAACTAGAAGCATTTGAGAAAATTAAATCTATTGCAGAGCAGTCTACTAACTATGCTTTGGAGGTCAAATATAAAGATGTTGTGTCATATTTTGGCATAAATGTTGGTAAAAGCACTTGGTGGTTTCTCAGACTATATCTCTCGCCAAAGAAGAAAAGTTTTGTCACGCGATTGCCTGTTGATGAGGTGAAGAAATTATCATTAAATTTTGAAGTGCAAGAGATGTCATCTTCCTTGGGGGATGCTAAGTCAAAAGTGATTATTTCATCAGTTAGCGATTTGGATCTTCTCAGGAATTTAATCCTCAAATGTTACGAGGCTGAAGCAGCTAAAAGAACACCCAGAAAAGCAGTGTAGATAAAACGTGGTCATTGTCAAATTGAGTATTTGACTATTCCCACTGCATCGCTTAAAATAATGGTGAGTAACCATCACAATGTTTTGGAGTTAAGAAAAGGTAGATCGGCTATGACAATTGATGTCCGAGAGGCAGTAATAGCTGCCCAAAAATCTTTACAGTCGATGGCAGATTTGATCGGTGGTCATGTACTTGATCTCAGACTTGAAGAAGTTGAATTATCTGAGGATAAAAGTTTGTGGGTAATTACTTTGAGTTTTATTATCCCTATTTCTAAAGAATCAATCTCAAATTTAGGAATATTTGCGGCGGGTGAATCGCTCAAGCCAGAAAGACAATATAAAATATTTGAAATTGATTCTGAGACAGGCCAAATGAAATCAATGAAAATCCGCGATTTATCATGGACATAAACGATTTTAATTCTCTACTCAGTAAGTACCAACATAAGGGAATTTTGGTGGACACCAATATTTTAGTTCTTTGGTTTGTTGGTACTGCAAATAGAGAGCGAATAGCAAAATTCAAAAGAACTGAAACATTCTTGCCAGAAGATTACGATTTATTAGTTAGAGTTTTGATTAGTGTTAACTGATGATTTGAGGCTTGCCGACTACTTGGGCAGACAAGAAATTGATGTCATTAATTTTAATCATATTCGCGTATTAGGATGGAATATGAATGTTGGGCGATCGCTTCCACAAAAAACTAATAAAAAGCCCAAAAATAAGAAATAATTAATCTTGAATTATAGCTGAATCTATCTGGAGTAATAAAAATTCTAAAGTAGAAGAATTATCGAGGACAATATCAGCGCGATCGCACTTTTCTGATAATGGCATTTGGCTATTAATGCGATTCATGGCTTGCTCATTGGAAAGGCGATCGCGTAACATTAATCTTTGTAATTGTCGCTCTAAAGGACAGTTAACTACCCAAATCTCTGTAACTAAATTAGTTATTTGAGCTTCAAACAATAAAGGCACAACCATGACTATTTTATCAGCAGATTTTGCCATTTCCATTTGAGAAACAGAAATTAGGCGATCGCGCACAAAAGGATGAATTTGTGCTTCTAGCCACCTCCGCTCATCAATATTACTAAAAATGATTTTTCCCAACTCTGGACGGTTGAGCGTCCCATCTGGTAAAACTATACTTGTACCGTAGCGTTCCACAATCCGGTGAAAAATTGCCGATTCTGGTTGCACCGCCTCCCGCGCATAAATATCCGCATCGAGAATTGGTAAGTGATAGACATCTGCCAAATAATTAGCTACAGTAGTTTTACCCGTAGCAATACCTCCGGTTAAACCGATAATCCGTGGTGGTGGGATGGAAAGGCGATCGCTCATCAGATTTTCGCTATAATTTACCCAAATAGCCAAATATAATTTATTTTATGCTGGGAACCTTTCAAAAAACCCATCTCCGCATTGAATTAGCCGCCTCTGCCGATACCATTGGTGACAGCTTATTACGTCCCTCCCAATTGCGTCAATGGTTATGGAGTCAAAATTTCCCTGATGGATTGCCAGAAAAACTACATTCCGGTTTAACTTTTACTAGCTATATTGGTCCGGTAGCAATTCAACATCAAGTAGATATTGTCGATTCTACCTCTTTGCGCCTAATTTTGAGCCAAGGGATTGACGGCTATCACGAATGGATGTGGGGAGACAGTTGGGTGCAATCCCGTTTAGAAGGGATTTCTTTGCTGCCGCTAAATTTGGGGCAGACATTTAGCTTATTAAGTCTACGGCAATTTCTGGCAGTTAAAAATGCCCAGTAAGACGATCTAAAACATCATGCCCGCTAGAACATTTCTAATATTTGTAGGTTGGGTTGCGCGACAGCAAAACCCAACAAACCACTGATGAATCAGAACTTACGCAACTATCCTAGAAATAGGGGCAACCACGGGGGGATTGCCCCTACAAAGCGCTATAAATTGAGTTCTAGCTGGCAGTAACTATGTTTAAACATTGCTTACCTTGTTCAAATTCAGTAATATTGTTCAGGGTAGTCTCGGCAATATTTTCTAGGGCATTGCGGGTAAAGAATGCTTGATGGGCGGTAATTACTACATTGGGAAAAGATTGTAATAATTGGAAGACATCATCTTGAATTACTGTATCGGATAAATCTTCAAAAAAGAGGTTTTCTTCTCGTTCATAAACATCAATGCCCAAATAACCAATTTGTCCGGTTTTGATGGCACTAATGACAGCAGCAGTATCAATTAAACCGCCCCGACTGGTATTAATCAACATTGCACCTCGTTTGAGATGCGTTAAGGAAGTAGGATTAATCAAATGATGGGTTTCCGGAGTGAGTGGACAATGGAGAGAGACAATATCTGATTGAGCAAGCAGTTCTAAAAATTCGCAATATTTTACTCCTAGCTCCAAACAACCAGGATTTTGATAAACATCATAAGCCAAGAGATGACAACCAAATCCTTTCATAATGCTGGCAAAACATTGTCCAATTTTGCCAGTTCCAACTATTCCCACTGTCGCACCATGCAAATCAAAACCTAACAATCCTTCCAGAGAGAAGTTATCATCCCGAACTCGATTGTAAGCACGATGAATTTTGCGATTGAGCGTTAAAATTAGTCCAACGGCGTGTTCGGCAACTGCATAGGGGGAATAGGCTGGCACTCGCACGACTGTAATACCTGCTTCCTTAGTTGCTGCTAAATCAATATGATTAAAGCCTGCGGAGCGAGTAGCAATCAGTTTGATTCCTTGGGAGGCTAATTTAGCAATCAGTTCCCGATTGAGATTGTCATTAATGAAGACACAGACTGCTGAAAAACCATCGGCTAGAATGGCAGTATCGAGAGTGAGGTTAGGGGTAAAAAATCGTAATTCGTGATGATATTTTTGGTTAGTGGTTTCCAAAAACTGTTGGTCGTAGGATTTGGTGTTGAATACAGCTACTTTCATGCTATTTTACTTAGTTGAAAATTATGGTTGAACTTTGATGACAGAAACTAATTTTGGTTCCCAATGGTCAAATTTATTACAGCATCTGGGTGCTTGGCAAGGTTCGTTTACGCGACTTTCGCCGGAGGGGGAATTGCGGGAAGATATTCCCAGTTTGGTGACGTTTCAAGGTTTGGCTGGTAATTCTACTATCCGGCAAACGCTTCAATATTTTGAGGCGGCAACGGGGAACTTGGAATCAGAAAAGGTGTTGGAATACAGTTCCTTAAGTCGCAGCATACTGTTTTTTGATAATGGAGCTTTTTCCCAAGGTTCGATGCAATTTAGTCCATTGGCAGAGTTTGGAGCCGAGTTTGGTTTTATTGAGGGCGATTGTCGGTTGCGGTTGGTGACGATGTTTGATACTGACAGCAATTTGGCAAGGATAACTTTAATTCGGGAAGTTAGGCAAAATATGCCGATGGTAGCGCGATCGCCTTTAAGTTTAGACCTGTTGTTGGGGGAATGGCAAGGGGAGGCGGTAACAATGTATGCGGATATGCGATCGCCTGATGTTTATCCTACCAATCTATTATTGCAAATGCAGGGCGATCGCTTCTCCCAAAAGTTAACTGCACCTAACTTTGAATTAGCTTCCACAGCGACAATTTCAGGTTCTCGGCTTTTATTTGACCAAGGGAGATATCCCGTCCAAGTATTGTTATTACCTGGGGGAGCTTCTTGTCATACACCTTTAATTATTCCGCGCCACACTCCGTTTTTGTTAGAGGCGGGATGGTTAATTGCTGATAATTTACGTCAGCGGTTAATTCGTCGCTATGACGAGCGGGGGGGATGGGTGAGTTTGACTTTAGTCACCGAACGAAAAATCAGTTAATTACTCGATTGACCATAATTATCGCTCTTTTGTGGGCAGAGGTGCGATCGCTCATTGTCATCCACATTAGCGTTCAACCGCGCTGTATCTATTGCCCCCAAAGCACTCTCTGGATGCTAATATCCTCTGGATTAACTTCGATAATTAAATCCCCACCTCGTCGCCCAATATAATCTTTTGCCCCATAGTTCACTCGCCATACCCAGCTATCATTCTGAGGATACTGCGTCAGGCTGATGATGCTTTGCATTACATCAATATTCAACTCACGGGCACGTTTATTAGCAGCCGCGATCGCACGAGCAATTGCAACGGCAATATCATCTTGAAGCACATCTGAACTCAATATTGCACTCATAATTAGCTTCCACTTTTCAACCTAGAATGATAGATGTATCCGAAATCTCACTTACTTGTCCATTTGGTGCAATTAGATAGATTTTTGCTTGCGAAATCACAAACTCTCCTACGTAAAAGGCTCCCTTTAAATCGGGATCGTCTCTAACCGCACGCTTATCTGTCTCACTAGGTTCTTGCAAATAATCGCCTCCTGTATTGGGATGAGTGTGAAACGACGCAACAATAGCGCCTTCCCCAATTTTACACTTTGGATGAGAAGGCAGAACGATACTATTCTGATTGCCGAGTGACCATCGCACAACACTGAGATTTCCTACTGAATCTTTCAAAATGAAACCGCCTTCTTCGTGTCCGCCAGTTACTCCAGGTTTAGAATCTTCCCAAGCTTGCTTTAATTGTGCAGAAACTAAAGGATTGTTTAATATTTCCGCGTATCCTTGATTCATTGACTGACGTAAATAGGAGCTTTTTGATGATTGTGTCAAATCATCTGATAGCATAACTCATCATTGACCATAATTATCGCTCTTTTGTGGGCAGAGGTGCGATCGCTCATCTTCATCCACATTTTGGTTTTTATGGCTACCGTTCTAAGTTTAGATCCCTCTAAATCCCCCTGAAAAAGGGTGGCTTTGAGAAGATCTCTTGTTCCCCCCTTTTGAAGCAGTAGGGGTGATCTCTTTATTCGCAAGGGTTCCAGCCTTAAGCGCGATCGCTTCTGTTATGAAAATATTCTGACACCACCAAGGCACAAAGACACAAAGAGTTGCGTTAGTTAACTGGTAGGCGGTGCGTTAGCGTAACGCACCGCCTACTACTAGGAACCAGTTCAACCAGTTAGTTTTTGTTTATATCATATTGAGTAGATATTGACAATTTATAAAATTTTTGTGAAATTTTAGTCTATATAAATAGAGAGGGTAACGTTTTAGTCCTATAATTTAAAAAATTAGATGCGCTCCGGTGAGTGCCAAAGAGGAATTTATCTATGACTGATCTGGCAACAGAGCATCTACTTTACTTACTCCACGCGGTTGCTTACTCCAAAAATGGTAAGGCAACCCAAGGTCAAGTTAAAAAAAGTTTACCTAAACAATTCCAAAAGGATGCCGAACGCCTTTGTCAAGAATTGTGTCAACAGGGGGCGATCGCATCTCCCAAAAAAGGGCAAATTCGCCTCACGGAAGAAAGCGAGCAAATCTTGTTTGCTAATTTGAGTACCACAGTTTATCAATTCACTGCCTCCAAAGGTTACAAAATCCTTAACCTTTTGCTCAAAGGCATTCAATATCAATCGGCAGGCAGCACTATTGCCGCTGTTGACGAGATGGATTTCGAGACTTTTGTGGAAGAATTCAAAGCACTTTATATGGAGGAGAGAAGACAACAGGAGTTAAGGGGAGTAGTGGCTATTCGCAGCCAAAAACTTTGCCAAGATTTCTCCGCACAACATACTATCTCTAAATCCAAGTTAAACCAATATTTTGAACAGCTTAAATCCACAGGCAAGATTTTTGCGGTGATTGAAAGAGATCAAGAACTAATTCAATGGGCGGAATAAGCAATGCCAGAAGATACAGGTAAAAAAAGATTCATTCAAGACTTTCTCAATAATGTTCAAGGAGGTGCTGGACTAATTGAGGATATTAGCATTGAAAGAACTGTGAGACTTCCGGGTTCAGTAGGGGAAGGTTCCACTGCTAAAAGTTTATCAGGGCGAGAGATATCTACTATAAATGGGCTACTTAAAGACGATCTCAAGCATACTTTTGATGACGGCTATTTTACATTTAGATTCGTTGCTGCTTCACGGGGCAGTGGGAAAACTTCTCTATTAACATACTTGCATGAATTAACAAAGACTAAAACCACACATCGAAAACATTTTATATTGGTTCAATTTAATCTTTCTGATCTCCGAATAAAATCACCCGACTTTAGAGAAGAAATTTATCGTCATATACTAGCATATACTTTTTATGAATTGTTTCATAATTCAGATTTTAAACAAGAAGTCAGAAATAAATCAGAAAAAATTCTAGGACAATTTATTAAAGGCTCTGAATTTGCCGAACTAAAAACTGCTGAAAATTTGAACCAGTTTCGGAATGATTTTAAAAAATCCATTGCCAACAACTATCAAGACTCATTGGAACATCTTTTATTTGATATAATTGCAGAAATATCCGCAATCGATCATAAATTCACTTTTGTTTATCTGATAGATGATTTAGATCATTTAGAGAAGTTTAGTTCTCAGACAGATCAAACAAGACTGCTTTTTAAAGGATTAATTAAAAGAGCATCAAAGGAATTTAGCTCAAAAATCCGTCTGCTAATATATTTAGCAGGCACATCAGCAAATGTAGGAAATTTTATTACAGGTGATTCTGTTATAGAAAGCCTTATAGGTGATTCAATTATTAATTTAAACAAGGGCTACAATAACGAATTTACGGAAATAAGATCTAAAATTGACGATCGGATTCAAGGTGCTTATAAAGGATATAAGGACTTCAATCAAGCGTGGCAAGAAATTAAAAATATTGAAATAAACTCAGCCACTTCATTAAGGGAATTTTGCAAAAAATACGGACGTGCGGTCTTAGAAATTCATGCAAAATACTTTGAACAAGCACCCGAACAAGTTTTTGAAGGCGATGCCCGTGATTTATTAGAAACAAAATGTAGGAAAGAATGGGAAAAATATTTGAAACGAAAGGATTATGAATTGGTTTCAACTACAACGAACAAAATAATTGCAGGCCATTCATTTGATTGCTATGCAGAATTAAAACATAATGGAAATGTTGTTGCTAGAGCCTTTGGGGAAGCTAAAAATTATGAACTTGTTATTGGTCATTTGGAAACCTTCAAAGAATGGTTAAATGATCCTAAATCCAAGTTTAACCCATTTAAGTCTGATGGGCTGGCAAATGATATAGCAGTTATGATTGCGCCTTCGTGTTCGGCACTTTTAAAACGAAAGTTAGAATTAGCAAATATTCAATATATAGAAGCACCAAAAGTACAATCTCCATCTACTTCAACTCCATCTACTTCAACTTCATCTATTTCAACTTCATCTATTTCAGATCCACCTACTTCAGTAATTAAATGGGAATGTCGTCACACTCTAGCAGGACATTCAAGCTGGATTTATGGTGTTCCTATTACGCCTGATGGAAAAACGCTAGTTACTCACAACAAAGGGAAAATTATTCTTTGGGATACGGGTGATTTCAAGCGTATTTTTACCTGGGGAGGACACTCAGATACAATTTTTGCTCTTGCTATTACTTCTGATAGTAAAACTCTTGCTAGTGTCAGTAGCGATAAAGAAGTCAAAATTTGGAATATACAAACTCGTAGCCTAATTGCTTCCCTAAAAAAATATGCAGATCCTATTTTCTCTGTGGCGTTTAGCCCTGATGGAAATATCTTAGCTAGTGGTGGCTCGAAAAAGTATAAAACTTTTGGTAATAGTGTTGGTATTTATTTATGGAATGTAAATACCAGAAAAATGATTGCTGTTTTAGGTGAACATTTGTTACAGGTGAATTCTCTAGCATTTAGCCCTGATGGAAAGTTTTTAGTGAGTGGCAGTAATGATAAAACAATTAAAATTTGGAATCTTCAAAATAACCAAATAATTCGGACTCTTTCAGATCATTCAGATCTAGTTAGTTGTGTAGCAATCACTCCTGATGGAAAGACTGTAGTTAGTAGTGGTGGAGGTGGAGTAAAAATTTGGGATTTAGCCACAGGAAATCTAAAAATTACCTTGAAAAGTGATTTTAATGTAGTTAGATGCTTTGCTATAAGTCCAGATGGTAAGATTTTGGCTTATAACAATCGTAATTCAATCCAAATATGCGATTTAGAAGATTATAAGCTGATTCAAACTATGACAACAAATCTTTTACATTCAGTTACACTTTCTTTTCATCCAGATGGTAAAACGTTAGTTGTTGGTAATGTTGGAAATCCAGTCACAGTTTGGCAATTATCCTAATTAAAGCCCGAATTGTTGAAAATCAGCAATAAGGGAAGCGATCGCCTATGAATAAAAAAACAAAGGCGATCGCATTTTTCATCCTCTTCTCAATAATGTCTGGTGAGAAGATGAATCGGTGAAGAGGTGCGATCGCCAACTTTATGACTTAAAATAGAAGAGACATATAGCTGTGTGGTTAACATGGACAGAATCTCGGTCAACCCTCAAATCCACTTCGGTAAGCCTTGCATAGTGGGTACGCGCATTACCGTACAAAGCGTTCTCGAATTACTAAATGAAGGGCTTTCTTTTGCAGAAATTATCCGAGACTACTATCCCGATCTGCAAGTGGAGGATATTCGGGCTTGCCTACAGTATGCGATCGCACTGGTGGCGGCGGTCGATGTTCGCTTGGCCTTAGCTTAATTATGAAATTTCTAATAGACCAAGATGTGTACGCTGTTACCACAAAGTTTTTGATTGATGCAGGACACGATGTAATTATTGTCGCTCAAATAGGTCTAGCGCAAGCAAGTGATGAAGAAATACTTAGAGTAGCGCAAGCAGAAAATCGCATCCTTATTACGCGAGACAGAGATTACGGCAATCTTGTTTTTGTTAGGGCAATCGGAACAGGTGTGATTTACCTTCGAGTCTTACCTAAAACGGTAAATGGAGTTCACAATGAACTAAAAGGAGTTATAGAAGCTTACTCTGAAGTAGAACTAAAAGGGGCATTTGTAGTTGTAGAACCGGATGGACATCGGTTTAGAAAACCCCTTTCATAGGAAGTTGAATTAGCAGGGTGTTGGAGAGAAACCCCTTTCTGCACGGGCTTGGAGACAGGCGGCGATCGCATTCTTTTCAAGAAATTATTTGATAGTTTCATGCTAACAATTGGCAATTGTTTTGTCTATTGGGCGATCGCAGAGCCTCTATACTATGTTAGAATAGACTGATTTGTTTTTCCTAACTAGATAACTGGTGTGACTGATGCGTAAATGGAGTTCTTTGCTAGTAGCCTTGATGCTCGCAATTCTGCCTCTGGCAGCTTGTCGGCAGCGAACTGAAAAAGCCGGAAAACAAACTGTTAGTCGATTAGATACCGTTAAACAGCGGGGGAAACTAATTTGCGGAGTTAGCGGAGAACTGCCGGGATTTAGCTTTGTGAGTTCCGATGGCAAATTTGCTGGATTGGATGTGGATGTTTGCCGCGCCGTGGCAGCAGCAGTATTTGATAATCCCAATGCAGTAGAATTTCGCAAATTGAATGCCAAGGAAAGATTTACCGCTTTGCAATCCGGGGAAATTGACCTTTTGAGTCGCAATACCAGTTGGACTCTCAGTCGGGGGACAAGTGTGGGACTAGAATTTGCTCCCGTGGTCTTTTATGATGGTCAAGGGATCATGGTGCGGAAAGACAGCGGCATCAAATCTTTGGAACAATTAAAAGATAAATCGATTTGTACTCAGATTGGGACAACCAACGAACAAAATCTTTCCGATCAAATGCGGCAGCGGAATATTCCCTATAAATTGGTGGTATTTGAAGATATCAATATAGCCTACGCTACCTATGTTGAAGGCCGCTGTCAAGGTGTCACTTCCGATCGTTCCCAATTGCTTTCTCGTCGCAGTACCCTCCCCAAACCAGAGGAACATTTAATCTTAGATACAGTTATTTCTAAAGAACCTTTGGCTCCAGCAGTTGCTAAAGGCGATGCCAAATGGCATGATGTGGTGCAATGGAGCGTTTATAGTTTAATTGGGGCAGAAGAATTGGGGATTACTTCCCAGAATGTGAGTGAGATGGCGAGTAATCCTAACCCAGAAATTAAACGTTTTTTGGGAACAGAAGGGGAACTAGGTACGGGAATGGGTTTAACTAATGATTTTGCGGTTCGCATTGTCAAGCACGTGGGCAATTATGGAGAAGTTTACGATCGCAATCTCGGTAGCAAAACATCTTTTAACCTCCCACGCGGGTTGAATAATCAATGGTCAAAGGGTGGATTGCTGTATTCTCCTCCTTTCCGGTAATCACATGAACATTAATCCTAATTCTAAACTGAAAAATAACTTTTGGCGCGATGTCCGCTTTTGGCGCATAGCGATGCAAATTGGCGTGTTGGGATTGTTGGCGATCGCCATCCTGATCCTATGGGATAATTTAGACTACAATTTGGAGCAACGAGGGATTGAACTAGGGTTTGATTTTTTGCGATCGCAGGCATCTTTTGAAATTGGCGAAAAACCCATTCCTTACACCCCCGCTGATTCTTATTTGCTGGCTTTATTACTAGGTTTGCTCAACTCTTTGCGGGTAATGGTAGCGGGAATTATCCTGACTACTATTGTCGGGGTTAGTATGGGGATTGCCCGACTTTCTGATAACTGGTTGGTGCGGAATCTCTCCTTAATTTATGTCGAAACTTTCCGGAATACTCCCCTGCTAGTACAATTACTTTTTTGGTATTTAGCAATTTTCCTCGGTGCTGCCAAAACCGCCGGAAAAATTCAATTATTCGGGTTTATTTCCCTCACAGGTAATGGACTAGAAATATTTGGAATTGTTCTCTCTCCCGAATTTGGAGCGCTATTAATTGGACTAACTTGTTATACCGGGGCGTTTATTGCCGAAATCGTCCGCGCTGGGATACAATCAGTACCAAGGGGACAATGGGAAGCGGCGCGATCGCTAGGACTAAAACCCAGTCTAGCCATGCGTTTAGTTATCTTTCCCCAAGCCTTGCGAGTAATTATTCCTCCCCTAACTAGCCAATATTTAAACCTAGCCAAAAACTCCAGTTTAGCCAGTGCCATTGGCTATCCCGATGTTTATTTTGTCGCTTCTACCACCTTTAATCAAACTGGACGAGTCGTAGAAGTAATGTTACTGCTCATCGGTACTTACTTAACCATTAGTCTCAGCATTGCTGGGGGGATGAATTTACTCAACCGCTATGTGCAAATCAAAGAGCGCTAACTTCTCTTTTTGCACTGAGCATGGCTTTTGCTCCTATTTACTTTCTTTCCCTCACGAATGAAACAGCCCTGGTAGTAGTAGGGTGCGTTACGCTATCGCTAACGCACCGTTAACTGGTAGGCGGTAAGTTACCTCCGTTTTAAGGGTAGAGGGAATCAACTAAAATGTAAACGTAGTCCTGATTGTGCCAATGACAATATCACTGTTGCGTTCGTCGTGATTTGGTGCTGTTAACCACACTAAGGCAGGTGTAATGGCTACGTTGTCGGAAACTTTATATTGATAGAAACCTTCGATATGCAATGAAGTATCGGGATCTCTACCAATACCTTTAGCAGTAGTCAAAGAACTGCTGACACCACTTAATTTGGGTTCCATCCCAACTACAATTCCGGCTAAATTACCTTCCTTGCCAAGATCGGGAAAAGCCAGGGCGATCGCATAATTCCAAATATCCGCATCCCCAGTATTAATCACTCGCGCAGCGGTATATCCCGCCCAACCATTAATTAGAAATTGGGGACTAAGTTGCCAAGAAGCACCTACCCCATAGGAATTGGTAGATACTGGTAAATTAGTGGCGCGGAATAAGTTCGTATTCAGACTACCTGTCCCATTATCGGTGTTGTAAGCATTCAGGTAGTAAAAGCCCAAATTAAACTTTTCGCTGGGTTTGAAAAGTAGTTGAGCGATCGCGCCATAGGCTCCATTAAACAACCCGTTGCTAGTCAGAGGATTAGCCCCATTGGGGGCAAGATAGCCTAAACTGAGTTCGGCACTATTGCCAAATTTGTGATTAATTGCCAATCCCGAACCACTAGCGTAATAATAAATTGGGTTGCGGGTAGCAAAGTTAGTCAAAGCACCGCTACCACCATCCCCATCAATAAAGGGATTGATGGTAGCGGCAAAATCGTCGCTGGCTCCGGCATTGGCTTCTAACACCACAGATGTATTTTTTCCCAAGGGAAAGCTGTAAAAAAGAGCATCAATGACCACTTGGTTACTCCCTGTACCAAAGGCTCCCGCCCCAAACCGCAAATCTCCTTCTGGGACTAAAGTAGTATTGGCAGAATAGGCATCCAAATTAGTTGATTGCAGTCGAGTACGAAGTAAATCTTCTCCAGTAAAGCTGGTATCAAAGTTTAAGCGAGTTCGTGCTGCCAAGACGGTATTGCGAGGAATTTCTCGACTATTACCAAAGGGAATTGTATTACTACTTTGCGGTCCCTGTCCCGTAGCAATTCCCGTCAGGGCTACTACAACTTCACCGTTGAGTTTAGTAGTGGTGGAAAATTGATGGTTTTCTAGAAATTCGGTGCGGGTTTCTAGGTTATCTACTCTAGCTCGGAGACTAGAAATTTCGGCCTGAAATTCCTGTGTGAGCCGTTGCAATGATTCTAAATCTTGGCGAGTGGCAACATTTGAGGTATCAACTAACAACTTTTCAATTTGCTTGAGACAGGTATTGACACCAGCGGCAAATTCATAACGAGATAGGCTGCGGTTGCCGCGAAATAAGCTGTCGGGATAGCCGGAAATACAGCCATAGCGCTCAACTAATGCTCTCAAGGATTCGTAAGCCCAATCCCCTGGGTTCACATCAGTTAATTGGGAGACGTTGGAGACTTGTTCCATCGGATCTTCGCTCTCAGCGCCATTGTAGAGATTAATTGGCTCTAAAGTGGTGGGTTGAGGGGCGACAGGTGGCTCAGAGGCGATCGCGCTACTAGCTGCCCAGATTATACCCAGGGTGGTAGCACCTAATTTCAGGCATAGGTCAAGGATTTTCAACATTTTCTACTTAATTCTCACACCAACAAACAGGAACGATAATCATTATCAAATAACTTGTCTCCATTGTCCAACAAACCCAAGGTCTTAGGAAAGTTTATCAGAAAAAACTGTATTGCTAGTATTTCTCAATTAGTTTAGCGTAAACTAGCCTTTCTTGGGGCTGGATAATTCAATAGAGTGCTGGCAATAGGACTGATACGAGCCAGAAAATTGAGCATGACTGCTAGTCCCATCGCCATTGACAGGATTTTCTTTGGCTCGCTGACAGTTGCTACTGCTTAGGTACTGACTGGTATGACAACCAGTCAAAGTTAATGCAAGTTATTTTCAATAAACTAGCTTAGGGAGTTTGAAGTTGCTTGTCAAGACTTTCCCAGATTTTTTAACTCCATGTTCCGCCTAGGGAATCGCCGCTGACAACGATATTTTAGTAATAATCTAGTAACATTTTGTAATTTGATCTTGACCAAAAATTATGCCATGTCGCTAGATTTAGTGGGATTTAATCCCAATGACACACCACATATAGCGTACAAATTCAAAGTTTGCGTAAAAATATTGACATAAATGCAGTCAAAAGGATATAGTATAAAAGGCCAAAAAATGATCTGGTCTTGCATAAACATGACTTA
Source organism: uncultured cyanobacterium (assembly GCA_936920195.1). Taxonomy (GTDB): domain Bacteria; phylum Cyanobacteriota; class Cyanobacteriia; order Cyanobacteriales; family FACHB-T130; genus CAKZHE01. The sequence goes on along the minus strand of CAKZHE010000097.1, from coordinate 34,651 downwards.
AGTCTCATTATTGGCTTCGCTATATGGCGAAAAACCTTCATTAATGATAATGCTGCCTTAGCATTCATAAGGAATCAGTTATGGCTCTTAAATCACGAGATGACACTCAAATTCTTCCTTTTTCTGGTTTAGATGAGATTCCAGGGTTTTCAAAAGAAGAAATAGATCAGGTTATCTCGCATATTCCAAATTGTTACCAAAAAACTTCTATGCCATCCAAACTCCACCAGGGCAAACTTAAAGAAAACCAAAAAAGACTTGATCGGGTAGTGACAGAATTGCGCGAACTATTAGATGGATCGATGGATTATGTCCAAATTTGGCTGCGTTCTCCCAATCCTCAACTTGGAGGGCGTACTGCTCTTTCTTACTTACTAGAAGGGAAGATTGAAGTTGTTGAAGAATTAGTTCATGCAATGAACACTGGTCAACCTATTTAAAGCTGATCGCTAATGGTTCACCAAAGAGATTCTGGCAACACAAATGATTGAGGTTAACCGGAAAAATCTTTAACCTCAATTATTTTTTTAATCAACAACTTCTATTATCAGAATGCTGCCTAGCCCTCAGCTTAATGCTGTTTTACCTCGACTAACTACCATAATTATAGAAGGTACTGGCTTTCGCTCCATTAGAACGGAATTTGCTCAAGATCCCTTGTCTGCTATTGGTTCTTTTATTTGTGGTGGTAGATATAATCTAAAAGAACAATTTGAGGCACTTTATTTAGCTGACAGTGAGTTAACTGCGAATTTGGAAGTGAGAGCATTATTTCAAATCAGTTCAGAACTTATTCAAGTGCAAGGACCTCCCCGCATCATGCTTGAGATTGAATATCGGCTCGAATCAGTTTTAGACCTGACTAATTCTGCTATTCAACAAGCTTTAGGAACAAATTTACAGGAATTGACTGGATTATGGCGACCTATGCAGGCAGAAAACCAACAAGCTCCAACTCAATTACTTGGGGCAGCAGCGTATAATATTCAAACAATTGAAGCCTTGAAAGTACCCTCTGCCGTTGCTCTAGAAGAAAACCCACAGGCTTACAATCTAGTTATTTTTCCAGATAGGCTAAAACCCAACAGTTTTGTTCGACCTATTTAACTTTGATTATTCAATTCTTGCAGCAACCATTCTTCTACAGGTTTGCCATCTTTACGCCGCAGTTCAATCTCCACGGCAATGATTTGATTAGAACCAGGAGCCGCAGGCTTTTGATGAAAGATAATATCATAGGCTGTAGGATCTTCTTGACGTTCTTTCAGCCAATCTTGGACTTTAATCGCCGCAAAGAAAGATTGCCCTGATTGAAACATTCGGGTAATCTGTAATTGGATGTTATAGGGAGTATATCGAGCCATAATTTTTGAGTTTTTAGTTTTTTAAAACCTTTCCACCGCCGTAAAGTGTTTTGCTGCCTGCTCCCGCACCGCTTCTCCACAGGTTTTAGGAGTGGGAAATATTTTTCCCGGATTGGCTAAACCCTTGGGGTTGAAAACTTGCTTTACCCATTGCATAGTTTCCAAATCTGTTTCAGAAAACATTTCGGGCATATAACACTTTTTGTCTGCACCAATGCCATGTTCTCCAGAAATACTTCCTCCCACTTTGACGCACAGTTTCAGAATTTCCCCGCCTAATTCTTCCACTTCTGCCAAAGCTCCAGGAACAGAGTTATCGTAGAGAATCAGTGGGTGTAAATTGCCGTCGCCAGCATGGAAGACATTGGCAATTTTATAGCCATATTTTTGACTGAGGACTTCAATTTCTCCCAAAACAAACCGCATTTGAGCGCGGGGAATTACCCCATCTTGAACATAATAATCTGGACTGAGATGACCCGCCGCAGCAAAGGCAGCTTTACGCCCTTTCCATAATTTTAATCTAGTTTCGGGGTCGCTGGCAGTAGTAATACTTCTCGCCCCATTCCTAGTACAAATTTCGGCAACTCGTTGCTTATTAACTTCTACTTCCGCTGCCAACCCATCAATTTCGACTAATAGGATGGCGGCGGCATCTCTGGGATAACAACCTGTTGCCACCACATCTTCCACAGCATTGATGCTGAGGTTGTCCATGATTTCCATGCCGCCGGGAATAATGCCGTTACTAATAATATCGGCGACGGAATCGCCAGCCGCTTCAATACTGGTAAAATCGGCGAGGAGAACGCAAATTGATTCAGCAGACTTGAGAATTCTGAGGGTGATTTCGGTGGCAATGCCTAAAGTGCCTTCGGAGCCAACAAATAATCCGGTTAAATCATAACCGGGCATTTCGGGAATTTGTCCGCCGACATCCACAATGGAACCATCGGGTAAGACTAATTTTAAGCCTAAAACGTGATTAACTGTCACTCCATATTTCAGACAATGAACGCCGCCGGAATTTTCTGCAATGTTACCACCAATGGAACAAACACTTTGACTGGAAGGATCGGGAGCATAATAAAATCCGGCTCCGCTGACGGCTTGAGTTACCCAGTTATTAATTACCCCTGGTTGCACGACTGCCAATTGATTTTCTAAGTCAATTTTGAGGATTTTCCGCATTAAGGCGGTGACGATGAGAACGCAGTTTTCCACTGGCAACGCGCCGCCAGAAAGTCCTGTACCCGAACCCCGCGCCACCCAAGGCACTTGAAAGCGATCGCATATTTTCACCACTGCTGCCACTTCTGCGGTAGTCTTAGGTAATACTGCCAAGGCGGGAGTTTGGCGATAACTGGTTAGGCCATCACATTCGTAGGTTAACAATTCTTCCCGTTTTTGGACAACGCCTTTTTTGCCAATTGCTGCTTCCAAGGCTTGAATAATTGGCTGCCAATTTCGCTTTAAAGTATCTGTTGTTGCGATCGCCACTGTCATTTTACCCCTGCTGCCAACCTGCTTGGACAACCTGTTGATAGAAAGCTTCCACCGATCTTACACAAGTTTGATCGTCATAAAGATAATGTTGACGTTCCGCGATCTCTTGAGCGATCGCTTGTCGCCAATCTGAGGCTAATCCTAACTTTACCGCAATTTCGACATATTCTGGGACATTTTTGGCAATAGTGGCAGTCACTCCGATCATTTTCAGAAAACTATCTGAGTGCCTTCCCCGCATAAATTCCCCCGTACAGGTGACAATGGGTAAATTGCAGGCGATCGCTTCTAGAGCGGTATTGCCCCCAGACCAAGTAATTGTATCCAGAAAAACGTCTGAAAGTAAATTGACAGCTAAGTAGTCATACCTTTCGGCTAAATAACGGAAAATGCAATAGTCAGCACTATTTAATCCTACCGCAGCAAAGGCGCGATCCAATCGAGATTTTAGCAGTTCTCCGCGCAAAAATAAGAATCGAGCCTTTGGTACTTGTTGGGCAATGGCGGGAAAAATTTGGTCATACTGGGGCAAATATTTAAATGGCGCTTGACAGCACAAATAAATTACCGCATCGGCTGGTAATTCAAAATCAGCGCGGGTTTTAGTAATGGCTGGAATCACTGGTTTAGGATAAGCCACGCCAATATTTGCTAGGCGAATCAACTTTTCTGAATAGTGCGCTTGAGCATTTTCCCCTTCCATCAACTCGCTCGACAAAAAGTAATCAATTGTAGGTAATCCCGTAGTCACTGGATGTCCCCAAGCGACACATTGCACCGGAGCAAGGCGCAAACTAGCTAAAGGAATGGTTGGGGCATCCATGCCAATTTCCGGAAAAACTAAAATGTGCAGTTGATCGGCGAGAATTTGGGGAGCAACGGCGGGTAAATTGCCGGGAATATGATAAAATTTATCGCTATATCTTTGAAATTCCTGGGTAATCGGATCTGGCTCATAACCAGTGTAGTAACAGTAAATTTCAAACAGTTGGCGATCGCAGTATTTTAACCACCCCGTCAACCACAGCGTGCCGCTATAGGAATGCAAATAGGCAGAAACATAACCAACCCGAATTTTACCACTTTCCGAGAGAGGTGGCATAGGCAAAGGTTGCACCCAATCAGGATAATTAGCTGCCACAATCCGATGGGCTAAGTTACCATATTGCCGTTGCAAATCCACATCATTTTGAGCTTGGTAAGCCAAGTAAAAATTAGTCACCAAACTAATTCCTTGCAGAGCTTCTTGCCTTTCGGCTGGGGTTTCTAGGGAAGTTTGAGCAATCAACTTTTGCAAGCCATCAATAAATCTAGGACGATAAAAATCAATTTCTGCTGGAGTATCATAAATGCTGGGGAGCATTAATTTTTCCAGAATTTGAAAAACATATTCATTGGGAATTAATTTTGCCGCTTTTTCCGCCGCTAATAATGCTTCTGGGGTACGCCCTTGCTGTCGGAGGCGAACAATTGTCAAAAAATGTAGTTTTCCAGATTCCGGATGGGCGCTAACTCCAGCTTGCAAAGCACTGAGAGCAAGATCGGGTTTTCTTAAATTTCGCCAGCATTCGCTGAGACGATAATAAGCTTCACTATCCCCCGGTTGCATCGCGAAGGATTGCTGATACCGCTCGCTCGCCTCGACATATTTTCCTTGTTCGTAAAAATGATTGCCAAAATCTAGTAAAAACTGAGCCGGATTTTCTTGAGCTTGGCGAGCAAATTCTAGATTGTTGAGGAGATCTGGATGAGTTGGATTGAAATTTAATCCCGCTTCAAAAAGAGCGATCGCTTTTGGGACTTGATTCTGTTCTAAGAACAAATTTCCTAAATTTATATAGCTACCAAAATGTTCTGGTTGGACAGCGATCGCTTCATTATAAACCTCTTCTGCCCGGTCTAGATCGCCTAGTTGTTTCAGCAAATTACCAAGATTATTATAGGCATCAATCAGGTTTAATTCGAGGGCGATCGCCATCTCATAAGCTAAAATTGCCTCTGCAAATATATTGGCTTTTTCTAAAATTAATCCTAAAATATAATAGGCAAAAGCTTGAGAATCATCAAGCTCTAAAGAATTTTGAATTGCAGTTTTGGCATCCTGATAATTTTGAACTTGATAATACAACAACCCTAAATTTAACCAAGCTTCTGCGTGTTCCGGTTGGCGATGCAAAAAATATTTGTACTTTCGTTCAGCACCAACAAAATCTTGCTGGTGCTGCAATATTAATGCTTCCTGATAAACATCATTGAGCGATTCCTCTATTTCTTCTATCATTAGTTTTCCTCAGTAAATTAAAAGGTTTGTAGGTTGGGTTGTAACGATAGTGAAAACCCAACATTTATCAGTGGTTTGTTGGGTTTTGCCCTCTAGCAACCCAACCTACGATTATCACCAAGTTATTGATTTTTTTCATTCCTAAGCGCCCCCCTAACCCCCCAACTTTGGGGGGAATAGGATATTAAAGTCCCCCAGAATTGGGGGATTTAGGGGGCGCTCCCGAACAACTTTTGACATAGTTATTGTATGAATAAGATTGCCTAAAAACTCACACAGTCAACAGCCTAGCTTCAGCCCTAATCCGGGTGGCTCAAGCCCAACTACGAACTTTCTTCTTTGGTTTTCATTGTAATTATCCCGGTAAAGCGGCAATTTGTGACTTAATCGCCTCCCCATTCAGATCGCGCCCAATAAAGACTAGCTTAGTCAATTGCTGCTCTTCCGGTTGCCAAGCTCGGTCATAAAATTGCTCAAACCGCTTACCCACCCCCTGCAATACCAACCTCATCGCCTTATTGGGAACAGCTACAAATCCCTTAATCCGATAAATTTCCTGTTCCTCTACCAACGCTGCCAATTGTTTCACCAATTGCTCTGGATCAAAAGATCGGTTAAATATAGCATGAGTTGAGACAATTTGATCGTCGTGATCGTGATCTTCTTCCTCATCGTGATGGCTAGGGCGACTAGCTAAATTATCCTCCACCGCTGCCTCCAAACCCAACAATAGGGCAGGATCGAGGGGAGAAGTGTTAAAATTGCAACTTACAACTTTCACCGCTCTGGGTAATTCCTGCTCCACCAATGCCATCACCCGCGCCTGAGCCTCAGCATCCACAGTATCCGTTTTATTCAACAATACCAAATCCGCGCAGGCCAATTGGTCTTCAAATAGCTCTTGTAAGGGCGTTTCATGGTCTAAATTGGGGTCAGCTAACCGTTGAGCCGCGATCGCCTCTAAATCCTTCGCCAAAGTTCCCGCCGCTACTGATTCGCAGTCTACCACAGTTACCACCGCATCCACCGTAGCTGCATGGCGAATTTCAGGCCACTGGAAAGCTTTAACCAACGGCTTGGGCAATGCTAATCCGGAAGTCTCAATTAAAATCCCATCTAGGCGATCGCGTCGCTTCAGCAACTCTAGCATAGTCGGCAAAAACTCTTCCTGAACGGTACAGCAGACGCAACCGTTAGTCAGTTCCACAATATTGCTCGTACCATCATCATCGGGGCAGTACCCGCAAGCTCGCAGCAAATCCCCATCAATGCCTAGTTCCCCAAACTCATTAACTAACACCGCTAGCCGACGGCCTTGATTATTTTGCAATAAATGGCGAATCAGGGTAGTTTTGCCACTGCCCAAAAAGCCAGTGATGACTGTAACCGGAATTTTTGCTGCCATGCTCAGAAGGTGAAAATTATTGGTTTGCCAGATCCGGATCTTATCCTAGTCTGAACCTAGATTGTTTGTAGTTGGGCTTCAGCCCTAATCCGGAGGGCTGAAGCCCAACTACGAACCTTTTCTAAAACCCTGTCAACTGATCAAAGGTGTTTAACGGAATTTAAACCAATGTTAAATCTTTATTAATTAAACAAGTTTTATTGTTGGGTCAAATATTCAAGATAAGTCATTTAAAACCATTCTCTTTTCAATCTTTTCAGCCAGCCCTACTTATCGTCTGCTTGCCCAATCCGACGCAGGTTTAGCACGTCAGTCATTTTCTTGATTTGAGCAAAAACTTGATCTAGTTGGGCAAGATCCCGAATATCAATCCCCAAATAAATTACGGCGGGCTTGCCAAGAGAAGTTTTGACTCTGGCGTGGCGGACATTGATATTATTGTCTGTTAACCGCGATAAAACATCTTTGAAAACACCAACACGGTCAATCACTTCTAATTGAATATTAATCGGATAAGTTTGCGGACGACGAGTTTCACTATTGACGGGATTCCAACTGACCGGAACTAGGCGATCGCCTGGAACACTCTCAATATTATGACAGCCTTGGCGATGAATGGCAATCCCCCGCGATTTGGTCACAACTCCCGTAATTGCTTCTCCTGGAATGGGGTGACAACAACCAGGGCGATAGTGCAGTAATCCTTCTACCCCAGCAATGGGATGATAAGTGGTGGAAGAAGTAGAATAATTGGGGACAGCTTTGGCTTCGGGATGATTTGTGCCTAATTTCTCAACCAGTTCAGCATCAGAAACGGCAGGAAGATTTGGTCTAGTAATTTCCCGAATCCGATTCACAACTAGATTGAGGGTAATTTCTCCATAACCCAAGGCTGAGAGTAAATCATCAACGCTGTGGTAATTGCAACGTTCTGCCACTGCCTGCATTGGCTCAGATTTGAGTAAAGCTTCAAAGCCACTTTTTCCAAGTTCCTTTTCTAGCAATTCTCTACCCCGCGCCAGATTTTCATCGCGGTGCGATCGCTTGTACCATTGTCGAATTCGATTGCGAGCGCTGGGCGTGACGGTAAAATTCAACCAATCTAAACTAGGGCGACCATTTTTTTGAGTAATTACTTCCACAATGTCGCCATTTTTCAATTCCGTATCTAGGGGAACTATTCGCCCATTTAACTTTGCTCCCGCGCAACGATTTCCCACTTCGGTATGAATCCGATAGGCAAAATCAACGGTAGTCGCTCCCCGACTCAGGGAAACCACATCTCCTTGGGGGGTAAACACATAAACGTCGTCATCAAATAAATTGTCTTTAACACTTTCCAGATATTCCTGTGCATCCTTCAGGTCATTTTGCCATTCCAAAAGTTGCCGCAACCAAGTAAACTTTTCATCGGCAGCTTTTATGGGGGTATTGCTGGAACTACCCGTTTCTTTATATTTCCAATGGGCGGCAATCCCATACTCGGCAATTTGGTGCATTTCCCTGGTACGAATTTGGACTTCTAGGGGTTGTCCAGAAGAACCTACTACCACCGTATGTAGAGATTGGTAGCGGTTGGGTTTCGGCAAACCAATATAATCTTTAAATCTGCCGGGAATCGGTCTAAAAATATCGTGGACAATCGCTAAGGCGCGGTAACATTCCTCATTGGTTTCGACAATTAACCGCATGGCAGCAATATCAAAAATTTCATGAAATTCTTTTTTCTGCCGCTGCATCTTCTGGTAAATTCCATATAGATGCTTGGGACGACCGCTGACTTCAAAATATTTAATTCCGGTTTTTTCTAGACGTTCCTTTAAACTCTGGACTACTTCGGCTAATCTGGCTTCTCTATCAGTACGTTTTTCAGATACCAAATCCTGCATTTTCCGGTAGGCATCCGGTTCCAAATATTTAAAAGATAAATCTTCTAGTTCCCATTTAAACCGCCCAATCCCTAGACGGTTGGCAAGGGGAGCAAAAATTTCTTTGGTTTCCAGGGCGATCGCGCGGCGTTTTTCGTCGGGTAAATGTTCCAGCGTTCGCATATTATGGAGGCGGTCAGCCAATTTGACCACAATCACCCGGATATCCTGCGCCATTGCCAGGAACATTCGCCGGAAGTTTTCGGCTTGCCGCTCTCTTTTACTAGAAAAGTTAAACTTAGAGAGTTTGGTCACGCCTTCTACCAGATGGCGGACTTCTGCCCCAAACATCTGTTCAATTTCTTCCACAGTGACTTCGGTATCTTCCACCACGTCGTGCAGAAATCCCGCCGCGATGGATATTCCCCCACCGCCCAATTCCCGCAATAACCCGGCAACTGCCACCGGATGGCAAATGTAAGGTTCTCCAGAGGCGCGGCGCTGCCCTTCGTGGAGCTTGTAGGCAAATTCAAAGGCTCGGCAAATTAAATCGGTATCGGCGGCGGGTGTACCTGCTTTGGGAGCTTCAGATTGTGCTTGTCGGGCAATTAAACAAGTTTGCAGCCATTCCGGGATGGCACATTCAAAAGTCGGATTGGGCGCGGGAACTGTGGGAGCCGTGACAGTGGCAACAGGGGAAGCGGGAATTTTGACTGTCATAGTGTCGAGCATAGAAATTTAAAGATAGTACGGGGGTAAACCATTGGAGATCTGGAATTTTTGAGCCATCCCACAGATAGATCTGGGGATCTCAACCACTTGGGACTTTGGGCAGCTGAGTTGCCAGCTAACGCACAATTCTATGGATGGGGGAAATTATGGGGAAAATCTGGGCAAAAGTAAAGCGATCGCGCCGATAATTTCAATCTCGCCTAAAACCTGCTCTTAATCGCAGTCAGTTGTGTATGACTGCTGTTAATACTTAAAATACCCCCAATCCGAGGAAAATCAAACTATACTAGGTAGCGATCTAGCTGGTTGTCGCCAACTTCAATTCTTTATCGCTGGGAAATCAAACTACCAAATTACATTGACAGGATACTTTCCTATCGAGCGATCTAGGGTTAGAAGTGGGATATTTTCAATCATAGAAAGGCATGGGTATCCAGGAGAACTTTCATGGAGTGGGAAGATTGGAGTTGAGAAAGTCATTCAGGATAAGATCTGGCAGAGGCGCATTAAAGTCAGGCGCGATCGCTACTTTGCCCTTGTCTTGCCCTGGAATGCGAGGTTGACTTACATTCTGAATAGGAACAAGACGAGCGATCTCGATTCCGTTCTGAATCAGCAGGATTTCTTCTCCCGCCTGAACGCGATCGAGTAGTTGCGTAAATTGAGCAACAGTTTCAGGGATATTGATGGTAATAGCCATAGGATTCAGTTGAACAGACCTCCAACTTCAGCCTGACAGTTTACGTGGCGGCTCTCGATTGCATCGTTAAAATTCTTTACCAAATTCTAGCTTAATGGTTCGAGAGCGTGTTACCAAAGTTTTATCTGGATCGATATCAAGAATTTGGGCAAGTGGTGGGGCAGTTGCAACAGTTGGTAAGTACGCCGAGTCTCAATCCGGCTGATTTTCAAGCTGGTTGCCAGCAGATGCAGGAAATTTTTCAGTGCCAAATTGCCAGCTTGACTGGAGAGGAATTGGCAGATGAGACAGTTTCTCTGTGGCAGTCATCCCAAACTGAAATTCACAGGCAACTAAAACTGCTAGAAACAGATTGGCTATTTTGGCAGGCAGCGCGTCAGCCAGCGACTGCCCAAAAACGCCAGCAGGCGATCGCCCAAAGATTGGCAGCGATCGCCTGCTATATTGGCAGAATTACAGCTTAAGCACTAGCTAGCGATCGCTTCGCGGCTGGTTTTTCCTGCAATAATTGTTGGTACAAAGTGCCTAACTGCTCTGCCACTCCATCCCAACTAAACATTTCTTCTACCCGCGCTCTGGCTTGTTGTCCTAAGCGATCGCGCCAACTTGGATCTGCTAAAATCCGGTCAATGGCAGCAGCAAAGGCAACTTCATCTTGAGGCGGACACAGCAATCCCGTTTGTTCTGGCAAGATGGTAAACTTTAAACCACCTACATCGCTGCCAATCACTGGCGTATAACTTGCCATTGCTTCAATGGTCACTAAACCAAAAGGTTCGTAATGGCTAGGGACAACGCAGAGATCGGCGGCAGCATAATAAAGGGGGAGAGTAGTATCGTCCAGCAGTCCGGGAAACGTAGTAAATGCTGCCATTCCCAAATCGTTGACAATATTAGTAATGCGATCGCGTTCCATCCCATCGCATTGTCCGGGACGACTACCGCCACCAATAATTAATTGCACATCCTGACGGTGTTGGCAAATATTTACCGCCCGAACCAAAGTTTCAATTCCCTTCCGTGGGTCAAATCTTCCCACATAGAGAACAACCTTAGCATCGGGGGCAATCCCTAATTGCTGGCGAGCCGCTTGGCGAGTCATACCCCCAAACTTGCGAATATCCGTCCCGCAGGGGATAATATCAATCTGACCTTTCTGGGAAACCAGCGATCGCATATGTTCCTTTTCCTGGGGACTTGTGGCGATAATCTTTTCCGCAGTTTCTAAAACCGCCTTCTCCGCCGCCAACCGAGTAGTGGCAATCAATGGAATTGCCCCCACAGATTTATACTTCACCGCCCCCAAAGAATGATAAGTATGCACTTGCTGGCTGCCTTGACGCTTCTTCAGTTGCATTCCTACCCAAGCAGATAACCAGTAATTCGTATGGCACAAAGGATAGATAATGCCAGACTGCTGCTGGAATTTCAGCAATTCTTCCCCAAACTTCGGCAGATACTCAAATAAATTATCTCTGGAGACAAACTCTTCCGGTCCAGCCGTTAACCGAATCGTGCGGCAATTGGGTAAATGTTTCACAATCGCTGCATCTGCCACGCTCGCTTTGCGGGTAAACATATCTACCTGCCAGCCTTGTCTAGCTAAGGCTTCACCCACCTGGCGCACATAGACATTTTGTCCCCCAGCTTCTTCTTTGCCAATTTCAATTGCGGGATCGCCATGAACAGAAATCAGGGCAATGTGCTTTTTACTTGTAGGCATCATAATTTTTCTAGGTACAGGATAGCAACAGCCAGAATTCCGCAAAGGATTAACTTTGCACTGGCTTCTCGTCAACACAAACAGTTTTTAATCAAGTAATGATTTTCAGTATCAACAGATTTCCTGCTAATAAGCATCTGTTATTGGAAATACTTCTGCGCCCTAACGCTTTCTAAGGTGTCTTATCAAAGTACGGTTTTCCGTACTGCACCGAACCGAAAATAAAAATTTTAATTTCTAGCTTCTGAGCCAAAAACCTGCTATCATAAAAATCTATGTCACTGGAGAGGTGGCTGAGTGGTCGAAAGCGGCAGATTGCTAATCTGTTAGGGGGTTTTTGCCTCCTCCAGGGTTCAAATCCCTGCCTCTCCGTTCAATTCAAGGTTCTAGCCTTTACTTTCCCTCGTGAAAGCAGTAATTTGTAGTAACAAGTTATAGCAAATTACTACCCTTTTTTAGGGAAGGTTTAGGGAGATGGGGAAGCTGGAATCTGCGTTACAGAAAGCCAACGATGCTTTGGATAGAGTGACGATTAGACAAAAAGGAGGCAGACTTTACCTACGGGCAACCTTGCCACCAAAGCCGGATGATGGCGATAGCCCCAAACAATACGAGATTAGCACTGGTGCGCCATTTTCTCCGGAGGGACTGGCGATCGCGAAGGGCAAGGCGATGGAAATTGAGGGTTTGCTACTTAGGGAGCGGTTTGACTGGAGTTTATTTCTCAAGGGCAAGCAAAAGCCACCAGAAACGATAGGGGACTGGTTGGACAAATTTGAGGAGGATTACTGGAGCAGTCGCAATCGGAGTGACCTAGGCAAACAGTCTACTTGGCAAGAAAATTACCGTACTCCTTTTAATTTCCTCCCTTCATCCAGTCCGCTCTCGGAATCTGTGTTGCGAGCAACGATCCTTTCTCAAAGCCAAGCTGAGACGCGGAAACGAGTAAATTTGACCACCGCTTACCAATGTCTTGCTAATTTTGCTGGGCTGGAGTGCAATTTAAGGCCGTTGGGGAAGGGGTATAAGGCCAAGGGAGATCGGCATATCCCCAGCGATGAGGAAATTTTAGAGGCCAGAGAAGCGATTGCTAATCCGGCTTGGCGGTGGGTTTTTGGAATATTAGCAACTTTTGGGATTAGAGATCACGAAATATTCCACCTAGACACCACCGAGCTTGCCAACGACACTCTCAGAGTAAAGGAAAATACCAAAACTGGCAAACGATTAGTTCTGCCCGTGCCGACCAACTGGTGTAAAGATTGGGAGCTAGAAAAAGTTATTTTCCCTAACTTTAAAAATAAGCCAGGGACTTTGAATAAAGACTTAGGAGCAAAAATCTCCTCGTATTTTTACGACCACCCTAAAATAAAATTCACTCCCTACGGATTGCGCGATCGCTACGCAATTAGGTGTGCGATCGCGGGATGTAGTCCGGCAATTGTCGCTCAGTGGATGGGGCATTCCATTGGTACACATTGCAAACATTACCTGAAATGGCTTAATGAGATAGATAGTAGGCAGGCTTGGGAGTTGATGAAAGGCAAATAGCTAGAGTATTTTCTTGAATTCCCCAATCTTGATTAAATATCGCCCACTTGAAGTCATTGAGTAGTGCGTACCAATTTTGGCTGCGCCGCTGCTGATTCTGCGCTTTATCGTGGCAGCGCTAACTGCCAAAACTTGCGCCGCCTCTGTGGTTGGCAATTCTTGGCGATCGCGTCCTACCTCTAATTGAACAACCCTTGATCGTAATTCTTCAACCATTGCTTCGAGGTCGCTAATTTTTTGCTGATGAGTTTTCATCTACAATTTTCTCCACTCTTTATAATTTCCAAAATCAAGCAAGCACCCGTATAGCGGGTCGTAAGCAATTACTCGGAAGGAATCTTGATGCCCTTTGTGCTGTCGCCAAATCAAAAGCGACAAACATAGAGGGGGATTGGATACGTCGATATTTACAGTCATTTCATGCTGCCTCCGATTCATCTGATTCAGACCAACTTAGAAGTTCGTAAAGATCCCCGTGGCAAAAACATTCATCTGGGTTTTGCTCTTGCCAAGCATTAATCTTTTCCTGGCAGGTTAAGCAGATGTAAAAACTGCTTAACTCACCACCCCATTTCCCAGACACTTCATTCATAGAATTGCCAGGTTGGATTACTTTTCTACACTCGCAGCACTCGTGGGGTTTTCTGGTCTTTTTTATAAGCCGCTCACGGTAAAAATCTGGGGTTTCATAATCGCAGTCACACATTTATTTATCCTCACAATAACTTTCTCGAACCCAGATAAAATCGCCAACTTCACCATAGGGCGGTAACAGATGGATTCCATTTGTGGGAGCGGGATAACTTTCGTGAAGACCAATCCAAGAATCACCCTTCTCAATCACTGTCGCCGGAGGAACCTTGGGATTGTTGCGGGGCAATATTATTCGCCTAGTCTGGGTTTTTCTGCCTTCTAAGATGGCTTGCACCATCTCAGTTGAAAACAGCATTGGGCGTTGCTTTTCTTTGCCATCGGGTCTATCTTCTAACTTTTTAAACTTGACAACCCAAATCCAAGGATTCCAATCCCAAGCGCCAGCGCCATGAATTGAATTCCACAAGGATCGAAAAGAGCTATATGCTGTCAGATAATGTTGCTTTGGATCTAGGTAATCTTTAAATCTTCCTTCTTTACAGAAAATACCTTCGGCGATCGCGTCTGTCGCTGATATCACCTGGAGCCTTTCTGCCCGGACATCGACAATTCTAAGATGTAGTCGGCAAGCTTCTTTAGGCATGAATATCGACGGCTTCCACTTGTAATCGTCAGGCTTAGGACAGGATGCTTTGTACAGATAGGGCATCGATCTAGCGGCGTTTATTAACACGATCTCAAATCCTTTTCTCCACCACACACTTATTTGTCTTCATCAAATACGAATATTCATCTTTCCAGCCCTGGTTCGGAACCCACAAACCTTGCTTACCCTTGACCGGAATACCAATATCTACTTGAACGATCTCTGACAGTTCCCATGCCCACCGCCCTTCTCTCCAGTCTCCGCACCTTATTTCCAAATCGGATTGCTTGAAAATAAATTCTTGCGACATTTCAACACAATTAGACAATTTAGTAGCCGCGACAATTTTACCAAGGGGCAGATCAAGAGCCTGACCATTGGTTATTCGGACATACAAATCTATGTCCTCTGCTTTTATTGGTCGTTTTGCAGCATGAATCAGTAGCGCTCCACGGTAATTCGTCCCCCAAGATCGCGTCTCAATTTTTTTAAACCCTTGGGCTATCAAAGATGCCCAAGGCTGCCAAAGTGTAATCGCTTTCATTAAATTCTCCATTAATTACAATTTGCGACAACTAAAATCTCACCAACCTTGCCACGTTTCTGCCCATCAGAGTTGATCGATCTAGCGGCGTTTATTGACACGATTTCAAATCCTTTGTACAACTCCCTAATAAACGGACAATCAGAGTTAGAGAGCATGACTTTCACCTTGCGTTCGGCAAGGGACTTAAACACAGCGGCTAAAGCGATTTGGTCGCATTTATCGAATCCGCTCGCTGAGTAACTGGTAAATTTCGCCGTTTCGCTAACTGGGTGATACGGCGGGTCAAAGTAGACAAAATCGCCTTTTTCTGCCGTGCTTTCCACTAGGGTAAAATCACTGGTATCAAGATATGCAGATTTCCTTAAAGCCAAGGAAGCAGATTTCAACCCATCAACATCGCAAACATATTGAGAATGACCATTGCGAAGCTCTGCGAGCGCGCTAGCGCTATCGCGCCCAATTGGGGTATTAAACTCTCCTTTTTTGTTAACCCTGTGCGTTCCATTGAAACAAGTTTTGTTTAGGTAAATGAATCGCGCTGCTTTCTCGATTAGATCGCCAGGGTTGCACCCTCTGATTTGGGAGTAATATTCGGGAGAATGGTTGCTCTGATGTTCTGTTAAGAGTGATATCAATTTATCAAGATCAAAGACCGCTACTTGATAAGCGTTGACAAGTTCAAAATTAATGTCAGAAAGAAACGCTTTTTCTGGTAGTAGATGAAAAAATACTGCACCACCGCCTAAGAAGGGTTCAAAGTAAGTTCTGAATTCTTTGGGGAAGTAGGGCTGGTATTGTCTAAGTAAGCCATTCTTACCGCCCGCCCACTTTAGGAAAGGGTGCGGATCTTGCAATGCGGGTTCTTGTTCTTTCTCTGCGATGGCTGTCATAATTGGGGTTAAAAATTGGGTAAATTTTGCCGCAGACGGAGCATCTAACTAAATAATCAATTTTAGGGCTGTTCGGGTTGGCGAAAATCAAAGCGCCTTTGCAGTTGCAATATTCCTCGGTCAAATAACCTCCTCATGTTTTCCTGCAAACAATGGCAGCGAAAAGAGACTATTTAAAGCGCGATCGCAGGCTGGATTTATCCAGAGGCATTCAGTTGCTGTTGTGCGCCCTTGAGTTCGTACTTCTTTTTGGATACACCGCCAATCTTTGTAGAGGCGATCGTAAAGTTCGCAGGGGTAATGGCTAATTATCGCCATCCCTTGAATTGAGTTGAGCAATTCAGCCAGTTTTTGGTGATCGTTCTTGGTCATTTCGTGGAAATATTCCCACCTGTGATTTGCAGATCTAGTTTCGTGCAGATAAGTGGGATCGAGATAGAAAAGGGTTTTTGGACTGTCATATCGACTAATCACTTTGAATGCACAATCTTGCTCTATCTGGACGTTCAATAACCGATCAGCAAATAACCTTAGATCGCTATATCGATGCCAATTCCTGACAACATCATTCCCCGCCCAATCCTTGTTTTGATATCTCCATCCCCTGCCCCCGTTCGCGACATAACCGCCGCCCCTGCACTGCCAACTAAGAACATAAAGTCGTCGGGCATCTTCAACAGGATCTTCGGAGGGGGAAAGAGCCAAATCATATTCAGCGCGAGAATATGGTGTTAACTCAAGTTTCTCCAATAGTTCGTCAGCGCGATCGCGCAATACTCTAAAGAAGTTGTTGAGCCGTCCGTCCAAATCGTTGTAAATTTCAATGGGGCTTGGAGCCTTATTCAGTAAAACACTCGCGCCACCCGCGAAGGGTTCGCAATAGATTTGGTGTAGAGGGAAGTGTAAAATTATCCAAGGGCTTAACAAGTATTTCCCTCCGAGGTAGCGAAGAAGTGGGCGATTAAACATTGGCGACTACCTCCTTTGACAGCAAGATCAACCCCCGACTGCTTCGGCGATCGCTCTTTGTCCAGCCAGCTTTTTGAAAGCAACAACCAGGATTTTTAGAGCGAACAAGTCTTGGATTAACGTAGGTGAATTTTCGGCAAAACCCATGCAAATCGTTCCACACTTTTTCTGCCAATAGAACGATTTCTGAACTTAAAAACTTATTAGGCGCTTCGTTGCGGAACAAAACGCATTCAGCACCAACTTGCCCATCCCTTCTAAATTTTTGAAGCACCCAAACGAATAACCAGGACCCTTCTGGCTGAAGCAGTATTAATCTTTTCCCAGGGCGGCAAAACCTAAGTTGATCTGTATTGCCGCGCTCCAGTCTTGAGTAGTGCCGATTGGCGATCGCGCCTGCCAGTGGATCGCCATCGCGGACAACCAAATAAGGGGCGAAAGGAAGATAGAGTTGAGCTACAGACATACCGCCTCCTCGCTAATTGCAACTTGCGGAAATTCTCTGATCTGTAAATCTTCTGGGAATTCCGTGATATCGCCGCCCTTGTGATCGCGTACCTTCTTATCTCGTACCTTGAATACATAAAGGTAATCGCTGGAACCCGCACCCTTAACGTAGGGGCTTGCAGCAACTGGGTTAGAGCCAAGTTGCTTTACGAAGGGGGAAACACCCGCATCTCTGCATTGGCGGACTAGCGATCACACCCAGTCCAAATAGCAACGGCGAGCTTTATCCCCAGATTCACCGCCGATAATCACCCAATGAATCCCAGTTTCTCCCTTGATAATCCGCGCTTCACAAATTCCGCAGAGTCTTTTCTTTCCACTTGCCATTGCTCCGGCTTCTTTCCAGTCGTACTCGCAGTCTGGGCAGTACCAGAATTCTCCCAAATAATCTTTAATATCGATATCCTCTAGCAATGGCTCACAACTCAAGAATCTAACAGTGGCCGGGATTCTTAGTAGTAGCGGAATGCGTTCATCAGCGGCTTTCTGATTTTCCACCGACACTCCCAACCAAACATTAGGCAGCGGAAAAGAACGAGAAAGATCTACGGCTACTCTTGCAGAGCCTTTGTGCAAAACAGTCAAGCCACCAACATCGGGCAGGTAATCAGTAAAATATTCCAGCATCCTTTCAGGTCGCTTTGTCAGCACCTGAAAAGTGTGACGATTTGTCGTCGCCATTACTGCAAATATTTGATCAATTTGCTTAAACGTAACTGATTCGTGAAATAGATCCGACATTGAATTGACAAACACTTTGCAGGGTGTTTTCCAAGTTGCCGGAGCCTTTAACCGATCTTCGTGAAACTGCACATCGGAGAATTTGCGATCGCCCCAGAATCTGTTAGCAATTGTTTCGGCATAACACCGGGCGCACCCCTCGCTAACCTTGGTACAACCCGTAACAGGGTTCCAAGTTTTATCAGTCCATTCAATCGTTGTTTGTGACATTTAATTTCCCTCCCGATCAACCTGCGTCAGTTATTCCGTTCCATTGGCATCAACAAAATCCGAGATTCTTCTTAACCGAATTTTTCGATCTTCTGCTAGATTTTCAAAATACCGAACCGATTCAGTTAATAAATTGAGCCTTTCTACCACTTCGGAAATGTCTAGCGCCCTGCCCGTTTCTGCCTCAATTACCTGCCTACCCTCAAAAGTGTAATGGTGCGTAATGGTAGCAGCATTTGTCTCAAAGATATCGTGATATCTTCGCCTATCTTTTTCCTGCATGATTCTTCCTTAAAACGGAATTTCATCTAGAATATCTGTACTAGGTTTGGATTTATCCTGCCATTCGCTCAAAGTCTCTTGAAGAAAATTTTCCGAAACATTCATTAACTCCCAAGCTCTACAGATCCAAGCAAAGTGATAAAGGCTTGATAAGTCCGGGAAATAAGCCTTTCCCCAATACCAAACTCCACCGTTAAATAAAATCAGCAATCTGATTGGTAAAGACAGCGATTCGCATTTTATGGCGCAGTCTGGTTCGGGAACACCCCAGCAAACTGTTAGAGAGCCTAGGTGAAAAGCGATATGCTCCAAATCATCATCGCCGCGAAATCTAAAGCTAACTCCTACAACAAAATCGTCTTTATCGATGTAATGCAGACTGCTCGTTTTAATATTCATCACGACAGCTTCTCCAATAATTCCGGTGACTCCGGCACTGACAACCCATTTCCCCAATCGACCACAATCTGCTGATAGGTTCCGTGGGGATTGCTATAAATTCCTGTTATTTTGCCAACACCGCGTTCGCCCCGAATCTTATGTCTGACAAAAACGGCATCTTTCAGTAGCAGAAAAGCCCGTGAATTTTCCTCGGAACGAAGGCGATCACGATCAATTTTTGACTTCTTTCCCACCGATCAATCAACCTCTATAGCCGGATCTTCTATCCCCCATTGGTGTTTGAGAAGCTGCTTGTAAGTTGCCTCTCTGACCACCATTTGTTCGTAAAGTTTGACAAGAAAATCCTGAGCCTGTTCGTGACTCATTTGCTGCACCTGAGTTTTAAACGAACAGATATTGAATTGCTGTTCCATCGAAAGTTCAATGGGCTGAATGGGCTGGCTCATTTTAAAACCTCACGTCAATCAGGATCTCGCCATCTCGATCGATAATTTCAACATCTTCAGAGTTGTTTCTTGCCCAGTTAAGAGCGCGATTTTTAAATTCTGGAAATTGCAGGTAAGCACGGGCAATTTGTAAATTCTGCTCGGTATAAGGCAGGGTTTTAAAGGCTGTTCTACTGAGCGTTTTGCGATTAGAGCGAGCCGCGTTAAAATGGGCTTTAATCCGAGCAACTACTTCAGGAGGCGGCAAGGTGCGCTCTGGGGCAATTGTTTCCAGGAAATTATTACGCATAGCCAAATCCCTTAAATACAGCCTTTGATTTTGATTCGGAAGCCAACCCAAAGACAGCCGCCAATCCACTGATAATATCCTCAAAAGCTGGGCGCTTACTTTCCCACCAGCGACGCTCCAAACAACGTCTGATAAAGCCTTCAGGATTTTTAATTTTCTGATGCCCACCACGCTTTTCAAATAGCGCGATCGCCTGTCTCAATTCCTCTGGATCGTAAGTTGTCAATATTTCTGCGGCATCTTTGGCATCAAATTGAATCCCGGCGCGATCGCACTGATCCAAATTTTCTTCCAGATCTTTAATTTCTTCCTCTGGTAGTTGACCAATCAGATCTAGAGAAGAAATATTATTAGCTGCTGCTGCTTGAACCCCTGATTCGCCAACACAGGCGTTTGAGGAGTCTAAATCGCGGGGAACTTCATAGCTTTCGGATTTTTTTTGTCCGGTCTTTTTTTTTGGTTTTATAGGCAAAATAGCATCAAGAGATCTCACCACCACCCGCCAAATATTCCAATACCCAAAATCTTTAATGACTATAATTACTTCTGCCTCCACCAATTTATTGAATGCCTGTTTAAGGGTGTCCCGGTGGAATCCCTGCCCCCGGTGCTTTTTCACCCAAGTATTAAACTCCTTTAAATCGGGTTCTCTCTCGCCATCCCCTTGCTCCACTAACCATCGCCACAGGAGCGTTGAGGATGAAGCGGTCAGTTTTTTTTGCAGGCAGATTTGATCGTGTTTTTTTGTCCACATAAAGCGCTATCCTTTTTCTATAAGGGTTGGCATTTTTGCCAACCCTTTAAAGTTCTGCATAAACCGGGAAAAATGCTTGTTCTAAATTCAGCGGCTGCGGCTCGGTTTGTTGCCGGAGTTGTTCCAGGTATTCGGCATCGGCTTCAAGAATTTCGGCAAGGCGTTGAATCAGCCAGTCGTAACTAGGGTCACGAACCTCAATCCGATCGTTTTCAATTTTGGAAAGCTGCATGAAGTCGATGCGGCGAAGCCCTGCGTGCGCGCTAGCGCTATCGCCAATTAAATCGGCAAATTCCCTCTGGCTAAGACCCATCTCCCGGCGGGCATTTCTAATGGTTCTGCCCAGAGTGATGATGCAATTTGCCTGCGACTGATTATTCGCTGCGGTCATTTGGATAACCCCCCTTTGGCCTGCCGCGTTTAGGCTTCTCCTTTTCAAGTTCTTTTGGTGGCAGAAGAAGTTTGGTTCGGGGAATCGGTGATTCTGCCGCGATCGCTAATCTTTTCCCCAGTCTTTCTTCGGTATGGGAGGTGGGAATTAGGCGATATCTTTTGCCCCGGCGATCGCACTTTTGGTTGGCAGCCAGAGCATTTAAGTGAATCTTAGTTTGGGCGACGGTCAGCCCAATTTCTTCAGCAATTTCTTTCTCGGTCAGTCCGTCCGACTGGCGTTTGAGTAGCGCCAAAATATCTCTTCTTGTAAATCCATCAGCATCAAATAAGTGATTGTTCATTTGATTTAGTAGGAAAGCCAGGTTGTTCTATAACAAAATGAGTGACTCCTTCTCCCGGCTAGAAGGAATGGGGGTAGGCGGGAATCGAACCCGCAAAATCGTTGGGAGGCAAACGATCAACCGCCTTAGTTACTACCCCAAGAAAAGCCTTGCGGCTTGTTGGTCAATAAAGGAACACGCCTGCCGTTGATTGCCGTCTCTCCGGCTGTCACACCACTTGGAGCAGGTGTCGCCCACCCAGACCCAAACTGGATGGATTTTAGGGCTTCAAACTCCTCTCGTGCTACATTTCAGGGTCATTCTTTATCGACATCAGTAGCCTAGCCGCTCTACTATTCAGAGGGGTCAGGGCATTGGGGAATTGCACCCGCTCAGATGCTGTGGAAGGCACCTGCCGCACTAGCGATCGCCCATGAATTTTTGCTCTGCCACCCTGGCGGCGGCATGGAATTGTTCGGGTGTCCAGGGGTGTTTTTTGATGGCAGCTATCAACTCAGCCGTAACTCTGGTTGCTGTTAGGAGATCGCACCCGAAGTTGGACTGGAAATGATGAATGACTGCCTCAGACGCAGCGGTAACGCTGGCGCTGGCGAAATACAGGGCGGTTTCGGCAAGAAATTCTTTATCCTCCATTGCTTTCCTGTGTTTTTTAGATAGGGCGACTGACTACTACGGCAGCCGCCCTTGGAGGAGTAGCAGGAATCGAACCCGCACGAGAGCGTATGAACACTCGCTCACACCAGTGACCGTCCACGAAATTAGTCGTAGACTTGCTGGTAATTTTTCTGTATCCGGCGGATGGTGGCCTCTAACTCCTCGCGAGATTGAACGATCTTTATTCCCATCACCAATGAGGCAGCGGCTCTAGTTGCTTCTAGATGATTGCAACCAAAACTGGCTTCGAGATGGTAGATTAGTCCGTCTAGGGCGGCAATCGCGGAATCTCGCGCTGCCTCTGACGCTGGGTCTGCGTCTACCGATTGGACTGCTCCAAATTCGTACAGTATTGTTGTTTCGCTCATAGCTAAAATTTGTTTAGGGAGGGCGATCGCTTGCAGGTAACAACAAGCCATCGCCGGGGGACGCAATTAATAAAGAAACCCAATGCCGGACAACTGTCTCTAACTCATGGCGACCTCCTCGGAGCGCTCCAAACCTTTTCCCACGGGCAGTTCCAGGGTTGCGGCAGCATGGTTCGCTGTTCGATTGAGCGGACTGCTGCCGTACTCCTTACCTGCTTGTCCGTATTGTACTATTGCTTTAGACAATGGTACATCAAGTTTTGTTAAGATTTCAAAGTTCCTTGGTGGTTGAGGTGATTTGCCATCAGAAGGGCAACGCACCAGCTAATTCCATCAGAGAGCAAATCGCCTGATAAGCCGAACTGCTCTTGCCAGCCTTTGCCCCAAATCGAAAATGCCAGCGATCGCCCCAGGCGGAGATAAAAGTGATTTGCCCTAACAGGCGATTGCCTTCCTTCAAATTAGCTACGAAACTTTCTCCAAACCAAGTAATGCTGGCGATTTGAACTTCGACAGTAAGGGCGGCTTTTTGAAGTTCGGCAATTGGCTCAGGCTCAGGAGCGATTTTTCCTGCTTGCTCCTCAAGAAAGATTTCAATCTCAATTTTTAAAGGATTACCCCAGATCGGGAATTCGCCTCTGCCATTTTTTAGCTGCACCCGCAGAAATTTAGAGTATTGCGGCTGCTCGTAATTCTCGATGGTAAACGTCCCCATTTTTAGCCTGTGAGTCTTTCCCTTGGTATCAACGAAAGTGACCTCATTTGCATTAGGCTTGGCGATTTCGCGCTCCTTGTAGTCAATCATCGTTTTTAACTTGGCGACCATTAGCTGGCTCAAGAAGTCAACAAAGTTCGTGTTTCCATTTTTCAGAAGCCAGCCAAAAAGCCAGCCAGCTTAGTTAGCGCAGTATCGAAGATCATTGAAAATCCCAATACATCAAGCTTTGAGAATGTTGAAGCCGCTATTCGCGCAATGGGCGGCGAGTTAATTATTCGCTGGCAAACGACCGAAGAAATCGTCACTGGACACGAGGAGATCAAGCTATGACATTGGCTTTTTGCCGTCAAGTCAGTCGGAATTAACCAGATAGTTTGCAAGGCAGAGCTTAATCGCCCGCATAGCATTTTGGCTTATCACCGCCATCCCTGGAATAAGCGGATCTCCCGCCACAACTTCTCCCCCCTCCGATCCGTGTCGTAGGGGCAAGCACAGCTACCAGACCGAGAATTGCGGATGGGGCTATTAACGGCAGTTGTTGACGAAGGGCTAGGCGATGGCGATTCTGATGTCGGTGGCGAGGAAATTACCGATGGAGCAACAGTGGCTTGTGGCGAGGTGTCTGCTGGTCGCGATCCAAAAATTAGCGATTTAGTCAGATCAATGGCTCCGGGTAGTGCGATCGCTGGCAGCAAAAACAACGCAACTGCCGCCCCAAGCGCAGCAATACGGTTGTCGCTCAAATTAAGCAGCACCCAGCGAGGTTTGATTGCACCAATTGCTATCAGTATCGGGGAGGCGACCAACAGCACAAGTAACGCGAAAACCAATAGCAGCATCGCTAGTATCGCCAGAGGCCGAATGGCAATGATGGCAAGTAACGCGATCGCAAGCAAGATGAGGATTTTGAATGGCATTCGCTGTTAATTTCCCCAATTAAAAAGGGAGTCCAATTTTTCGACAATTCTACGACAAGTTTATAGCGATCTCTGAACCGTTGCTGGCAGCATGGCAATACTAATGAATTGAGCTTTAAGTCAGTCAACTTCGCTCCGGCTGCGTGATTCACAATTTCTTCACCTTGCTTTGCTAGCCTAAGCTTATTCTGTGATGCAGCGATTTACTACGCTACGGAATAAAGCAGTAGAAGAGAGGTAATTTGTGACAGAAATGGTCAGCCTAGATTGCGTTTCTCGCTTTAATTGGGACAAAAATCTAGGCAAAAAGATCAAGCAACTGCGAGGGAAAATATCTAGAAGATCTCTATCAGACCAATTAAAGTCCGCAGGATGCAGTTGTTCGCCCCAATTCATTCAAAAACTAGAAGATGGTAGAGCAGCTTCAGTCGAGCCAGCATTGCTAGTCGCTATCTGTAAGGTGATTGGCGCTGAACTGGGGCAAGTGATTCCGGCAATTCCACGTCAAGGGAAAATCAATTTAGTTCTAGAAATTGATATTTATTACGAATGGTAGTAAGATTTATATCTAGTCAGAAATAATTATAGGCATTGCGCTAAGGCTAAATAGCGATCGCATTAAGAGCTATTCAAACGAACCCCCAAAATAATAATTTGCTTGATCGCCAGAAACAAATAATCGCCGAAATTAACGCCATCAATTGGCGGACTGGAGCTATTGAATGCCAGTCTGAGATGGAAGTTGAGTACGAGTCGGGCGTACTTCAACTCACGGTTGACAGCCGACTCGTTTGGGCGGATCGAGACGGCGGCAAAAAAATATTTGCCGTACTGCCAGAGCAAGTGCAGGAAGTACAAGAAATGATGGAAGAAGGGGCTAGTTTTGAGGAAATAACTGATTTTTTGGGTGCTAGCACTAAGGCGCTAACCCTGTTTCTCGCCACGTTGTCGGCGACCATCTTCGAGGCAATCAAACGGTGCGATCTGCGGATTAATCGCCGATGGTGTCTTGGCGTTACAGGGAGCGAAGCGGATATGCGATCGCTCCGCGCCTCTGGAAACTTGCAGAAAATACTTGAGGCCGCCTTTGAGTCTGGGATTGAGCATTTCGATATTGGAGTAGCGGCAATCCCTACTTATCTGCACTCCCTCCCAGAAGCTTTTGCTTCCTGATCTCGTCAAAGCGTCGCTGTATTTCGTCCGAGTCAATCTTAATCGCTAATTTATATATTTCTTCGTAAGAATATTTGCGATTGGTTTCGGGGTTTATCGGCTCTAGCAGTATCAATAGCCCCGTTATTATTTCTTGATTAAAGCTTTTCCCCAGGAAAACATTGCTGAGAGAGCCGCGACTGCATCCAATGATAGTCGCCAATTCATCTTGGGTTAAGTTTAACCCTTCTTGATTGGCTTTCGCGAATATACTGCCCACTTTCAAGAGACTCGCCCGATCAACCTGAATGAGCAAATTTGCTTTATGAGTTAGGCGCTTTGCTACTGATGGGGCTAGCGAGTTAGTCATTTGGCCTCCTTAGTGTCTGTGAAAATTTTAGCAAAATTCTCCCCATCTCTCACTTGTACTATTGCTTTAGACAGTGATACAATACGGACAAGTAGGACAGAAATACGGCTAACGGACTTATGGCAAAAAGACCTAAAAGATCTGGACAAGTAAAGATGACGCTTTGGATGCCCATTTCTATAAGTCAGGCGATCGAGAGAGACATGGCTCGCAACGATCGGGACAAAACCAAAACGGTTCTCCATGCAATCAAGAAATATCTGGGAACGGAATCAGAACAAGACGCAGAACAAGCCAAGCAATCGGTTTAAACCATGACACTAACCATAAACAAGTCGGATCTAAAACCCGGTACGGAACTGAAGCCCGGATATACATTGCTGAAAACCGATGCCCGGAGGAAAAAAGCGCCCTTCCAAATTCGGTGCGACAAGAATGGCAAGACCGCCTATTACTCCAGATACGAACTCAAGAACGATCTAGGTATAGATATATGCGAATCCTCACCGGATGCAGTGGAGTTGGAGCCGGATGGGAACTTGCCGCCACTAGAGCCGGATGGGAGTTATGCCAACTCATTGAATGGGACGAATATTGTCAGTCAATCCTCAGACTCAGATACCCCGGAGTCCCAATTCACGGAGATATCCGCACCTTCAGGGGGAGGCCCGGACAGTACGATGTCTGCGGATTCTCTCCCCCATGCCAGCCATTCTCGATCGCCGGAAAACGGCTCGGAGGCGAAGACAGTCGAGACTGCTTCCCTGCTGTCATCCGAATCATCGGAGAAATCAGGCCAAAATTCGTGGCAATTGAGAACGTACCAGGACTCCTCACCTGCCCCATCAGTCCAGGAAACCGGATCAAATACTTCAAATTTCTTCTCAGAGAACTCTTCTACGTCGGGTACGATGCAGAATGGACGACTATCGGCAGCGCCCACTTTGGAGCGCCCTGGAGCCGAGAGCGGCTCCTTATTGTTGCAATCGCCCACAGCATTATCCCGGATGGGTGGCAAAGGCGGACCCCCTGGCACGAACAGATTAGAGCAAGATTTGCAGGAGAGGGGAGCGATCGCGTCCAACGAAGTATCGAACCCGGAATTCCTGGAGAGTGGCTCCGGGATTCCCGTTGGGTGGACAGACCCAGCGGACAAGCGATCGGCCTCGGAGTTCCTAGCGGAGATGGAGTCATTAGAAAACGCCGCGCCGCAGTCGGCAACGCCCTCGACCCCAGAGTTGCCAGTGTTGGAATCGCCCGAATTCAGTATCTCAACGATTTTATCAACCGAGGAGCAGATCCTGATTCTCCAGGAGATCAAGGCCAACAACAAAGCCAGCAAACAGGCGATCGCCCTGAACTTAGGATGGGAGCAATTAGCAGCAGATGTGGCGTTTAAGCAACTGCTGAAGCTTAAGTTTATTCAAACAGATGGGGCAGTAGGGTTTTCGCTAACGGAGGCGGGAGAGCATCTGTTAGAAGATTTGGTGGAAACGCTGCATAACGGACCCACTTCCAAGTCAGAGCAGGAATCCGTTAGCGCTGTGGTATCGCTTCCATCTGGCGCAGTTAATCCAGATATCGTCCGAGAAAATAATCGGCGGTGGGGATTGCCTCAGAAAGACGATGGCACAGTCGATCTTTCCTCCCTGAAGACTGCCCCAGACGAAGACTTGCCCCGGTTTGTGAATATTGACGAGATCATAAGACACCCGCTGAATGAGCAGATCTACGGAGAAGAGGATCTAACTGAACTTGAGGCAACCATCGATCAAAGCGGTTGGGTTAAGCCCATCGTGGTTAGCATCACGACCAGGCACATCGTTGACGGCAACTCCTGTCATCGATGCGTTGAGAGATTGACAGCAAAAGGCGATAGCCGCTTCAAGTCCCTGGAAGTAAAATGGGTGCGCTTTGCCACTCCAGAACAAGAGCTAAAACGGCTCCTAGAAGCCAACAAAGGGCGGGAAAAGAATGATGAGCAAAAGCTCCGCGAAGCTAAAGCTTGGCGCTCAATTATTGAGGCAGAAGCCAAAGCGAACATGAGCGCCGGGGGACAAGGGTTGGCAAATTTGCCAACCCTTCACACGCGCCAACGACTAGCCGATATCGCGGGGGTAGGCGAGCGCACCTTCGCCAAGGGTGAAAAAATCATTGAATTGCTGGACAAGTTGGAAGCGCAGGAGGGCGAATCGCCGAAGGCGGCAGAGTGGGAGGAATCAGCCAGAGCAAAGGCGGCGGGTTTGCGCCACGCTTTGAACGAGCAGAGCGTAAACGCTGCCTTTAAAGTTGCCGCCCAGATCCTCAGTGAGAAGCAAAGCTGCTTCACCTGTCAACACTGCCATCGTTTTGAGGGCGGGGAAGCTGGCGAACGGCAGTGCGGGGTACATAGCTTTACGTTTTTAGATAGCGATCGCGCTGCGGAAAGTTACTGCAAATATTGGAAACCACCGATTGAGGCCACTAGCGAACCAATCAACCCGGATCTGGAAAGGTACAGCAAGGCGATCGCCGAAACCGCTTTACTGGCGAAGCTGTCAGAGTCCGCACAGGCAACAGTTACTGAGGCCGCAGGCGTTTATAAAGTTGAGTCTCTAATTACCATCGCCGAGATGGTTAAAAAGGCTGAGAGTTTGGCAACACAACTAGCCAAAGTTGTCACCGGAATCAGCAGCCTTGCTGATGACATTTATACCGAGTCATCCCCCGTCAACGTCAATTTAAGAGTGGCATTAGCTCAACTAGAAGAAATATCGGATCGGCGCAAAATCAGGGTAGGCGATGCCCTGGTCGAAGTCAAAACATTGAAGTCAGAGGCTTAGGAATATGAGCAAAATAACGTTGCCAATATTGTCTGAGCCACTTGAAGACATCACTCTCTACGAAGACGCTCAGTGCCGAGTCCGAATCATGCTGGCGACCGAGCAAAGTGCTTGGCATTGGGCTGTTTTTCGGGGGGATTGCAGGAAATTTTCTAGCGCTTGCGGTTACAAAACGAGATTTGGATTTAAAACAATCCTTGAGTGCTTGTCACACTATGTTGAATTCGCAAGGCTGACTGGGGAAACTCCATTGCCAGATAGCGTTGTGGTTGAGTTTAACTCTGGGCAAAAGCCTAGCTTCTTGGAGCGGTTAGAGCCTGGACGCGAGGGGGGAATATGAGCTACGGATGGTGCTTTTCTTGCTGCGAAGCTCTGCGAGCGCGCTAGCGCTATCGCGTCGGGATTAAGAAGTATCGCCAACTGGTTAATGGCATTTGCGTAGAATGCCACTACTGGAAAAACCCGTCCCAGCCAATCCCGGAAGAAGTTGCCCCATCCAAGCCTCCAACGGTTCGCCAGATTAGAAAGCGCAAACAATCCGAGAAAGCTAACAAAAGGCTCGAAGAAGAACAGCTTCTTCAGAAAGTCTTGGCTGAATTACCAGTTAGTTACTATTGGGCAAAGCCCGTAGCTCAAAAACTTGGTTGGACGGTGGACAAAGCCCGAAAAATTGCTCAAAGGCTCAGGAAGAAAGGTATCGCAGTTCCCTCACTCGACACCGATCAAATGGTACTGGAAAAGCTATCAACCAGCAAACCTTTATCGGCCTACGATTTGGACGGGAAACTACCAATTGGCAGGGCGAGAATTTCCGAGATCCTCAAAGATCTCAATCAGCAGGGGCTTGTAGCTGCCGAGGTTCGAGAACAGGGGCGATGGCGATCGCGGATTTACTATTATCGGAAAATATCAAATTAGCTATTAGCTATTTGTCCTTCAGTAATTTCGTTCCTTCCATCAGTCCAAGAAACAAGTTTTTTGTCTTCCGCCAGCATCTCTTTAGTATAGGGAGCGAATTTTTTAGGTTGGCCTAGAATTTCTGCCGCAACCGAGTCAAAGAACTCCTCGCTAGTAACTGGATCGTCGCAACCAGGCTCAATCCAATCATCAGGTTCGGCATCTAATTCTTTTAGCTCTTGCATATTTCCTCCCAATGCCGATCAAATAATTGCCCCAGATCCCTTGGTTCAGTAGTCGCCATTTGCCGCAACAAATCAATTAGCGCCAAACAATCAGCCACTGCCCGATGACCAGCGGAAGGTAAACGCTGCCAGCGATATCCATGGCGACCTCTGCGTTCTCCATAAAACTGTGCATACCAGAGCATGGCACATTCCCATTCTTGATCTTCATACTTTGGCTGGGGCAAGTTTGCGGATTGCCTACTACACTCCAAAGCCCTAAAATCGAACCCCACGTTGTAAGTTGCGATCTTTTTATCAGTCAATAATACTGTCAATTGCGGAGAGATATCGGCGAATGTAGGCTTGTCAGCAACCTCGGCGTTACTAATCCCGTGAACAGCTTCTGCCCCAGGCTCAATTTCCTTGGCAGGTTTGACTAACGAGTGGAACAGAATTTCACCCTGAAGATTTAATATTGCAATTTCAACTATTTGTGGATCTGTGAACCCAGTTGTTTCGGTATCCAGAACAAGATTATCGGGATCGGCAACGAATTCCCTTGCCCACGCGATCGCCTCATTTTCGTCACGGTAAATAAACCCTTCATCCCTAAACCAGTTTTTATACGCTTGCTTGCGCCTGCCTTTCTCTAAATTTCTGAGTTGCGCTTCAGTCGGCTTTTTACTGGGGCGAACTGAGCGTGGATTTTCAGGATCGTAAAGAAGTAAATCATATTTTCTGGCTTCAATAACGCCCACGGCAGATACAGGTTTTAGCCCCATATCCGCTAACTGCTTTTTCGTTTTCAGATGGGGCGGAGGTGGGTTGCTGCCGCCCCACCAATCGTATTTTTTGATGTCTTTATTTTCAAGTGTGCAGAGCTTTCCCATGTCTTTGAAAATTGTTGATATAATTATTTTATCCCACATTAATTGTCTGCAATGGAACCTATTACCACTGTTACAAAAGAACAAATTGACGACTTGCTAGATCGGGCAGAAACTCAGGAGTGTACATTCTGGGAGAAAGAGTTGGCAGTTAGCTACAAACTGCCCTCTGGGTTTACCGTTTTGGGACGGGCGGCTTGTATAGACCCCAAAAATTTCGACATAGAAATAGGCCGAAAATTTGCTAGAGAAGACGCTGCCAACCAATTATGGAAGCTAGAAGGCTATTTACTCCAGAATCGCCTTTTTGATTCTGGGGTTTTGGCGTAAGCGTTTAATACTCAGTCAGCAACAGTTGTGCTTTGATTTGCGTTAAAGCACTTCATAGAAGGCGATCGCGACTAACTGCGATCGCCTTCTATGATCTTACTAATCGGTATTCTCCGTCGCGATCTTCGAGAAGTTTTCGATACGCCTGTCTTGCCAAATTTTCTGAGGGAATTTTCATTAGCACAACCCACGCACCACTCGGATCGGCTTTACCTTCAATTACCCAGTCCGATGCTGAGTTTAAATGTTTAACGGCAGCAGCGTCTATTACTGCATGAATAGCTTGTATGCTGTCTTTGCAGCCATTAACATGAGCTATATTGCCATTAGAGGTTTTTGTCCAGAAAGTTTTAGCCATTTCTTTTTCTTTTACCAGTCGATTACTGATGCAATAACTTGCGCTTGTATATCTTCTACTAGATTTTTGGTGGTCGGGTATCTTTCTTTAATTAGGCGGAGCGAACGCCCAAACAAAGCTAGAATTTGCATCTCTCGATTACAGGCGTTAGAGTCAAACTCTTCACCGGATACTCGCAATGACTGTTTGGTATTTATCTCCATTTTAAACCCCCAGCAACTTAGCTAGACAACTTTTATTCCTGTCGAAATATCCCGCGAATATTTCGTGCGTTGGTGCATTATAAAGGCATATCAAAGCATAAATTTCTTGATAATTGCCCTCAATCGCGCCATTTTCTATTGAATCAATTCTTGCTCGCGAGATATTGAATATTCTAGCAACTTCCGAGGCAGAAAGCCTTAATAATTCTCTCCTTTTCTTGAGGCGAAGTCCCACTTCGACACTTAATATTTTTGACATTACCTCGTTCTCTTATATCTTTGTAAGTTTTCTTGCAGCCCTGCGTCAGTCAGATAGCCAAGGCTATTTAATGCGTATTCAAGCCCTTCTGTTGTATAGTCAAAAGTTGCATTCCTCCCCTCCCCCTCAATTATCACAATACCTTTGTTGACCAAAGCATTAATCGCTCTATTAGCGACTTCTTCTGGCAACTGAGATGCTTTGACTACAGCACACTTCCGGCATCGACCAAACTCTAGAACGTCGCCATCCGCATTGTCTCGACTGCCTATGAAGATGGCAACTTCTTCGTCGGCAAAGATAATTTTATTCCCAGGCATTTCGTGATTCTCCTCTTAAATTCTATCGTAAGTGACGCTCTCTCCCGTTATACATACAGCCAGGTTAACGGGAGCTTCTCATCTCACTACTTATCGTTGAAATTTGTCCCATCTTAAACACCTATTGACATTTTATAAATCCCATGGATGACCATAGACGATGCCAAATTCATCCTTGGACTCACACACAGATCCGAGTGAAATCAAATAGGCAAGATGCACTTTAACTTGCTTGTGCGCTTCTTCCAGGGAATCTACCCCTACACATTGCGTTCTTACTTCGTACAAAATCTCAGAAAAAGATTGAGCGCCACAAGCGTCAAATAATTCGCGAATGGTTTTTAAAATGTTTTCGTTCAAGGAACGTTTTGCAGTAAGTTCAGGCACAATCTAATTCTCCTTTCTTTTGCAAGATTAACTCTACTCCAGTTCTTGATCGGCATCTTCTTCGGTCGATCCTGGAGTTGGTTGATTTGCAAGAAACTCCGCCAGATCAGCCAATTCCTCGCTGCTCAGTTTACTGCGATGATTTTTTTGATATCTGATTTGCAACAAGCTCACTGCTGATGAGGTGTTCATTTGTAGTCGCTCAAAATGCTGAGTAGTGAACTGCATTAGATCGGCTCTATGGCTTGAGCTTGAATCTGTTTCTACGTCAATTATCCGAACTTCATCACTCTCAGATAAATTGATTGTTGCCAGAGGGAAAGCAGTTCTTAACGCCAAGCTCTCGGCACATTTGCCAAGCATCACTTCGGGCATCTTCTCCCACATTTGGGTGAGATTACCATTCTTTTTCCGCTGACAGTAGCTGCTGTATTTAGCGACCCTAACAATGGCCTCTTTAAACCCTTCTCTCCAAATCCCAACTTTAGCCGCAGATGGAGGCGCATCATCTAACCACGCATCTACCCATTTCCCGTCCGTACCGCACCACTGAATCGGTGTCTGCCCCCTATAAAGACCAGTTCTCTCAGCTATTAATCTGAGGCCATCAATAGAGATTTGAACGCTCATTACCTCCCTTTGCTCCTGGCTATCCCAGCGCTTAACGGCGTAGATTTGCCGTAGAAATGGGTCAAGGCCAGTGCGATCGCACTGGCGGATAAACATTACTAACTCGTCATTAGATGCGCCCTTGCAAATCGTCCGCTTAATTAGAGCAATTTTCTCATCGCTCATTGCAGAGCTTGCGAGTGCGTTCGCTGTAGTTGTTGCCAACATATTGTTAATCCTCTAGGCATTGAACTAAAATCTCATCCCCAAGCGACCACGCTTTTAGATGGCTTCCATAAAGCGACTTGTCGCAGCCAAATAGTTGTAGAAGATCTTGGATCTTTTCGTCCTCTTTAGCTATTTCAATTTGGAACTCTTGAGCTAGGTGCGGATAGCTGCCTGAAAAATCTTCATCGGACACAATTACTTCTTCGTACCAAAGCGAAATCATGTAGAGCAAGTTAATCGCTTTAGCTTCACCGTAGAAACAAGCAACTAAAAGTTCTTGACGATTAAACCATTCCTTAAAATCTTTTGGGTATTTCATGGCGTATTCGAGGGCGGACTATGCCGCCCATGCAGTTCACTTGTGTTCTTCAGTGCCAAACCAGTGTTCACCCAGACTTCGCAGAAGTCTTTCAAGCAAGCAATCTCCTGGTTCTTTAAAAACTACCTCTCTGCTTCTACTGGTGCTGACGTACCACAAACCAGCATATTCGTGCAAAACCGCCCCCTCCAGGAATTCAGCGCCGTCGATTTTCCCGAAGTACCCACAGACATCGCCATTAAGATTAATGTCGATATCTATCCTAAAAGCATCTTGATATTCTTTTGGGATGACCTCATTCAACTTTTGCTGAAAATCCTTAATTCGCTCGCGATCGCGTTCCTCTTGCTCTTTTTTCTGCCGCTCTAATTCCTCTTGTCGTTGGCGTTGGTACGCCTCGTAAGCTTTCTTAGCTTCTGCTTTGATATTAATTGTTGTACCGTTCATAATTCATCCCCTTTGTTGACATTTTAGCAAGGGAATTATCCCCTGCTTTCAATTAAAATCTAGTCAAATCCTTTTCGATCTGGACAATAGCAAATTCGCGCCCTTGAGTAGCTACAATTTCCTCGCTTCCCCACCACTCATCCGCCGCAGCTTGAGCGGCTAATTGAGGGGTAGACCAGTGATGCGTTCCGTTCGGCAATGAATGTCCCCAAATCCCGTAGTAGGAAGCCGATACGATCGCGATGGAGCGATCGCCAATATATGCTCGAAAAACTGGGTTCAAATGTCTAGGAAAAGTCTTCTGTTCTAACCTGACAGGCTCTCGTCCAACAGTCCCAGCCGCAAGCCTGTCACACTGATATCGATACGATGAAGGCATGAAAAAAATGTATTGCCGCCTTGCTGTGTTGATGGCAGAAAAAAACCCGCAGTTGTCTCAAAGGCAGTTAGCCAGAGAAACCAGCCTAGATATAACCACTATCAACCGTCTATTTACAAATAACTTCAGCCGCGTTGACACCAGCACGGTAGAGGTACTTTGCTCTTACTTCGACAAAGGTGTGGGCGACTTATTTGATTTAAGGGATGCAGAAAACATCCCTAAAAGAAAAACTCGGAAATACCCCAAAAAGGAGCAAACACCCTCACAAGATGAGCAGTCAGATCCGAGGGGTGCGGCATGACGATAAATCCCGATTCCATTAACTTGTCTGCACTACCATCTCTGCCATTAAGCGATCGCGGGAGAACGAATCAAGGGTTGGCAACGTTGCCAACCCTTGCGATAATCTAAGCCAACAAATATGTGACGTTCTCTCCCGTTAACCTGGCGGGATAACGGGAGCTTCTCATCTAGAATAGAGACAGTTGAAAACCGTCAAACCCTAGAAAGTCTTCGCGCTTCACAGGCTGGGTATCCCCTAAGCCTCCACGCGCAGGCCAGATGAGTCCCACCTCGCTGATTGCCCGATTTAAAATGTTGATAGCGGCATTCTCATCCCTGTCCATTGACAACCCACATTTCGGGCATTGATGCAG
>CAKZHE010000096.1 GCA_936920195.1 uncultured cyanobacterium | reverse complement strand
TAGATGGAGACACAGAAACTGCATGAACAAAAAGCCCCTAAAAAGGCACAAAGTCAACAGCCTAGGCAGAGCCTCTCAATGGGCGTTCCCAGGCTCTGCCTGGGAACGAGTAATAGTGTTTTGTAGGGGCAATCCCCCCGCGATCGCCCCCTATTCCTAGGATAGTTGCGTAAGTCCTGTTTTTGATCAATTTTAAGCAGTGTGGAGCCGCTTGCGATCGCGATTCCCTACAGGCTTAGGCTTTTTGCTCTGGGTAGGGGGAGCTTGTTTTTGAGAGTGATTGCGATTGCCCCGCACTGGATTGGCACGTTGATGTTGCGGTTGTTCTGTGCCTCTACTTCCTGGAGAAGTTGGTTCATATCCCGCAATCACGTGCTGGGGAATCCGCTGATTGAGCAATTGCTCAATACTCTTTAAAAAGGCATATTCATCGCTACAAACCAGGGAAATAGCGCGTCCTTCCTTACCAGCCCTCCCTGTGCGCCCAATCCGATGTACATAGTCTTCCGGGACATTGGGCAATTCAAAGTTAACTACATGGGGCAATTGATCGATATCTAGCCCCCTAGATGCTACGTCAGTAGCCACTAATACCCGCACTTTCCCATCCTTAAAGTCTTTCAAGGCACGGGTGCGAGCCGCCTGACTTTTGTTGCCATGAATGGCAGTAGTTTTTAGCCCATCTTGAGCTAACTGTTCAGCTAAACGATTGGCTCCATGTTTGGTACGGGTGAAGACTAACACCTGTTTCCAATTATGGAAACCAATCATATAAGAAAGCAGTTCGCGTTTGCGGGAACGATCCACCGGATAAACCATTTGCTCCACTTGGGAAGCAGCAGTATTGCGGCTCGCCACTTCAATTAAAGTGGGAGATTTGAGCAGAGTATTGGCAAGTTTCTGGATTTCCCCAGAGAAAGTGGCAGAAAACATCAGGGTTTGCCGGGATGGGGGCAGAATTGCCAAAATTCGGCGAATGTCGCGGATGAAGCCCATATCTAACATGCGATCGCATTCATCCAGCACTAGAATTTCAACTTGGGAAAGATCGACAGTTTTTTGTCCCAAGTGGTCAATTAATCTCCCCGGAGTGGCAACTAGAATTTCCACTCCCCGGCGCAGAGTTTGAATTTGCGGTCCAATACTCACTCCCCCATAGACTACTGCCGTTTTCAAGGAGAGGAATTTACCATAGGTTTTGACACTCTCATTGACTTGATCTGCCAATTCGCGAGTCGGAGTCAGAATCAGGGCGCGGGGATGACGATGCTTGTGGTTAGGATTAATGTTGAGGAGTTGTAGTAGGGGGAGGGTAAAACCTGCCGTTTTGCCCGTTCCTGTTTGGGCGCTAGCGAACACATCCTGTCCTTGAAGGATGGCGGGAATCGCCTGCTGTTGAATGGGTGTAGGTTCAGTATAGCCCTGGAGAGCCACAGCCCGAAGTAGGTCGGTGGAAAGACCGAGATGCTCAAATGTCATTGATGTCATTGCTCCTAGTGGTGCCCCTATCCCAAATTTATGCCTGGGACCCGTCTAAGAGCAGGAAATTTTTAGTTGGATGAGCTTTGGTGAAGTCAGTTCCAATTTGCCAGTAACAGACCGGAATGCGCTGGCAGGAATTCAGTATAACAGATTGTTCATGGCAAGTATTGCCCAAAGTGGTTTATTCTGAATGAATGGTTTGCATAACTTTACAGTTCCGGCTCTACCGCTAAAAACTAGCCATGAAATGTATTATTAACCGCCGAGCGCAGTTTTCTGCCAGCCACCGTTATTGGTTGCCAGAACTGAGCGAAGCCGAAAACTGGCAACAGTTTGGAGCTTGCTCTCGATTTCCCGGACACGGGCATAACTACATCCTGTACGTTTCGCTGCAAGGGGAAGTGGACAAATACGGAATGGTGCAAAACCTATCAGATGTCAAACGAGTGATTAAAAAGGAAATTACTAAACAGTTAGATTTTTCTTTTTTAAATCACACCTGGTCGGAATTTGAACAAACTCTACCCACGACAGAACATATTGCCCGAACAATCTGGCAGCGGTTGGAGCCGTATCTGCCATTAGTAAAAATTCAGTTATTTGAACATCCAGAACTTTGGGCGGAATATCAAGGAGAGGGCATGGAAGCATATTTAACTACGGCAACTCATTTTAGCGCCGCTCATCGGCTGGCTCTTCCGGAACTCAGCTATGAAGAAAATGAGGAAATCTATGGGAAGTGCGCTAGAGTCAACGGTCACGGACACAATTATCATCTAGAGGTGACAGTTAAAGGCCAGATTAATCCCCGCACAGGGATGATTGTCGATTTAGTTGCTTTGGAGCAGTTAATTGAAAATCATGTCATTGAACCCTTTGACCATACCTTCCTAAACAAGGATATTCCCTATTTTGCTGAGGTTGTGCCGACTGCCGAAAATATCGCCATCTATATCTCTAACTTATTGCAGTTGCCGATCCAGGAACTAGGCGCTCAACTATATAAAGTTAAACTAATTGAGAGTCCTAATAACTCCTGCGAAGTTTTCTGTTCAGTAGAAGCTTCGCCAACGGCCTCTGTTCAATCGGGTACAGGGGTTTTGATGTCTGTTTAACTTTTGAGGGGTTCGGGGCAGCTCTAAGTCCCGCGCTGTACCTGAAAGGTCAGCGTCGGGATACATGGACTCCCCGCGTCGATTTTCGGGGTATCTCCTTCGGAGACGCTTCGCTAACTATACCCCTAAAATCGACACAGTGTTGGTGCTAACAGAAGGCGTAAATCTGTGAGAATGTAGGTATGTTGAACTTGACCTACCGCTACCGAATTTATCCAGGACTTGACCAAGTGGAGCAACGAGGTCTTGTAGCCGTTGGACAGACGGTGATACTGCCTGTGGAGGAAGGTGGCTTGGGAACCCCGATGAAGCAGGAAACCTCAAGAGCGATCTTGGGAAGCCCGCGCTCTACCCATTAGGGTGAGCGTCGGGAGGATGTCACGCGTACAATAGCCGCAGGGTGCAGAACGAGAGATTGATTGGCGGCTTCGGGAATAATCAAAATAAGTGGCCTAGAATCTGAACATCCCAACTTGGGGGGGGCAGATTCCAGGCTACTATTGTGGGGGAAAAATCATGAATAGCCAGATTCTGCATCCAAACAACGACTTAGAAGAAAAAATTGTAGGGGAGGAGCGGCAAACTGTTTTTCCGCAATCAGATCATCACTTGTTGGCAGATCAATTGCTGGAAGAGGGGATTAGTTCCCACCAAGCAGATCGCTTTGAGGTGGCTTTCCAGTTATTTCAACAGGCTTTGGCGCTATATCTAGAGAGTGCTGATCGCTATGGACAAGGAAAGGCGATGGGGGGTTTAGGATTGGCTGCCTACGGTTTGGGAAATTTTAGCAAAGCGATTGAATATTCTGAACAAAGTTTAGCGATCGCTCAGGAATTACCAGATCGTCGGTTGCAAAGTCAAGCATTGGGAAATCTCAGTAATGCCTACCGTCACCTAAATCAACATACTAAAGCAATTGAATGCGCTTTGGCTAGTTTAACGATTGTGCAATCTCGCTCAGATTTGCCGGGAGAAGTGGCGGCGCTGAATAATTTGGGATTAGCCTATAAAGCTCTGGGAGACTACAATCGCGCTATTGAGTATCAGGAGCAGGCTTTAATTAAGGTACAAATATATGGCGATCGCTTAGTGGAAGGGCAAATTCTGAGGAATTTGGGTAATGCTTACTATGCTAGGGGAGATTATCCCCAAGCGATCATCTATTATGAACAAAGGGTCGCGATCGCTCAAGATCTGCAAGAGAGCCGCACGGAAGGGCAAATCCTCCGCAATTTAAGCAATGCCTGCTATGCTTTAGGTGATTATCAGAAAACCGCGATCTATGCCCAAAGGCGCTTAGAAATTGCGATAGAATTAGGCGATCGCCGTTCCGAGGAACAAGCTTTAGGTAATTTGGGCATTGCCTACGAAGCTTTAGGCGACTATACCCAAGCCATTAAATGTCACGAACAGCGCGTAGTTGTTGCTAGAGCCATTCCCGATGCTCGCGTCGAAGAGCAGGCATTAGGTAGTTTGCGAATAGCTTGCTATGCCTTGGGCGACTACGCTAAAGTTTTGGAATATACGCCTTAATAGGACTTACCAGTTCCTATATGTTTGGTAGGGGCGAATGGCATTCGCCCACCATCTATAGCTTAACAGGACTTACGCAGACCCTCTACATATAGTTTTTTGTAGGGGCAATCCCCCCGTGGTTGCCCCTATTCCTACGATAGTTGCGTAAGTCCTGTTAAGTCAAATCGTACAAAGTTTTAAACCAAGTGACAAACTTTTCAGCCTTCTGGTGTTTCGGATTCAAAATCCGTTCCATAACAGCTTGATGAAGTTGTCTCCCTGGAGGTTCTTGCCAAGCTAACCAGGTGTAAATGTTGGCTTTATCAAAATGAGCATCTGTAAATACGGCTCCTTGACTTTTTGCGCTTTGGGTTACTTGTTGAGCAAACTGCCAAAGTGCATCTTTCCCATCAGGAATCATGTATGCCAAAAAAGTTTCTAGCATTCCCCGCATTCTGTTATCAGGCATAATCCAAATTCCCAACTTGACTCCATTGGGAGCAGGATGAATTAAACCTTCTTCTGGTAAAATATTCGGAATATCAGGAATGATGTTTAAAATAGCATTTCTAATACTTTGCCAGCGTCCAGCGGGATCGTTATCTGCATCAATCATTATTCCCAGAGCAGAAAGTCCAGAAGCTTGCAACTCAGTTGAAATGGTATCTCTATCCAATAGATTTTGGTAGCCATCATAATCCCGAATATAGACGACTGGGTTATTTTTTCTCCCCCAATTCACCCCATTTGCTTCAATTAGTTCTGGAATTACCCGCAAATCGTCTTTACCTTCTACAAGTAGCATTTTTGGATGAATTGCCATTCTCTACCGCACCTCAATTCCTCGTTCAGCCGCAATGACAATTTGACGCTCAGTAAAAACAACGCTGTTGGTTTTACCCTTCTCAATTCGGTGAATTGTAATCCCTTCTTCACTGGGATGTTCAGTATTGGCAATAGCAGCTAGGCTTGTCCAACAGTCACTATTATGAGTAGTGGCAAAAACTTGAACATTCAGCTTTTTGGCAGTTTTCCAGATCAGTTTCCACATATCATTCATGGCGCTAAAATGAAGTCCTGTATCAATTTCATCTACCAATAAAACTCCATTCCTGGCGCTTACAATTGCCAAAGTTAGACCTAGTATCCGCCATATTCCATCACCCATACTACCAATAGGTATGCGTTGATCGCTATTAGCAAGTCTAACAACAAAACCAGTATGCGAACCATTATATATCTTCGTCTGATTGACTACAGCAATCCTCTCAATACTTGGCTCAATTGTTTGGAGTGCTTCTATAATTAAAGCCTCTTCTGGAGTTAAAACAATATCATTGAATAAGTCAATCATTTCATCATGTGTTAATGAAAATGATCTGACAAATTGGGTTGCTGCTAATGGATGCTCAAGGTAATGAGTATACCTAATATAACTTCCTGGAAAACCTTTTTGAAGAGATAGAGGCAAAGGATCGATTTTTCTCTCTTCCTCCGAACACTTAATATCTAAAAATAATTCGTTTAGTTCTCGTAATTCTGGGCTAAGATTATCAGCATTAAGTTTTTCTGTATTTCCCACAAATACATTAATATACTTTAGATTGTTATCCTTTTTACCTGATATCGAAAAACTACTGCCTTCATCAATTTTATGACCATAAAAAAGGTGGCGAACATCAAGCTCTATGTGTTTCAAGCTGGGATTTTCTTCTCTCCAAAAATATTCACCTCGAATAGTCATTAATTTCCTTAATGGTTCAAGGTTGGCTTGAGAATAAAGTATTTGAATTGCTTCTAAAATCGATGTTTTGCCACTGTTATTAGTACCAACCAGCAAATTTAATTGACCAAGCTGTTGAAGCTCGAAATTTTGGAAGCAACGAAAATTTTCAATTTTTAGTGACCTCAGCATATTAGACCAAGTTTTAACGTTTATAAGTCGGCAAAGGATCGATTTCTCCCATCCGATTCAGAGGCCAAAATCTTACTACTGCTTTACCAATGATATTGGCACGGGGGACAAAACCCCAATAATGGCTATCATAGCTATTATTGCGATTGTCTCCCAAGACTAAATAACTACCACTGGGAACTGTTACTGGACCATAAAAATAGTGGGGTTGTTCGTCGATATAGTTTTCTGCCAGAGCGCGATCGTTAACATATACCTTCCCGCCTTTTACCTCCACTTTGTCTCCCGGCAACCCAATTACCCGTTTAATAAAAGCATCGGTGAATTTTTGCTTTTGTAAGGCTTCAGTGGGAGAAAATACCACAATGTCGCCCCGTTCAGGATTTTTAAACCGATAACTGATCTTATCCACAATTAAACGGTCATCGATTTGCAAAGTTGGCAACATGGAACCAGAGGGAATAAACCGCGCTTCTGCCACAAAAGACCGAATTCCTAGGGCTAAAATTAAACTTAAAGCAACGGTTTTAGTCCCTTCCACCCACCACGGACTTTCTACAGTTACTGGAGCAGCGGCTTGCCGAACTTCGACTAATTCCGATGCCTCAATCCCTAAAGCTTGAGCTAGATATTCTCGCTTATCTGGGGCATCTAGAAATATTACTGCTTTAGCAGCGGACAATAAATTGATAATTTGTGAATTGGCGCTGGGAGCGGGTACTTCTCCAGCGGTTGTTTCTGGCGTAGTTGTATATAATTCTAAATTCTGGGAGGCTTTGTCGATAATTAAGATTGTTTGACCGAGATGGCTGCGTTCCTGCAAACTCAGCACATCTTGGGTAGAATAGATGTTTAAAACCAGTCCAGATTCTTCTTGGAAAGCTTCTGCTATCTTTTGTTTAGCATTTCCCTGGCTGCCTCGTCCAGCGCTAGAGTCCAAAATGAACTGCTTACCCGATTTAATTTGCTCAATCCAAACTTTATATCCCTCTTCGGAGTAATATTCAATAATGGTTGAGTGGGGATGGCGTTCAAATGGTTGATTCTTTACGGTAGTCATAGGCAGGAACTGGGGAATGGGGAATGAAGGAGAGGAAATACTGCTTTCTTCTTGAGTTTAATCCAAGAACTTACGATTGAGTCAACACGATTTTTAGCTTTTAGCTGTAGTATTTTGCCTCGTTTGGTTATTATACGAGGTAGAGCCTCTCAATGGGCGTTCCCAGGCGGAGCCTAGGAACGAGTAACACAATTTTTAGGTGTAGTATTTTATGCTTGCTTACCCAAATTTACTAATTCGCCGTTCTCAGATTCTACTCCC
This sequence comes from uncultured cyanobacterium, assembly GCA_936920195.1. Classification (GTDB taxonomy): domain Bacteria; phylum Cyanobacteriota; class Cyanobacteriia; order Cyanobacteriales; family FACHB-T130; genus CAKZHE01. Next base: position 5,414 of record CAKZHE010000096.1, on the reverse strand, counting down.
GAATGGAGAGTTTCTGGTTGGGGATGTCCAAATCGACCGGGGAAAAATTGCTCAAGTGGCTCCAGAAATCTCAGAAATGTCTCTGGTGGGGGAATATAGACAGATAGACGGGACTGGTTTAACTTTGTTGCCGGGAGTAATCGATCCCCAGGTACACTTTCGAGAGCCGGGATTGGAACATAAGGAAGATTTATTTACGGCTAGTTGTGCCTGTGCTAGGGGAGGGGTGACATCTTTTTTGGAGATGCCGAATACTCGTCCGTTGACGATTACTCAAGCTGCTCTTAATGATAAGTTACAACGAGCGGCGGCTAAGTGCCTAGTTAATTATGGCTTTTTTATTGGGGCAACGGCGGAAAATCTGCCCGATTTGCTGACGGCGGAGCCAACGCCGGGAATTAAAATTTTCATGGGTTCGATGCACGGAGCGCTGTTGGTGAGCCAAGATGAGGCGCTAGAAGCGATTTTTGCCCAGGGGAGTCGGTTGATTGCGGTACACGCAGAAGATCAAGAACGGATTGAGGAACGGCGATCGCTCTTTGCTGGTCATACTAATCCAGCAGTCCATTCCCAAATTCAGGACAATCAGGCGGCGTTGTTGGCAACTCAGCAGGCGTTGGCTTTATCCAAGAAGTATCGGCGGCGCTTGCATATCCTCCATTTGTCCACGGCGGAGGAAGCGGATTTATTGCGGCGGGATAAGCCGAGTTGGGTGACGGCGGAGGTAACACCTCAACATTTGCTGTTGAATATTAGTGCTTATGAAAAAATTGGCACTCTGGCGCAGATGAATCCCCCCCTGCGATCGCTCCACGATAATCAAGTTCTCTGGCAAGCGTTGCTAGATGGGGTAATTGATTTCATTGCCACCGATCATGCTCCCCACACTTTAGCAGAAAAGGCGCAAACTTATCCCAATACGCCTTCGGGAATGCCGGGAGTGGAAACTTCTCTGCCCTTAATGTTAACCGCTGCAATGGAAGGACGCTGTACGGTGGCGCAAGTGGCAAAATGGATGTCGGCAAATGTGGCGCAGGCTTATGGTATCGCCAATAAAGGGGCGATCGCACCGGGTTATGATGCCGATTTAATTCTAGTAGACCTCAATCGTTACCATCCGGTTCTCCGAGAAGAAGTATTAACCAAGTGCGGTTGGAGTCCCTTTGAAGGTTGGAATTTGACGGGTTGGCCTATTTTTACCATTGTCGGCGGTCAAGTGGTTTACGAACGGGGACAGTTAAATTTGGCAGCGCGGGGACAAGCATTGAGATTTGGCAATTAGAATGATTTACGATTGGTTTATAGCGCATCTCAATCATTTGTACTATGTAGGGGTAGCGCCCCCGTGCCTACCCCAATCTGGCGGGGCAACCACGGGGGGATTGCCCCTACAAGAATTATCCAATTTATTCAGATGCGCTACATATAATTCACTTTATTGCTGCTATGGAAGCTTTTCTCTTTGATGCTGAGGTAGTCAAAGTATTGTCGCGGATTGCAGGTAAACCCCTCAATCAAGAGGATCTGTCACCGCTGGTAGTTTTTTTGACCGCTTTAGTGGTAGTGTTGCGGGGAGTAATTGTCATCGACCGAGTGGTGGCGATCGCCGAAGAAAAACAGTTACAAAATACCCTCAATTCATTTTTACCTGCCGCAGGAGATTTACCGCAACTAATCCCCCTAATTGTGGCGGGAGTTGAGCAACAACAAGTTTATCTCAGTCCAATTGAATTGCTAGTTTTGACTTCACCGTTATCCCAATCCCAAAAGTTGCTTTTACTAGCTTTAGGTTATCAAATGTCAGCGGCAGATGCCGAAATTGATGTGCGAGAACAAATGTATTTGCAATCCATTGCCAACAGGTTAGGAATTAAACCCCAACATTCCACTACCCTCAGTGCGGGATTAACGGGTCATGGTCATGTCGATCCCAAAGCCCTGACAGAGGTTTATACTTTACTTGATCCCGCCCGTTTCCAGAATCTCGATCCGGTGTTTGTCCAAGTAGCAACTAACCTCCGTTCAGCCTTGCCAGCAGTAAGTTAACATGAAAATAAAGTACAACGGTTGGGGAAAGCCAACCACTAAAAAATCAATTCAAGCCGCAGTTACCAAAATGCAACAACTGCGGCAAACAATAGCATTGGATTGCAATTCAATTTGCGAAATGATCGAAGAAGGGCGTAGATTTTAATCCAGTTTGTCTTAGATTGTGAAGAAATACCAGAGACAGATTAATCATAGAATGGAAACGAAATAATATCATTCAGACTGGAAATTCTGCCCATGCAAGTTAACTGGCAACCTGTCAAAACCTACGAAGACATCCTATATCACAAAGTCGATGGGATTGCCAAAATCACCATCAATCGTCCCCACAAACGGAATGCCTTTACTCCGAAAACTGTCTTTGAACTTTATGATGCTTTTGCCGATGCCCGCGAAGATAATAATATTGGGGTAGTTTTATTTACGGGAGCGGGACCTCACACCGATGGCAAGTATGCTTTCTGTTCCGGCGGCGATCAAAGTGCGCGGGGAAAAGCGGGTTATATTGATGATGGGGGCGTACCACGATTAAATGTCTTGGATTTACAGCGGTTAATTCGTTCCATGCCCAAAGTAGCGATCGCCCTAGTTGCAGGTTATGCTATTGGTGGCGGTCATGTCCTACATTTAATTTGCGATTTAACCATTGCCGCTGATAATGCCATTTTTGGGCAGACAGGACCAAAAGTTGGCAGTTTCGATGGTGGGTTTGGAGCCAGTTATTTGGCGCGGATTGTCGGACAAAAAAAGGCGCGGGAAATTTGGTTTCTCTGCCGTCAATATAATGCCGCACAAGCCTTGGAAATGGGTTTAGTTAATTCCGTTGTTCCGATTGAAGAGTTGGAAGCAGAGGGAATTAAATGGGCGCAAGAAATTCTGGAAAAAAGCCCGATTGCCATTCGGTGTTTGAAAGCTGCTTTTAATGCCGATTGCGACGGACAAGCAGGTTTGCAAGAATTGGCAGGAAACGCCACATTGCTTTATTATATGACCGAAGAGGGAACGGAAGGCAAACAGGCATTTTTGGAAAAGCGATCGCCAAATTTCCGTCAATATCCTTGGTTGCCCTAAATTCAGATAGGGGTAGGCACGGAGCGCTACCCCTTTGGATCTTAGACGTAGTAGAATTTCTAGGAGGTGGGGTTTTTAAAAACTAAGTGCAGACAGCTAAAGTTCGACGCGATCGCATCTGAAAATACTGTCTAGTTAAAAATCGCAAAGTCATTTCCGAAGACATTTCCATTTGCGGAATACCAGCCACAGAAAGCAACCAACTATTCCCTTCTCCTTGCAGATGCCAGTCATCAGATCTAGAGTGAGGATAAATCCGGCATTCATTTGCCGATAGTACCTGACAGTTAAAACCCCAAACGGTTGCCTGCTGGATAACCTGTTCGTCGGATATGGCTGAAGATTGATATAGCATATTGGCGAATTGCTTAGTTATGGACGTAGGTGTTGGTTGGGAACAGATGCCTGTTTTTTCTCCGGTGTCAAGCAATCTCAATATTACTCCAAAATTATAGCAACAAAAACTTACATTGCTAGATATTTCCCCTGTCCTAGGTAGCATAGACTACCAAATGGCTAAAATATGGAGAAAAATCTAGTGTCGCTCTCGTTCCAGATCGTAAATTACTTTTTCCCAATACCAATCTTCCAAACGATTGGGATAATTAAACTTAACTTGTGCTAGCAATCTTTCCGCTAATCCCCAATCTCCTTTCACCAAAACAAACAATCGTTGCCGCAATTCTTCTTTTGGCTGCAACGCCCAATCTGACTGTTGATACCACTGATGATACTGCGCCTCACCTTTGGTAATCATCTCATCCGCCAAAGTTTGAGCTTGATTTGCCAAAGTTTGTAGATTCTTGCCCGTTTCCTCAACCACAGCAGTCACTCCACCAATTACCAAATAGAAAGCGTTTTTAAAAACCATTCCTAAATCCTCTGCCATAAACAAACCTCCTTTGGTAGATAATTAGGTGGCAGTCAGGCAGGGGATACCTACCAGACTTGTACAAATACTAATTTATCCCATGAAAATCATCATGTCGATCGAGTAGAATAGAAAATGAGTTTCAGGAAAGCAGTATGGATCGGTCAAAAATTATTGCTATCATTACAGGAGCAATTTCGCTGATTTTAGCGATCGCCTATTTACTCCTCGTTCAACTACTCGACTTTCGGGGCGAAATGCTACCTGCACCGCAAATTCAAGCAATTTTGAATTGGGGATTTTTGCTCTAACTAATCAGTCAACCTTTAATCATCAATGTCTCGCAGCTACGCCATTATCGGCACGGGAGCCTTGGGAGGATTATACGGCGCTCTCCTGCAAAAAGTAGGTTTAGATGTCCATTTCCTCCTCCACAGCGATTACCAGCACGTCCAAACCCACGGTTTAATTGTTGAATCTCCCCTCGGCAACTTCACCCTTCCCCAAATCCAAGCTTACAACGATGCCGCGCAAATGCCTGCCTGCGATGTCGTCATTGTCGCCCTCAAAACCACCCAAAATCACCTTCTGCCGCAACTTTTGCCCCCAGTAGTTAAAGATGATGGGGTAGTTCTAGTATTGCAGAATGGACTAGGCATCGAAGATGATGTTGCAGAAATCGTTGGTGGGGAAAGAGTAATTGGCGGATTATGCTTTTTATGCTCCAATAAAGTTGGTGCGGGACACATTCGCCATCTAGATTATGGCGAAATTAAATTAGCCGAATATACCCCCAATTATCAACCTATGGGGATTACCCAGCGATTGCAACAAATTGCTCGCGACTTTGAAGGCACTGGCATTCCCATCTTACTAGAATCAGACTTACTGTTGGCGCGGTGGCAAAAATTGGTTTGGAATATCCCCTTTAATGGTCTTTCTGTAGTTCTCAATGCCCGAACTGACGAATTAATGGCACATAGCAGCACTCGCATTTTAGCAGAAGAGTTGATGCGAGAAGTAGTTACTGGGGCAAAAAGTAGCGATCGCCTCATCCCTGACAGCTTTCTCCAAAAAATGCTAGACTACACCCTAAAAATGACCCCCTACCGCACCAGCATGAAAATTGATTATGATGATCGTCGTCCCCTAGAAATAGCTGCTATGTTTGGCAACCCTTTACATTTTGCTCAAGAAAGGGGAGTTACCCTGCCCAAAATTACCATGCTTTATCAACAACTGCAATTTTTAGCCAAGATGTCGTAGGGGCGGGTTTAGCGATAAATTTTAATAGTTAGCCATAACCCAATACGGTTCAGTTAATAGGTGGTCATAAATGAAAGAAAGCAAAGGTTCGTAGTTGGGCTTTAGCCCTAATCCGGAGAGGGCTAAAGCCCAACTACGAACTTAGTTAACTGAACTG
>CAKZHE010000095.1 GCA_936920195.1 uncultured cyanobacterium | reverse complement strand
GGCTCTGCCTCGCTTTGTCATCCGAGGCAGAGCCTCTCAATAGGCATTCCCAGGCAGAGCCTGGGAACGAGTAAACGGATCAGAAACTGAAAGAACCGCTATAATATTGAGAAAATGACTAAATTAGAACAGAAAATTAACCAATTAAAAGCCCTTTTTATAGAAATGGATAGGGCTTTAATTGCCTATTCCGGCGGCGTAGATAGCACCTTAGTTGCCAAAATTGCTTTTGATATTTTAGGCGATCGCGCCCTGGCTATCACTGCCGAATCTCCCTCTTTATTACCGGAAGAATTGGCAGATGCCAAGGTACAGGCGGCAACCATTGGGATCGCCCATGAAGTTGTCCAAACTAATGAAATGTCCAACCCCAATTATACAGCCAATCCCATCAACCGCTGCTATTTTTGCAAAAGCGAACTGCACGACACTTTGAAACCTTTAGCCCTTGCGCGGGGTTATCCCTACGTGGTAGATGGAGTCAATGCCGATGATTTACACGACTATCGCCCCGGCATTCAAGCCGCTAAAGAAAGAGGAGCGCGATCGCCTTTAGCGGAAGTGGGAGCTAGTAAAATGGAAGTGCGGCAAATGTCGCAAATTTTGGGTTTACCTTGGTGGGATAAACCTGCCCAACCCTGTCTCAGTTCCCGCTTTCCCTACGGCGAAGAAATTACCGTTGCCAAGTTACAACGAGTAGGCAGAGCCGAAATTTATTTACGCAAATTAGGCTTCAACAATCTCCGCGTGCGCTCGGAAGGCGACACTGCCAAAATTGAATTACCACCCGATAAAATTCAGGAGTTTGTTTTAACTGTCGATTTGCCTGCCGTAGTTGCTGCCTTTCAAAATCTGGGATTTATTTACGTTACCCTCGATTTAGAAGGTTATCGCAGCGGCAAATTAAACCAAGTTCTAACTGCCAATTTAGTTGCTAGTAGTAAATCTTAACTGTAGTAAAATGTCTCTTGCTGAATTCCAAAACCGTCTTAATGATTTAATCGTCACAGCAGAAATAATGCTGGCAGAACCCCGTGCAGGTAAACCTGAAGAAAATACCAAAGATCGTTTAATTGAGCCACTTTTAGATGTATTAGGTTATGGATCGGAGTATCGTACTTTGGAAGGTTCAATTCGTAGCCTGTTGGGGACAACTACTTGGGTAGATTATTTCTTGCGTCAGGAAGCAGGGCGACATCCCAAATTAATGTTAGAAGCTAAGAGTTTATGGGAGAAAAATATTTGGGCAAATAATGAACAACAAGTTCTTGATTATCTCAGGAATTATAGTCTCGATATTGGCACTCAAGAACCTGTGCTGTGGCTAATTTTATCTAATTTTCGAGAATGGCATATTTTGAGGTTACAAGATAGAAAACCCTTTTGGTCTTTTACCCTAGAGGATTTAAAAAATAATCCTGAATTGATAGATCGTTTTTATGACTGCTTAAATCGAGAGGATTTACGCCGCGATCGCCTGGAAGCCGTTTATAATGAAAAAAACAGGGAAGAATTAGGAGTCAAATTTTTAGGAGATTTAAAAATTTGGCGGTTGATTATAGCCAATGGAATTCAAAAATCCCAACCCCAGTTAGGTTTAGATCAAATTCGAGAAGCCGCTCAGGTAATTTTAAATCGTTTTTTATTAATTCGATTACTAGAAACCTTTAGTCGAGAAATGCCCTTTAATTATCTAGGAAGGGTCTATTATAACTGGCAACAGAACTTTCCTGATTTACCCTTTATTGAAGACCTCAGACGGGTTTTTCATCATACCTGGGTGGGATACAATACAGAATTGTTTCAGACATCCTGGATCGATCAATTAATGATTGAAGTAGAATATTTAGAATCTATTATTATCATTAATGCTGTTCCCAGAGAGGGCATTCTTTATAATTTAACAGGTACTTTAGCCAGTTATCGTTCTATTTATAATTATGATTTTACCACCTTAACTCAGGATATTTTAGGTACTGCATACGAACAATTTTTAGCCCATCAATTAGTGATGACGGCAGAAGGGATTAAAATCTTAGAAAATCAGCAGACTCGCAAGCAAGAGGGAATTTTTTATACCCCAGATTATATTGTCCGTTGCATTGTCTATCAAACTTTAAAACCATTAGTTAAACCGATTATTGATCGAGCGATCGCTGCTTTAGAAGCCGGAGATTTTCAGCAAGCCTATCAAGTAGCTTGTGCCGTTTTTGAAATTAAAATTATTGATCCTGCCTGTGGATCTGGTTCTTTTTTATTAGGGGCTTTTGACTATTTATTGGGCGAAATTAAACGCTATAATCAGGCTTGTCAAAAAGTAACCATTCCCAATAATTTCGAGCTTTTTAATCATACTCATGCTCGCTCCCTAGTCAATGCTGAAGAACAGATTTTAGTCAAGATGTTGCACGGGGTAGATCGAGATCCGCAAGCAGTTTTATTAGCAAAATTATCTCTTTGGACAAAGTTATTGCGATCGCGCCCTGGGGAATACGGCAGACGCAATGGTTCTCTTTATTCCCATTTACCTGCCCTTTCCTTAAATATTCGCACAGGGGACAGTTTAATTCATTCCCCTGCTAATTTAGAGCCTTTTTCCGAACAATTAATTCGGGCTGCCGATTTAGCAGAGACAGCTAGAGAAAGCGATCGCCCTGAAATTGAAAGAAATCAAGCAGTTAGTCATTTAGAGCAGTTAATTGCCGAAATTAATCACCAAATAAATCCAGTTTTAACAACCTTTTTTGCCAGTGAAGACAGCCTGACTTCAGTGATTCGGTTAATTAAACATCGGGAAGCTCAGGATAAAGAATTAGAATTAATTAGATCGTTGATTACAGAGGCGATCGCAGTAGAAAATAGAGAAAATTGGGCGAGAAAAAATTTAGCTGATTGGACAATGGGAGAATTAACTAGAGTTAAATCTGAATTAATGGTTTTAGAGACGGCTTTAGAAGAAGTCGTCATCAAACGTCCTTTCAATTGGCAAGTAGAATTTCCCCACGTCTTCGATCGCCGTTTGCCAGAATTGGAACAAGGTTTTGCAGTAGTTTTAGGCAATCCACCCTATTTTAATGTCGATGCAACTTTTGGCAGAGGTGCAACCGAATTGAAGTGGTTAAAGTTTGCCTATGCGGATATTTATACTGATAAAACTGATATATTGTTTTATTTTTTCCGTCGCGGTTATGATTTATTAAAAGAAACAGGCTATCTCAGTTTCATTATTTCTCGCTCCTTTATTCAAGGGGATAAGTCAGCTAAATTACGAGAATTTCTCAGTCAAAAGACCAAAATCAATGGAATTATTGACTTTTTAGGCCATAGAGTTTTTAATGCCGGGATTGCAACTTGTATTATTCAATGGCAAAAACAACTACCTACATCTCAAGACTCTTTTGCCGCTTTTCATGTTCTCGATCTCAACTTATTCAAACAAGGGTTGCTATCGCATATTTTCCAATTATCCTCTAATCGGGGTGTAAATCAAGTTACAATTCTTCAAGGTCATCTGAATGAAAATCGTTGGCAAATCTCAGCCCATAACCAGATTTTTAATCAAATCGATCGGGTTGGTCAAAAAATTAGAGAATTGAACTTAGTCACTTACACAGAAGGTATTACAACTGGACGCGATTCAATTTTTGAAGGGCAATTTGCCACTCGATTTTCAGATACCTATTGGTTGCAGCGGGTTTCTACCTCTGCCATTGATGCTTTTGGTTGCAAACCTCCTGAAACCCAAATTTTATACTATCTCCATGAAACTGAATGGGAAGAACTTCCTTTAGAAATCAGAAAATATTTACAACAAAATCGCGTAGAACTAGAAAGTAGAGGTGTTTATCAAAATAAAACCAGTCATTATCAATGGTTTCATCTCCATCGTCCTCGTTATGGGATGAGAACTGCAAAAATTATCTTTCCTCGTCGGGCAAATGCCAACAAGTTCTTTGTCGATGAGCAAGGAAAATATGGGTTTAAAAGTGATACGGCTGCTTTTATCAGAAGAGAAAATACCGATATTAATTCTCTTTATTATCTTTGTTCCTTACTCAATTCAAAGGTTTTAGAATTTCGTTACCGTGGGTTGGGCGGTATCGGTAAATTGACAGGTAAAGGGATGTTTGAATATTTCGAAAATCAAGTTGGAGATTTACCGATTCCCTGGTTTGAAGAACCTGATATTAACCCTGATTATCAGGTTTTAGTGCAATTAGGTCGTGAAGCTCAAGAGATTTGGCAACAGCGCTATCAAATTATTACCATCTATCAAACAAAAGCTACCGCAGTAACTTATCAAGAAGTATCGTTGACAGAATATCATAAATTGTCGGGGGATTATACCCTTGATATTGAGTGGCAAAGTTCCGATCCTAACCGAGAAGGTCATTTATTAAGTTTGCGAATTGCACCGAGCGCTGAGGGTTATATTTTATGGGGAGAAGTAAGTGAAGAAGAAGATTGGAAAGAAGGCGATCGCCAATGGATTCAACTAGCTACAGTTAACATTAAGCTCCCCCATTTACGCCGCTATTTGTTAGCTAGATTAATTTATTTAACCGAATTCGATCCCGCTTTCCGCCTCAAACAAAAATTATCGCGAGAAATGGGAAATTTAGTTAATACCGCCTTTGAAGTTCTAAAAGTTAATGTTTATGACCGCGATCGCTTTAGCAATCTCCGGGTTTTGGAAGTAATCGAACAGCGCGTACAACAGGAAATCGGTCGCTCTGATTTAGAAACCATTTTATTCCGACAAACCCAGATTAAACAGCAAATCGATCGCCTTGCCTATCGTCTTTATGGGGTAGAAGACTATATTGAGGCAATTGAACAAGCCTTAACTCTTGTTCTTTAAAATATTAGAATGTTTTGGCAGTTTTCCGCAACCGTTCCTGACTCGGTTTGCAAAAATCTGCCGCTTCCATCGCCATCAAACCATCTAAAGCTAAATTCAACTCACTCCCCAATCCCTGTTGAAACTTCTGAAAAGTAAACTTTTGATTTCAATGGGTCAGGATTCATCGTCTTGTCACCCGGTTGCCAATCAGCCGGACAAACTTCATCAGGATGGGATTGCACATATTGAATTGCTTGCAGGGTGCGCTTGGTTTCATCAACGCTCCGACCAAAAGCCAAGTTATTGATGGTAGAGTGCTGAATAATCCCTTCTTTATCAATAATGAAAAGTCCCCGCAAAGCAATACCAGCTTCCGGGTCAAGGACATTGTAAGCCGCACTGATTTCTTTTTTGATATCGGAAACCAAAGGATAATTTAAATCCCCGACACCGCCGGATTTGCGCTCGGTTTGAATCCAAGCCAGGTGAGAAAAGGCACTGTCAACGGAAACGCCCAAAACTTCGGTATTGAGAGTTTTGAATTCTTCGTAGCGATCGCTAAACGCAGTAATTTCGGTGGGGCAAACAAAGGTAAAATCTAAGGGATAAAAAAATAAGACTACATATTTACCGCGATAGTCAGAAAGCTTAATTTCCTTAAACTCTTGGTCATAGACAGCAGTTGCTTTAAATTCTGGGGCGGCTTGCCCAACCCGAAGACTGCCTCTGTTGGCATCAGTGACGGACATGAATTAATTCTCCTTGAAAATCGCGGACTAAGAGGGTTTTCGTTGATAACCTGAGTGCGATCGCCCATTTCCAAACTCTTTACTTACCCTATCATAATCATCACAAGTTTACTTATTAATTAAAATTTCCTATTGGCCAGAGTTCTCTCTCAAAAACTGGATAGCTTCATCGCACCAAGCTAACCATTCCGTCTCATAATGGATGCCATTGCGAAGCGTCATGTATTGAAACCGATATTCTAGAGAACAGCTTTCAGGATGCTGAAAATATTGTTGCTCAATTGCCTGATATACCGACAACTGTTCCAGATGTTGCTGTCGATGCTGCTCCAGTTCCCCCAGAATCGTTGGTTGGGGAACGAGATAACCAACAAATAATTTCACTAGCAAATCATCCTTAATCGCACTAGCCACCGAAGGTTGAGCAATCCACTGGCGTAAATAATCCTTCCCCGCCTCCGTCACCGAATAGATCTTTTTGTCAGGGCGATTTTCTTGTTGAACTGCTTGAGCAGCCAGCAATCCCTGTTCTTCTAATTTGGTTAACTCCCGATAAATCTGCTGGAAGCTCGCCTTCCAGAAAAAGCCTACAGAGCCTTCAAATTGTTTCCTCAAGTCATACCCGCTACAGGGTTGGGCGACTAAAGCAGCCAGAATTGCGTGGACTAAAGCCATAGGGAGTGGGGAAGGGAGAGAGTTGGCGATCTTTCCTGGTTAAACCAGTTGACTATTCACTTCGTTGAATATACTATAGATTTATTCGGCAAGTTGAATATTCATTAAAGTGACTAAGCAATTGGGAGGCTAGGCTAATGGCAAAAGTTATTCCGGGAAGATTCACGGCGCATACAGACAAACCCTTTGTGGTGTTTTTGGTGGGGATGCGAGTTAATCGCTTTGCAGCCTTTTCCAAATGGATGCCTGTCGCTCAGGCAATGGGACCAATGTTAAAAACACTTTATCAGCATCCAGAGAAAGGATTTTTGGGCGGCGAAAATTTCTTTCGCTTATTTCCCACAACTACCCTATTGTTGTCCTACTGGCAATCCTTTGAAGATTTAGAACATTTTGCTCGCCATCCTTCCGAACCTCACCTGGATGCTTGGCAACGCTTTAATCGTTCTGTAGGTAGTGATGGCACCGTGGGAATTTGGCATGAAACCTATTTAATTCAGCCAGGGAACTACGAAACGGTTTATAGCAATATGCCAGTCTTTGGTTTAGCCGCCGCTACCCAACATCTTCCCGCCACTGGGCGCAGACAATCAGCGGCTGGCAGAATGGGCAGTAGTAGCGCTGTCAACTGAATTAATGATTTTGGCTAGCAATAAATTGGCGAACTTTCTCAATGTTTATTTCTAGCTCTTCAGCAATTTGCTCTGGCGTTAATCCCAGTTTTAAGAGTAAGGAAACTGTCTTTAATTTCCCTTCTTGCTCTCCTTCCAGCTTGCCTTCCTCTTTGGCTTCTTGATAAAATCTGGTTTGTTTCCACTCAGTTAGACTGAACATGGCTTCTAACTCCTGACGACTTTTGTGAGGAAATTTGTAAACGATTAAAGTGTTAGATTCGGGGAGAAATATGCCATCAAGTCGAAAGGCTAATTCTTTGATTTCAACGGACTGAAATTGATAGTTTTGAGCAAAATCAGTCGGTTGGCCTAGCAGTTGAAACAAGAGTTCTGGGAAAATTTGAAATAGCGTGTAAAAGATTTTATCAGTTTTCATGGTTTTAATTAGTAGTAACGCACCCCCAGGACTTTGCTAGCGCCACCAGAATCAGGAAGGCTTTTAAAAAACCAATATACCACAGTCATTTTATATTTAAAAGCTGGTTCCGTTTTCCCATTCCTCCAACAAACCATACTGCTGATACTGCTGACACCGTTTCACATACAGCCAAGCTGCCTTATCTTGAGGATTAATTTGGGCAACATCTTGAAAAATGGTTTGGGCTTCTTCAAATTGTTTTTGATAATACATAAATACGGCAATTTCAAACCGAGCCTGGGTTTGTTTTTTCAATCGCTTTTGTTCGGGGGCATCTCCATCATAAACTTCAAATACAGCCACTGATGATTTTTTACCTTTTACCATCACTCGATCTAAAAATCTAAAGTTTTGTTCTTCCGAATAGTCGAGGCAACAAAGAGTTTTATGACTGATTAAAATTCCGGCTCCATAGAGTTTGGTTAAATCTTCCAATCGCGAGGCTAAATTAACCGCATCAGAAATCACTGTGGTTTCCATTCGCTCTGATTCGCCAATGGTTCCTAGCATTAAATTACCTGTATGCAAACCAATCCCAATGGCAATGGGAACTTCTCCTTGTTGTTGTCGCTGTTCGTTATAGAGAGCGAGTTGTTTTTGCATAGCTATAGCCGCTTGCAAAGCATCATTAGCTGAGTCAGGAAATAAGGCCATAATTGCATCGCCAATATATTTATCAATAAAGCCGCGATGCTGGCGAATTACGGGACTCACTTGACTAAGATAGGAATTGAGAAAGTTAAAGTTTGCTTGGGGAGTCATGGTTTCTGACAAGGTTGTAAAGGAGCGAATATCAGAAAACATTACGGTCATTTCTTGCTGGACTTGATCGCCTAATTGCAAGTCAATAATACTGTCTTTTTTCAAGAATCTCAGAAAGTTACGCGGCACAAATCGCCCATAGGCTAAAGTTAATTTGGAAAGGGATATATGAGTTCTAATTCGAGCCAACATTTCTTGTTTTTGAATCGGTTTAGCAAGATAATCATTAGCTCCTGATTCAAAGCCTTCGACAATATCTGCTACTTGATTTTTGGCAGTTAACATCACAATGGGAAGTTCGTAAGCCGGAAAGCGATCGCGGATTTTTTGACAAACTTCATAACCCGTCATTCGAGGCATCATCAAGTCAAGTAAAATCAAGTCAGGAATAAACCCATTTTCAATAACTTCAAGGGCTTCTTGCCCATTACTAGCTTCGGTAATCGCATAATTGTATAAAGAGAGATTGTTGACCAAAACTTGGCGATTAATTGGTTCGTCATCAACAATTAAAACTTTAAATAGTTTTTCTTGGTTAGTCTGAAAAGTTCCATTATTGATAGGAGCAGTTTCTAGGTTTTGGAGGTCTTTGATAACAGTAACTTCTGGCTTTGATTCTGTATCTCTTTGAGAAATTGGTAAAGTGAAAGTGAATTGGGAACCTTTGCCAAATTGAGATTCGACCCTAATTTCGCCTCCGTGTAATTCCACTAATTGCTTAGTAATTGTTAATCCCAGTCCAGTCCCACCGTATTCTCTGGCAGTCGAACCTTCTGCTTGCTCAAAAGATTGAAAAATCCGCTCAAATTTATCTTCAGGAATTCCAATGCCAGTATCAGCAATGGTAATCGCCAGATAGCCATTTTTTTCAGGTGCTGCCGATACTTCAACTTGACCAGATGGGGTGAATTTAATGGCATTACCTACCAGGTTATGCAGAATTTGTTGCAGGCGGTTTTCATCAGCTTCTACTGCCGGAAGTTCAGGAGAAATAGCATTAATTAATTGCAAGCCTTTTTGGGCAGCTAGGGGTTGACTGAGAGTTAAAACTATATTGGTAATTGCCCGCAAATCTACCGATTGCAGGCGCAATTCTAAATTATTGTGTCTGAGTTTGGAAAAGTCGAGAATATCGTTCACTAAATTGGATAAACGCCGCCCACTAGCAGCGATTAAACTAAGGTTATTTTCAGTGGCAGGGGAGAGTTTACCAGTTGCGCCATCAATCAACGATTCCGCAATGCCAATAATGCCATTTAAAGGGGTGCGAAGTTCGTGGGAAGTGTTGGCAAGAAATTCATTTTTTAGTTGATCTAAGTGCTTTAAATCTTCGTTTTGCGATTCTAGCATTTTAAAAGATTCTCGCAACTGTTCTGCCATCCGGTTGAAAGCAGATGCCAGTTTTTTTAGTTCAATAATCCCTTTGGCAGCAACGTATTGTTCCAGATTGCCGCTGGCAATATCTTCGGAAGCTTTGGTAACTCGTAAAATGGGACGAGTAATTAGGCGAACTGTTAAAATTCCCAGGGCGATCGCCACTCCAAACGCCGCCATACAAAGTAAGATCGTGGTGCGGGTATTGGCGTTAATTTGCTCCATGAAGTCGGCTTCTGGGACTGTGACCACAATTAACCAATCCAGTCCATACTGGTCGGTAAAAGGGGATACTTGGACAAATTGCCGCTCTTGACCTAACATAAAGTCCAATTGGACATTTTTTTGAATATTGGTGAGTTTACCAAAGCGCTTCTGTAAAAAAGTGCTACTGGCATGAATCAAGGGATTTTGGCTATCCACCGCCTGCACTCGCTTTAATTCTTTGCCAACTTCAATTAATACGGGTTGGTCTTTGACGGAAGTTGCTACCAGATCTCCCGTAGGTTCAATAATAAAAACTTCGCCAGAACGACCGATTTTTAAAGGGTCTAAAAATTCGCTAATTTGATTCAATCCTAACCCACAAACTAACACCCCTAAAAGTTGGCGATCGCGGTAAACTGGATAACTAGCATAAATTTGTAAAAGATTATTGCCAAAGTTAGAAAATACTTTACTCCAAGTTGGTTGTCCTTTTTTTTCGCCAGCTTGGTAAGAAGGCCGTTTGCGGATATCATAGTTAGGGGCAGATTTAGTCAACTTAATCCGCTTGCCATCTTGGTCAATATCGAAATAATTGAGCGCGCCACCACCAGGAATTAATTGTTCGGCAATCTGGGGTTTCTCCTCCACTGATAAGCGATTTACCCATCCCACACGGGTATATTGTCCTTGGGGATTGCCAAAGCCAATATGACTAATGGTTTCGTAAGTTTGTACCTGTCGCCAAAAATAAAGTTGGGCTTCCGGGAATTTTTGAAAATCTAAAATTCCCATTGATACCGCTTGGGCGTTAAACTGATTTAATTGTTGGGGAACTTGGATATAGGTTTGAATGCGATCGCGTACTCTTTCAGTAACTTCATTGCGTAATTGTCCCGACAAGTCCTCAATTGCTTGCTGTCCGCTTCTAAAGGAAAGATATCCCGTTAATCCTACTGCCGCGCAAATTTGCACGACAAAGGGAATAATTAGCAATTGATTAAGAGAGGCTTGGCGAAATTTCAATCTAATTGGTGATTGGGGGGGTAAACCCTGATTAAATAACCGATTCAAGAAGCGGTTAAAGGGTTGGATAGACACGGGAATAACAACAAGTAGAAAAATAAATTAGGATTGAAAAGGGAATTAGCATAGTTTATTAGTATGCTAATTCCCTAATGATTTTCAACCATTTCAACATCCATTGATCAAAATAGCTAGCCTGCTAATTTATTTTGACCTCTGAGTTCTGACTGTTGCATTCTTGTAATAAAACTACACAGTTGCCGCTTTTTCCAACATCAATTTAGAACGCTTGACTGTTTCCGGAATCGCGATGGGATAGTTGCCAGTAAAACAGGCAGAACAGAAATTATTGGTATTTTCACCAGTGGCTTTGAGCATTCCTTCCCAACTCAGATAAGCTAAGGAATCAACGCCAATTTGGGCAGCAATTTCCGCCAAGGATTTAGTTGCTGCAATCAGTTGATCTTGGCTGTCGGTATCAATCCCATAAAAACAAGGATGGGTAACTGGGGGTGAAGAGATTTTCATGTGAACTTCTGTGGCTCCCGCATCCCGGAGGGTTTTTACCAGTTTGCGGCTAGTAGTTCCCCGAACAATGGAATCATCAATCACAATGGCACGTTTGCCATTCAGGACATCTTTCAGGGGATTGAGTTTCATTCTTAACCCCGACTCCCGCATGGCTTGAGTAGGTTGAATGAAGGTGCGCCCAACGTAGCGATTTTTAATTAATCCCTCGGCGTAGGGAATGCCCGATGCTTGGGAAAAACCAATGGCGGCAGGAATGCCAGAATCTGGGACTCCAATCACAATATCCGCATCAGAATAGCTTTCTGCTGCCAACAACCGCCCCAAGCGCAACCGATAGGTGTAGAGGCTCTCATCGTGCATAACGCTATCGGGACGGGCAAAGTAAATCATTTCAAAGATACACAGTTTCCGTTCGGGTTTTTCTGCCCAGAAAAAGGAAGCCATGCCTTCATCGGTAATCCAAACTAACTCCCCTGGTTCCACATCCCGCAGGTATTCAGCCCCAATAATATCTAAGCCGCAGGTTTCCGAAGCCAGGACGTAATAGGGGCGAGATGGACTACTATTGGCAGAAGGACGGGAAAGAGTCCCAATGACTAAGGGACGGATGCCATAGGGATCTCGCGCCCCCATTAGTCCGGCGGGAGTACCAATGGCAAGACTAAATGCGCCCTGACATTGCCGAAAGGCGCGAATTGCCCCTTCTAACCAATCTTGTCCGCCGTTAATTTCTTCGGCGATCGCCAATGCAATCATTTCTGAATCGGTGGTACTCAGAATATTACAATCTCGTCTGAGCAGTTCTTCTCGCAATTCCCCTGCATTGACTAAATTACCATTATGTGCGAGCGCGATCGCTCCTAGGCGAGTTTTGACGACGGCGGGTTGGGCGTTAACTACCCGACTAGAACCCGTAGTGGAATAGCGGGTATGACCAACGGCGAGATTGCCCGTTAGCTGGCTTAAGATGCTTTCGTTAAAGATTTGGGACACCAAGCCCATTTCCTTATGCAAATGTACGCGATCGCCCTCAAAGGTGGCAATCCCCGCTGATTCCTGCCCTCGGTGTTGTAGTGCATATAAACCAAAATAAGCTAACTTAGCAACGTCTTCTCCGGGGGCGTAGATGCCAAATACACCGCAGGCTTCCTCTGGCTTATCGGGGCGCGTCTCGGCGGCGCTACCTTCAGAAGATTCAGCAGAGGAGAGGGGGCGATTGAAGGGAATCATGCTTGGGCTTGGCTCCTAATAGGGATGTTGAGGCGGCGGGAATGGGGCAGCAGATTAATAGAGAAAAACTTAATTCGTTAAGAGTTTTTAACAATCCTTATTAAAACATTAACCTAGAACGGTGAACAGAGGGAACGGGGAACAGGGAACAGGGGGGGAGAGGGAACAGGGAACAGGGAACAGGGGGAAGATAGGGAATTTGGGGATTATGGGGAATATGGGGAACTGTGGGATTGAGCAGCTTAATTCGGATT
>CAKZHE010000094.1 GCA_936920195.1 uncultured cyanobacterium | reverse complement strand
AGTTCGTAGTTGGGCTTCAGCCCTCTCCGGATTAGGGCTGAAGCCCAACTACGAACTTAGTTAACTGAACTGTATTGAAATAGCTAGGGCTTCCATTAAAACTGCACCAACGCCAAAGCTATTATACGGAGTTGGTAGATTATATGTTTTGAAAGGTTCTAGAGGCGAAATATCTTCAGTCAGATCCAAATCTTCTACGAGAATCCTAATTAGTTTGAGTTTTTCTATGGCGGAAAGTCGTTGCACCGCAGGAATCACCTCAGCTAATGTCATATCATCTACTCCTAAATTTCCAGGAACGTCTCTACTGGGATAACCCAACATTTTAGACTAGACGTGGTAGTAAAGGGTTTTTAAAAACCGTATTCGGGGCAGTTTAACGAATCGGGTTGTGAACAGTTACCAATTTAGTACCATCAGGAAAGGTTGCTTCCACTTGAACTTCATGGATCATTTCTGGTACGCCTTCCATCACCTCTTCGTATTTGAGCAAAGTTGTGCCATAGTTCATTAATTCGGCAACAGTTTGCCCATCCCTAGCGCCTTCTAAAATAGCAGCAGAAATATAGGCGATCGCTTCAGGATAATTTAATTTTAAACCTCTGGCTTTGCGTCGTTCGGCAACCAAAGCGGCAGTAAAAATTAAGAGTTTGTCTTTTTCTTGAGGTGTTAGTTGCATCTTAATCAGTAATTATTTAGGCCAAACGCGGGGCAGACAGCTAGGACGGTTAAAAAAAGATCGGCGCAATAAGTGCCAAACTGCTATAAACCAGTTTCTCACTTCTGGGGTTTCCGCACCACGATATCGACATAATAATCCGCAAGTCAGTCTGGTTACACCAATTTCCCCTTGTTGATGGGGCATTTCTGTCCACAATTGTCGCGCTTCTCTGACAATTTCTGGTGTCACTTCTTTTCCCACCCAACTCAAACTCGCTACAATGGGCTTTCCGGCTAAACCGTGGGGACTGCGAATGATTTCTTCTCCGGCTGGCAACCACTGTCGATCGATCCAGAGGGGATATCCTTGCTGATATATTTCTGAATGCGATCGCCATTCCCCTTGTAAAAACTCTTCTCCCCTAGCACTGCGTCCAAACCGCACAATTTCCCAACCTAACCAGGTAGCTCCCTGGGCTAATTCTACCCGTAAATCTTGCCGATAAACTGCGCCATTGAAAACAATGGTTTCTTGGGGCAACCATTCCAAAACGGCATCGGCGGCAACTTGGATATTAATAGTTTGTTGCGCCTGCTGTCCATTACTGCGATAAATCTTGCTGGCGGCGGCGGTGGTAATCGTGGCTTGAGTTTGGGGTGCTAGGTCAATATTAATCGATAGGCGATCGCCTCCCACCATCCCCCCAGCCGTATGTAAAATTGTGCTGTGACAAACTTCTGCTCCTTCGGGATAAAATGGACGTTGTACCTTCAGAGGGGCTTGCGATCGCTGCTCAATAATTTGGGTACTATTGCGACGGCGAGCAAAGTGCAGATTCAGGCTGCCATGCCAATGACTAGAATTTTCCATTTCCCTGTTAATTGGCGAGACGGCGCTGGCGGATGACCAAAATTAGCCCAACCGCTAATAATCCTAGGAGCAACCATTCTTCTGGTTCCGGAACTGCTGAAACATTGAGGGGATTACTCGGTTTAGTTAATTGTTCCTTACCATTTTCTACTTTACGATCGAAGCGATCGCTCTCTCCCTCAGCTTTTTTCAAGTCTGCTTTTTGGCTGTCATTAACTAATACAATCATGGAAGAGTAGGGCGTAATAATGCCAAACCGTTTGGCGATCGCGTGCATGGCATCCAACTGCCCCAACTGATTTTTATCTTTGCTCAAATTCAAAATTAGATACTTGGCAGCAATCTGTTCAAAACCACTTTGAATCGGGTTTTGTCCGCTGACTTGTCCCCGATCTTGAGCAATTTTATCAGCAAACCAACCATAACCATCGGCAACGGCGATCGCATTATTTCCCAAACTCTTTTTAGTTGCCAACCGCTGCATTAATTCTGGCAATTCTGCCGAAACGCCACCACCACTATCTTGAATCGCCTTTAAGGTGGCATCTTGATAGGCGGGGGGCATTTTCCCTCCTAAATGTACCATCCATACTGGGGCAGGCATGGGGGGTAAGTTACCAAAAGCAGCTTTTTGGTCTTTATTTTTACTGCGGGGATCTTTATTCAATTCATAACTACCTTCATCGGTGACGACTAAAACCGCATCGTAGTTGGTATCGCCGCGCAGTTGGGTAAACTGTTGCAGAATCTCTTGATAGGAAAGAGTGCCGTAGAAGGTAAATTTGGCTGGATCGAAATTAGCTAGATCGTCTTGGCGTTGGGGTTCTAAACCTGCGATCGCCGTTACATATAAATCTGCATCATTGTTAGCGCGATCGCCATCGGTAAACCCCTTTTCTTTTAACCAAGCAAAGGTTTCTTGCACCTCTTTGGTATGCTTTGACATACTCCGAGAAGTATCTAAAACCACTGCTATTTTTTGTCCTTGGGGCAAAGTATAATCTGAGCTATTTAAAGGTTTAGCTGTGAGCCGATAACCTTCAGTAAAATTAATTTCATGGGCAATGGGTTGAGGTTTTTCAGCAGCAGGAATGGCATCGGGCAACCAATTGTCAGAACTGAATTTTTGCCCATTAATTATCCGTTGAGAATAGCCTGTCCAAAAAACATTTCGCTTTTCCGTCAGCCTAGGTAAAGGCCAACCATTAGGTTGTTGTAGCACTTGATAAGTTAGCCACAAATACAACTTTTCTTGGGGGGGAGACTTGGTAATAGTGGTTTCTGGAAAGTTTTTTCTAGGGACTGGAAAAGCTCGCAAACGGTATTGTCGAGGTCCAACTTGTTCCAACAAAGCCGGATCGACTCGTTGCCAAACTTGGGCATTATAAACCTTTTGAGCCGCGCCGCGAGGGGAAATAGTAAAAGTGAAGGCATCGGCACGTTTGTCAGTATTTCCCAACCATACACCTGTCAGAGCCGCACTTTCTGGCAAGGAGAAGTAATAAAATACTTCCTGTAGATCGAGGGTTTGATTTTCGTAAACCTCGGCTAATTCCACATCTGCCCAATCGCCGCGTGGAGTGACAGAGACTTGTTGCTGGGCTAACCAAACTTTTTCTTCATTAATATTGAGTAAGCCAGCTTTCACTTCCCCCCGATTATAGGTAGCTTGCAAAGCATTTTGAATTGCTACTCTTTCTGCCTTTTGAATTGGCGCGTCAAAGAACTGGGGATAGAGTTCAGCGGCTTTCTCATTGTCAAGGCGATCGCCATTGTATAAAAACGGCGACATGAAATAGTTATAAAGATTTTGAACTGTCTGTGCGGATTCTGGCGGCATCTTAAAGATGCTTTGATACATGGATTGAACTTGATTGCTTTCTTGCCAGGTGCTGAGATAGCGATAGGGATACAAATAAGCATTTACCAAACCTTTTTGAATCAGATCTGATTTGGCTAAAAGTGCTTGTTTCTCGCTGTCATTAGTGGGGGGATTTTTTAACAAATTTAGAGCCTCTATTTGTGGCTGGTACTGAAAATTAATAAAGACAATCGCCCAGGCAGTTACAACCGCCACTGAAGTTGTCCAGGTTCGAGTTGCACCGTACTGTTTAGCAAATAATCGGACAATGCGGTTATAGGCTTGGAGATAAATTTTAGTCAAAGCGTAGGGCATGACTACAAATAGGGAAGTGGATAAACCAAAGAATAAAATTGATATGGGAACCCACCAAATAGCTGCCAAAGGATTATATCTAAAGCTTGATATTATCCCTTCCACCCAGCGAAATTGCAAAACTTCCCAAATGAAGACTGGAGCCAGGGGAATAGTATAAAATAGTAATACTCCACCTACCCACAGTCCGGCTAATAGCATGAAGCAGTGACAAATTAACTGGATGCTACTCAAAATATCTTTGGTTTGTTGGCTTAGATCCTCGCGATCGCCTACATATCCAAAAGCTAATTCGGCAAAAAATGCTAGTACGCAAATCACTAAAGTGCTTAAAAGCTGCATACTAGCAGGAGTGACTTCTCGGATTAAAAACAGCCGCAACAAACAGAGTAAAAATAGCGGTGCTTCTACGCCATAAAATAGGCGAATTAATTGGTTAGGCTGTTGAGTAAATTCCTTTTTCAACAAAGGGAGGGCAGCGCAAATAGTTGGTACGGCAATTAAACCCACTAAACTGAGGAATAAATCAAAGGGAATTGCTCCGGCGATCGCTGCCTGAATCAAAGGTATGGCAATATAGGGTAAAATTCCCAGATAAACCACGCTTAAAAAAGCGAGATTCCACAACCAAAATATTAAATTACCTAGAACATCAATGGTTTTTTTCACCTTTGTACTCCCTTTATAGTGCGTCTAAATGATTTTTGAAATCCTGTAGGGGCAATCCCCCCGTGGTTGCCCCTACAATTGGGGTAGGCACGGTTGCCCCTACAGTTGGGGTAGGCACGGTTGCCCCTACAGTTGGGGTAGGCACGGTTGCCCCTACAATTGGGGTAGGCACGGGGGCGCTACCCCTACTAATAAAACTGCGTTTAATGCTTTGATAAATAGCTTCCGCAAACTGGCTAATTTCAGGATTATCTGGACTAAAAGAACGATCGAAAAGGATGGAAATTAATACCCAATTATGACTTTGGTGACTAATTTCACTCCAAATTCTTTTTGATAAATCATCGGTAGTTTGTTGGGGAGATTGCAACCAATATACTGCTGAAAACTGCCCGTTATCTAAAGATAGCCATCGTCCTTGAATATTAGGAGCGATCGCGCTAGTTTTAACCGAGTCAATTTTTAACCCCATGCCCATTAAACAGAGTTCCGGGGGATGGTAAGTTTGCCAAGAGGTACTAGCCACTATTAACAAAGAGCCGGAAAGGTTGCCCACTGTAAATCGCCATTTTTCTGGGTTGGTATTATTTTGATAACGTTTAAAAAATCTCTCTTCAACGGTAGTTAAAGGGAGGCGCTCGGAGACTATTTGGGCAGGCCATGTTATTTTCTCAATTGATAAGGGAATAGGGGCAGAATATTGCAGGTGAGAAACTAAAACCAAACTAATGGCAATTGATAT
Organism: uncultured cyanobacterium; assembly: GCA_936920195.1. Lineage (GTDB taxonomy): Bacteria > Cyanobacteriota > Cyanobacteriia > Cyanobacteriales > FACHB-T130 > CAKZHE01. Next base: position 7,490 of record CAKZHE010000094.1, on the reverse strand, counting down.
TAATAAGGAAAATGGTAATTTTAAATTCAGAGAAAAGTTACTTGCAGGGGATTCAGCAATATTTTGATGTTTAGGAACAACTTGCAACATTAACCAAGTTAAGGCGCAGGCACAAATAAACCCCAAAACTCCTAAAGGTAGATGTAAGATTCCGGCAAAGAATGGTTGTTGCCAAATATAGGCGATCGCTACTAATCCTAGCACCCGCGCTGAATTGACGGCAACCAATAACCACAAACTAGCAAATAAAATCAATAACCACTGAAAACCAATCCGCCTACCTTCTAACCAAGTGGCAGCTAATAAAAAAACTGTTCCCGTCCACAAACTTTTTAACCCGCTACAGGGTAAATCTACCTGAGCAACGCCATTTTCCAACACAATAATATCATGGGAAGAAATGGCGCTAATCTGCCAATAGGAAAGCAACTGTTGCACTAATTGGGCTGTCAAAACTCTGGCAGGAATCCCCAACCCGCTATCAAATTGGGCGCTAAAAGGTAAAATTAAGGCAACTAAGGCAGCAACAGGTAAATTTTTGCGCCACCAGTCAGGCTCAATAAATAAACCTGCTAATCCATAACTACCTAAAAGGAAAAACAGGGCGCTCAATTGGTTAAGATCGACTAGCCAAGTAAAAGCGATCGCTAACATCGCCGCACTCACCATCAATGTCAAGGGAGCAGGAGCAAGTTTGGGGGTAGCAGAAATGAAATTGGTGTAGCTTTCCCTCCGACGATAATGGCGGATGGCTTGCCATGATACCAAAACAATCCCAATTACCAAAATTGCCAAATAATAGCGAGAACCTTGGAAAGCAGATTGCCATAACCAGTCAAGCGATCGCCTCTGAGCATACAACCAAGCGACAATTAATCCTAAGGTGGCGATCGCCTCTTGCCAAGCATTAGTATCTGAGCGAATTTTAACGCCCATTATCTCTCCTTAATCTTGCTCTCCCAACCATTATAGTCACTCGCAATGGCAAAGTTCCCCATCCAGTCATCGCAGATTGGAGCGGGGGTTAGGGTGACTTTAAGCGCGAGCAATATTATTCGGTTAGAGCATATTCAATTTTGTGGCTGATGTCCAACAGCCGATTTCTTTCATCCACAAATACTACTTTGGGGGAGTAATTCTGGAGTTCTGCTGCCGTAAACTGAGCATAGGTCATAATAATCAAGCGATCGCCTGTCACTCCCAACCGCGCTGCGGCTCCATTCAGTTCAATTGCTCCTGAACCCGCTGGCGCGGCGATCGCATAGGTAATAAATCGATTACCATTGGCAACATTCACCACTTGCACCTGCTCGTAGGGCAGAATATCCGCCGCCTCCAGTAGCGTCAGATCGATACTGATACTACCCATATAATTCAAATGGGCGGCGGTGAGCGTGCAACTATGGATTTTGGCTCGAAGAAGGGTGCGCTGCATAAAAGATCAATTATCACGTCTCAACCCAAAAGGAAAAAGGCAGTTATGAACATTTGCCGATACTTTTTTGCTAACTAATGCTAACAAACACATAAATTGAGGTTATCCCTCAACCAAGGCGTATCAACCAATGCACGGAGGAAAATCCCCCGCGCACCATTAATATCTCTATCGAGTATTCGACCATCCCTAGGAGATTTAATGATTTTAGACCCGCTCAAGTTTTTGATAATTTCCCCTGTCCAACTTACAGTCTTTGAGGTATAAGCTTCGTTAACATCCACCACTATCTTGTTATGTTCAAGGGCTTTGTGTTTCACGAACTGCTTAAACTTATAGTGACTTAAAGACAGCATTTGCCGGACTGACTTAGATCTAATCCTTCTTTTCCCTTTTTTGGACATCTGAGATGTTTCAAAATTTGGCAAGAGAATTACATCAAAATTATCTACTAAAAACTTGGCAATTTTCTTGTGCAGTTCATCAACCAAGGCTTTGAGTTTTCCTCTCATCCTGGTTGCAGCCTTTTTTAACCTTTTCTTCCGCCGCGATTTGGCGGTCGATATCTGACTAATTAATCGGTCTAGTTTAAAGCAAAGTTTTTGGATTTTTATGTTCGCTGCTTGACCTAGCCAACCAAATGAGTCCTCGCTAAAAAAGGTTAAAAATGTTCTAATCCCTGGGTCTAAAGCCACGACTCTTCCTTGGTTTTCGGATTTTAGTCGCGGACTTGTTATTGGGCAGCAAAGATAGCAATCGCTATATGCCATGACTAATCTGCAATCCCCTATATTTGCTGGGAGGGATTCTTTATAAGTAATTTCTCCCAAAATTGTGTGGTATATTCCGTTGTCTTTGACCGCAGATTTAGGAATATAACAAGATTGGATTGGCGATTTTCTTGATCTAAATCTGCATTGACTAATCCCACCTCCTTCTTGATATTTCTTTTTAGCCTTTTTGACGGCAATGCAGGCATCTTTAATGGCTATCGACTTGATTTGATACGGGACTTCTTTGCACCACTCCGGTAATCCCTGAAGTATGCCAGTTTTTATCCCCTTCCAATTGGCTTTAGTGCCGGGTTGCCGCAAATATTCGATGGTTTGGTTATAAACAAACCGAGATACCCCAAACCATTTTTTAATCGTCTGTTTCTGTTGCGGACTCAGCTTTAGACAAATCTTTTTGGATTTTTTGACTGTATTTTCTAAGTCCGGGCATTCTACAGGAAAAGACGTGAAGAATTGAGAGTAGATCTTGGGTAAGTTCTGATTCTGGACAATATACAGATTGGTCGAGAACCAGGATTTTTCCACCGTTTTGTTCGACCATGTACTGTATAAGCTCGAACCCGAATCTTGCCAGTCTGTCCCGACAGGCAACGACAAGCGCGAACTTATCTCCGCGCATAAGTCTGTCCAATATTGATTGCAGACCTTTTCTCTTGAAGTTGAGTCCAGAGCCGATATCTTTAATGATTTCTGCTTCTGGGTAGAGGGATTGCATATAACTAACTTGTCTGTTGAGGTCGTCTCGCTGTTTTGTGGATGAGACTCGACAGTAGCAAATAACGGTAGTTCTAGTTGATTCCCCTCGGATGTAGGATTCAACGTCATACAACCTTTGCCCTGCAGCATTTTTGATACTTTTGATCTGGCCTTCATCTGCGTATCGCCTCAATGTGTTAGGGTGCAATCCCAGAAATTCGACCGCTTTTCTAAGTGGGACGTATGCCATACTCGAAGTATAGCATTGGTTAGCATTAGTTAGCAAATTACTAACTAGCTGTTAACCTTTTTCCTGCTGGAGATTTACTTTTTAGCAGCCCGAATGCACTCGTCTACCAGGGCTTGTACCTTGTCGATGTCTTGCCAACCGAGGATTTGGACGGCTTTCTTTTGCAGATTCTTGTAGGTTTTAAAAAACTCCGCAATTTCGTCTAAGCGATGGGGAGCCACATCTTTCAAAGATTTGACTTGAGCAAACCGAGGGTCATTATCGGGAACGCAGAGGATTTTTTCATCGCGATCGCCCCCATCAATCATTTCTAGCATCCCAATGGGACGGGAGGCAATCACGCATCCGGGAAATGTTGGCTCATCGATCATCACCATTCCATCCAGAGGATCGCCATCATCCGCTAAGGTATTAGGGACAAAACCATAGTCGTAGGGATACTGAACAGAGGAATATAGTACCCGATCCAGGGCAAAGGCTTGTAAATCTTTGTCAAATTCGTACTTATTTTTGCTGCCGGCGGCGATTTCAATCAAAACGTTGATGACACCGAGTTTCGGTTGGGCAGGAATGCGGGATAGATCCACGATATAGTTCTCCAAGCAATACTAGCATCCGGGGAGAACAGCAGACCAAAGTCAGCCAGATCTGTTTGTTCCCCCGTGTAGCATTTTACGGGAACATGGGACAGTTGTTGGCTCTGAGGTTCAATTTTGGGTTTGGTTGAGGGAATAGGGGGTTGATTGCAAAAGCTGAACGCGGCTGCTGGAAGAGAAGTTAGCGATCGCCAACAAGGGTAAAGTCAGGGTGAGTACGGCGATGACTGTTCCCCAAATTTCTGCCCACCTATCGGGAGGTTGGTCAGCAGGATTGGCAGACGGACCACTGGATTCCATAAAGTTTTTGCAAAAAGCAACTAAGCGACAATTTAAAATTCAGAGGTGAAAAATCCACTCTCTTTATCCCTCTCATTGTAGCTACTTATTTTGGGTTGATTGTGTTTTAGCAAACAATCTCAATTTAATCTCTCTAGAGGTAGAGGTAATTGTTCACAGAAATTAACTTTATTTCCCAGTTTGTGTTTTAGATCGGCATGGAGGTGCGATCGCGATCGCACCTTTTCTTCTCTTGGTAGCCTTTTTTACTTTTCTCTACCCCAATATTTTAAGAATTTCTTCACTATGGGACGGATTCTAAAAGGCAGTTTCCGATATATTCTGCCATTTTCACCGGAACCGCATTGCCAATCATTTGCTCAATATCCGTTTTAGAACCCTCAAATATAAAATTTTCTGGAAATGTCTGAATGTAGCTTCTTTCCCTGCTTGTCAGGTGTCGCAATCCTGGCGATACCATTGCTGTATCTCCAGCATGACTTTTATATGTTTTGGGAATCGGTCGATTAACGCCTCTAATTGCTGGACTTGGTTCATCAATACTAAAAACCCCCCTCCGAGCATAAGTTCTAGGATGTCGATAATAGTGTTCAATATCAATCTTTGTCCCTAGATATTCTCTCACTGTTAAAGGTTTATCTGCTAAATTCTTTGCCAGCCGAGGTTTTAATTCAGCAATAATTTGGGCAAATAAAATTGTTAAATCTCCTTTGCCTGATTCTTCATTTCGTTTGCCAGCACTTGAAAAATCTTGACAAGGAGAGCCAGCAATAAACATATCTGCTTTAAAAGGCTGAAAAATATCAAAGTTTTCCAATTTTGACAAATCGCAGTCAAAAATTGGATGGTCAAAATTCTTTCTATAAGTCTTGATTGCAGGCTCCCAAAAATCGTATGCGGCAACGATCTTAAATCCCGCATTCTGAAATCCTAGCGACAAGCCACCACATCCAGCGAATAAATCAATAACTTTTATAAGTAACGCTCCTTTCCAGCAAATATTAAGTTTTGAAACGGACTGCTACTGGCGAGCTTGATAGCTATAGAATGATGGAGTTATTTAGAAGTCGTGAGGGTCGATGATGAATTAGACCATTATTTCCAGGTTTACCCAGAATCCAAATAACATTGCGAGGTATTGCTATGACCAATTTATCCGTTCGTTTAAGAGAAGGTACGCAACAGTCCCATACTGCTGCTGAAAACACCGCCTATATGAAATGCTTTCTGAAAGGCATTGTGGAACGGGAACCATTCCGCAAACTGCTAGCTAATTTATATTTAGTCTATAGTACCTTGGAAGCAGCCCTGGAGCGTCACCGCGATCACCCGATTGTCGGACCAACAGTTTTCCCCGAATTAAATCGCACAGCCAATCTAGAAAGGGATCTGGCCTTTTACTATGGCGAGGATTGGGCTAGTCAGATTGTCCCATTGGATGCAGGGAAAACCTATGTCAACCGGATTCGGGAAATTGCGGACAATGATCCTCCCCTGCTCATCGCCCATGCCTATACCCGTTATCTGGGCGATCTCTCTGGCGGACAGAGCCTGAAAAATATTATTCGTTCCGCCTTGGAACTGCCTGCGGATAAGGGTACTGCTCTGCATGAATTTGAGCAAATTCCCACTCCAGAAGCCAGACGCGCCTTTAAGGAAAAATATCGTCAAGCCTTGGATTCCCTATCTCTAGATGAAGCAACAATTGAACGAATTGTGGCGGAAGCCAATGCGGTGTTTCAGCTAAACCGCGATGTCATGCACGCATTGGAACCAGATGTGAGAGCAGCGATTGGGGAACATACCTTTGATTTGCTCACCCGTCAGGATCGACCAGGAAGTACAGAACACCGTCGTCCCGGTCATGGAACCGTTGCCCTGACAACGGCGGAATAAGCAAAACTCCCCTACACATTTTTACAGGAATACTTTAATTTATGAAACTGTTGTCTCCAACGGTCGAGTTTGACGCGGATCTGCTCCAAAAATACAACCAACCCTTACCCCGATATACCAGCTACCCCCCAGCAACGGAACTGAAGTCAGATTTTGACGAATCCTTTTTTAGGGCAGCGATCGCCCTTGGCAACCTCAAAAAAACCCCCCTTTCCCTCTACTGTCACATTCCCTTTTGCGAAACCCCTTGCTATTTCTGCGGTTGTAATACGATTATTACTCAGCAGAAAAAGGTTGCCGATCCTTATTTGAACTATGTCACCCGCCATATTCAGCAAGTTTCCGCTTTAGTTCACCCAGATCGCAAAGTCAATCAATTGCATTGGGGTGGTGGCACGCCCAACTATCTTAATCATAGTCAGGTGGAATTTCTCTGGTCTACCTTCCAAAGCCATTTTAATTTTGCCCCAGATGCTGAGATTTCGATCGAGATCAATCCCAGCTACATTGACAAAGATTATATTTTCTTCCTCAGACGCTTAGGATTCAACCGAATTAGCTTTGGGATTCAGGACTTTAACCCCCAAGTGCAAGCAGCGGTGAATCGGGTACAACCGGAAACGATGTTATTCGATGTGATGCGCTGGATTCGGGAAGCTGGATTTGAAAGCGTCAACGTGGATCTGATTTACGGTCTACCCTATCAAAATCTGGCAACCTTTCAGGATACAGTCCAGAAAACCCTGGAATTGAACCCGGATCGGATTGCGGTGTTCAACTTTGCCTATGTACCTTGGCTGAAACCGATTCAAAAGAAAATGCCCGAAGAGGCATTTCCCCCGGCGGACGAAAAGCTGAAGATTTTGCAAATGACGATTGCGGAACTTACCCAAGGCGGGTATGTGTTTATCGGCATGGATCACTTTGCTAAACCTAATGATGAATTGGCGATCGCCCAACGTGCCGGAGAACTCCACCGCAACTTCCAGGGCTACACCACCCAACCAGAATCAGATCTATTGGGCTTTGGGATCACCTCGATCAGTATGTTGCAGGATGTCTATGTTCAAAACCAGAAACGCCTCCAGCCCTTTTATCAGGCAATTGATGCTGGTTCCCTGCCCATTGAAAAAGGCGTGCGCCTGAGTCAAGAGGATGTAATCCGACGCAGCGCCATCATGGAACTGATGTGTCAGTTTCAACTCTCGGAACATGAGCTAGAGGAAAAATATCATCTGGGCTTCGATCTAGATTTCGATCGATACTTCGAGCCGGAAATTCTCCGCTTGCAAGCCCTAGAAGCGGATGGGTTAATCAAAAGGTTGCCCGGTGGAATTGAAGTGACTCCAGTCGGCAGATTATTGATCCGCAATATTGCCTCGGTGTTTGATACCTATCTGGCACATCAACAAGTTGGGCGATTCTCCAAGTCGGTTTAACCTCTCTAGGACTTACGCAATACCTCTATTCGTAGGGTGTGTTAGCGCAGCGTAACGCACCATAAACGCTATATGCGGAGCAAC
>CAKZHE010000093.1 GCA_936920195.1 uncultured cyanobacterium | reverse complement strand
TCAATACCCCGGATGTTTCAGGAAATTCTGTTTCCTAGTTACAAGCCCCATCCCCTTGTGGGTGGGGCAGTTGACATACTGTATCGCCATAATGAATGGTGTAATCCGTACTATCTCTAGATGTGAAAGGGAGCCAAAATACCGCTAAAGTTGATCTAAGTGCTAGAACTCCCCGATGAACGAGCCACCAATTGATGACGCAACCCCATCTCCAGAATCCGCAACCGATACGGCAAAACCTGCATCGGTGGATAATTCCCCCCAAAAGTACCTGGGAGAGATCTGGAAGCAAACTCAAACCCGATTAAAACAACTTTCCCCGGTGAAACCAATTGCCGAAACCGTCATCAATTGGTTTAGCGTCAGTGAAGGGCGAGTTGCCGAAATTTTAGCCGCCATTCGTTCGGAATTGCCGACAACGGAAGCGATTTTGATTGGTAAACCCCAAGCGGGAAAAAGCTCGTTAGTCAGAGGATTGACGGGAGTTTCGGCGGAAATTATTGGGCAGGGATTTCGCCCCCATACCCAACATACCCAACGTTATGCCTATCCTTCTAATGATATGCCGCTGTTGGTTTTTACCGATACGGTGGGATTGGGCGATATTGGGCAGAATACTGAAAAACTGGTGCAGGAAATTATTGGCGATTTAGAAGAAAGTCCCCGCGCCAGAGTATTAATTTTAACTGTCAAAATAAACGACTTTGCCACCGATACGCTCAGACAAATTGCCAAGGAATTGCGGCAAAAATATGCCAATATTCCTTGTTTGCTTGCGGTTACTTGCCTCCATGAAGCTTATCCTCCCGATACTGCGGATCATCCTACCTATCCCCCTGATTACGAAGAAATTAACCGGGCTTTGACGGCGATTAAAGAGGCTTTTAAGGGGCTGTATGACCGAGCAGTGCTGCTAGACTTTACTTTAGAAGAGGATGGTTATAGAACCGTATTTTATGGCTTAGAAGCCCTCCGGGATACCTTAGCGGAATTGTTGCCGGAAGCAGAATCTCGCGCTATTTATCAGCTACTGGATAAAGAAAGTGGTAAGGAAATCGGTAATCTGTACCGAGATGTGGCACGGCGCTATATTTTGGCGTTTTCAGTGATGGCGGCGGCACTGGCAGCCGTACCTTTACCTTTTGCCACCATGCCTGTCTTGACAGCTTTGCAAGTTTCGATGGTGGGAATGTTAGGTAAATTATATGGGCAAGTGCTGACACCTGCTCAGGCTGGGGGAATAGTAAGTGCGATCGCCGGGGGTTTTTTGGCTCAAGCGATCGCTCGCGAACTAATTAAATTTTTACCAGGTTTTGGCAGTGCGATCGCGGCTTCTTGGGCATCTGCCTATACTTGGGCATTAGGAGAAGGAGCTTGTACCTATTTTGGAGATTTAATGGGGGGTAAAAAACCCGATCCTCAAAAAATTCAATCTGTCATGCAAGAGGCTTTTAAATCCGCACAAGAAAGGTTTAAAAATAGGGAGGAAATTAAACACTAACAGCGATCGCCTTTTATTTCACCGATTGAACTTTAGCGTGAAACTGCCCTGCGGGTAGGGGGGCTACCCCTACACCACAAATGATTCAGATGCAATTACTGTTTCACCCCTTCATTTTGAATCGCCGTATAACCATCCGCAGGCAAAAGTCCCAACCAAGGATCTGTACTAGGGGTGAGGAAGAGTTGCGAGTAAACTTGTTCATTGAATGCTTCTAAATTATTGATCGGCGATTCAATGAACCACTGATAAATTTGGGGCTGGAGCAGATATTCATTGCGAACTGTATCCATTGCCATCAAAGACTCAAATCGATTCACCACAGGTACGAGAGGATCTTCTGGAGAACCGGGAGTAATTCCCCGCTGGGCAATATTAAATACTTGGGGATTTTTGCGCCGCATTGCCACTAAACTATTACCATCAAGTCGCGCTTCTGAGGCGTGCAGTTGAGCAATCTTATTCCAACTTTCATCATTGGTAACATTGTTCAAAGCTTGTTGATTGCTAGAAATTGCCGAAACCAACGGGTTTTCTACATACAGTTTGGAAATTGCCCTGGCTCCAGCTTCCTGTGCCGTGGGAACTTTTGTCGGAATTGGTTTTAATCCTTCTGGAGCCGCAATTCCTAACTTCTGTAAATCACCTACCCATTTAGCTTGAATAGTGGCAAGGCGATCGCGGTGATATTTGCGAATAAAATTATCCTGTTCGGCAACTGGTAATTTAGCTGCCTCTTTGACAACTCCTTCCGCTTGTAATAAATGTTGCAAGAATGCTTGGGGACCATACATTCCGGGCAGAGCATCGACGGGATGACCATCAGAATTAAGAATATAATGAATGCTATTCCCGGTGACAGTACGTTCCAATTTGCGTCCATCCCCAAAATCAATGGTGATTTTCGGAACAGGACGAACTGATTGCCAGTGTAGAACAAAGCGATCGCGCAGAGTTTGGGAAATTTCTGCATTGGGGTAAAGTGCCACTCGGAAAAACCGACTGTTGGCACAACTTAAATCCTCATCCAGCCTGCCCAACAACCGCAAAGATAAAATTGGCTTCCCCGTCGCCTTGGCTTCAGCCTTTGCCTGCTCCAAGTCCGTATGCCAGTACAATTGAGTCGCATAACAATCCCGTTGCTGACAAATCGCATCCAGAGCAGAATTCAACTGTTGCCAATTCGGATTATTCGCCAAGCGTAATTCACTTTTATAGGTTGCCAAAAAAGCTTGGATACCCTCTTGTCCTAGTTTACGCAAAGCTGCGATCGCCGCTGCCGAATCTACCGGATTTTCCGATGTGGCTGTCCTGGCATTCGCCAATAGTGCTTCGCTGGACATTTCGGCATAAACTGGAGTTACGGCATTCCAACTTAGGGTAGCGATCGCAGCGGCGGAAATCCAATTCTTTACTTTCATAGTCATTTTCCTGTGGTTAATATTTATACATTTGGAACTGATTGCCCTATTCTATACCCAGACGCTACCCCATGCCACCTGTTCCTGATGGGATATTTTATCGCCACCTCTGTCAAGGTTTAGCCATTTAATCAAAATAAGAGCTTATTCAACCATGACTAATTCTACTCCCAATTCATCAACCAATCTGATTTGGCCTGCCCTCCCCGTTGCTGCATGGCAAGATACCTACGAAACGCTGCACTTGTGGACTCAAATCATTTTTGATTTTGTCAATCATCAACTGCAAATTGAAAAAAGCGATGGCACAAATAAAAGTATTGCCTTGGCTCCTCGCTTGGAGGAATTGGTAAGCGATCGCATTTCCAAAAACTAAACTTTGAGCGATCGCCCTTGATTCTCAAAATCCCTGTTGCTATATTTTTGGTATGAGAATCAGCAGTTAGGACTCGGTGACGAGTTCTTAGGCTGTTTAGATAAGATTCTAAACCAAATTTGCCTAATGCCAGAATCCTATCCAGTGGTTTATCGGGATGTTCGGAGAGCAGTAGTGCGACGCTTGTAGACAAGTTACACGCAGAGGCAACAATGAAAAAACCGCAGAGTGTCAATACTTTAGAAAACTTAGGGCGAGTGCAACTTTCCAAAAGTTTCTTCATGCGGGAATTTCTGTACTCGGAAATTTCTCAAATTGAAGGGATTCCAAATATTCCTGACGATCCAGAATTGGCGATCGCTGCTGGTAAAATGCTCTGTGAGAATGTCCTAGAACCAATTCAAGATGTCTGGGGTAGAATTAGCATTCGCTCTGGCTATCGCTCCTGTGCTGTCAATGCCAAAGGTGCAGAAAATCAGAATCAATACAAATGTAGCAGTAATGAAGCGAATTATGCAGGTCATATCTGGGATGTGAGAGATGCCAAGGGCTACATGGGAGCAACAGCTTGCATCGTGGTAACTTCGTTTTTACCGCATTACGAAAAAACCGGAGATTGGACAGCTTTAGCTTGGTGGATACATGACCATATTCCTAGATATGCTAGCATGACATTTTTTCCAAAATTGGCAGCATTCAACATTAATTGTACAGAAAATTTAAACTATTCAAAATTTATTTACAGTTACATCAAAAATCCCCATACAGGAAAAGAATCCGGATATCTTACTCATAAGGGAATGGACAATTATGGAGGTTCCCATGAACAATTTTACTAAGCCTTTATCGAGCAGTTAACTGATAGGCGGTGCGTTACGCTGCCGCTAACGCACCCTACTGGACTGTCTCAGAAACTCCCCATCACCCCATCACCCCATCTCCCCATCTACATCGTTTCCAGGCAAGAGCCTATGGTAGCCAGCGGGGTTGAAAACCTGTTAAGGGCAATTGTTCGGGTTGTAATGGTGAATTTAAGGTTTTCGGTAGAGATAATAATAGAATATTACTGGTGGCGATCGCTGCTCCTTCAGGAGTAGTTAATTCTCCCTCTTCCGGAAGTTTACCTGTTGCGACAACATTGTCTATTAATAGTGTTGAACCGTCGGGAGATAAGCTCATTTGGGTATCGCGTCGATCTGGTAAAGGGAGTAAGGGTGTTACTTTGGTAGTGGCAATGTCAATGGCGGTTAAAAATATCTGTTCTTTGCCTTTGAGCGCTTGGGATGCTAAACAATAAATTATAGGCGATCGCGGATCGAATTGACAACTAACAATTTCGCTGGCTTTGAGCAATTCTTTCTGCACGCCTTGGTTGTTGATGAAAAATAGCGATCGCGTATAATCGCTATTAAACTTCACCATTGCCGCTGCCGTACCATCCCTGGAAAAACTCAGAATTCTGCTAAATTTGGGAAAGAAATCTAGGGGTTTGCCAGCGGGAGTTAGGGGTAACAGGGTAACGCCTTCTTCTAAGGCAATGGCGACGGATTCACTATCAGGCGCGATCGCAAATTCTCCCCCTGGTTTATTATCTAAAGGTTGGGGTGGACTATCGGGGCGCAATACCCATAAACTAAAATTACCCAAATTATCTCTATCTGCCCGTTGAATCACAATTACCTGCCCGTCAGCAGAGAGATCGAATTTGAGATTTTGGTAGTTGTGATTGTCTAAAACTAAGGAAATTTCCCCCGCTGGTTTGCCCGTTGATAAATCTACTTCCGTCGTGACTGCTTGCAATTGAGCTTCAAACAATCCCGGTTTATAACTTGCCCATTCACTTGCCGAAAATAAGATTCGCTTACCGTCTGGATAGGGTTTGAAATCTTCTACTACCCAGTCGGGGGGAGTGAGAATAGTTTTTTGCTTTTTGGTTAAGTTATACAGGATTAATCTGCCCTTTTCTGCCCCAGTCACACCAATATAGGCCAAACTGCGATCGCGCGTCCGAAAGTTCCCGACAAAGGGTTGAATTAACTTTCTCGTTTGCCCCTGATTGGTAAAATTCTCCTGAGCTTGACGCAATTTTACCTGATAGCTAGTAGCATACTGCACCGGAGCATTAAGAGTATAAATTGCCCTGCGTCCTACCCAACTAAATTTACCATTTAAAGGCGGTTCTGTTTGCAAGTTCGCTTCAACACTGGTACGATCCATCGGACGACTAAAAGTCAAGGTAAAAAAATTATCTTCTGCCCCAATTAATTGATTTTGCCAGCTAAAATCGCGGATATATGGAACAGCGCGATCGCCATTCCAAACTAACAGCCCCATAATTAAGCTGAGAAGGACAATTAAGATCATAGCAATGCGATCGATAGGCTGCAATTTCTCTAAATCAGGCTTCACTGGATATAGCGCGTCTAAATGAATTTAAACTGGTTCCTAGGCTCTGCCTGGGAACCGAGATCAAGAGGCTCTGCATAGGCTGTTGACTTTGCGAGTTTTTGAGCAATTTTATTCATGCAGTAATTGTGTCTGATATTCCCTAACTGGTTCCCAGGCAGAGCCTGGGAACGAGTAACGAGTGATTGGAGCAAAGCGACTTGTTTAATTAGGGATTTGCAAACCTTTCAGCGGTTGCTGTTGTTGCGCCGCCGTCAATCCCTTACTTTGGACTAGCACCCCAAAATTACCTAATCCGGTAGGATCGATTAATTGGTGGAGAGCTTCCCGGCGCTGTAGCAGTTGCTGGACAGCCTGAAATCCAGTATCCTCAATTTGGGAAAGATTGGCTAGGCGATCGCCCATTCCCAAAGCCATTAAAAACAACCCTTGGTGAGTAAAACCAACGGACTGCCAGCCGCACCGCGCCCCATAATTTTCCAAACTGGTAAAATCAACGTGGGCGGTAATATCTTGACATCCTGTATAAATATAAGGGTTATTGTGATGACGATGTTGATAGTAGCACTGTAATGTTCCCTGATGGCGCTGGGGATGATAATAGCGGCGAGCGGGATAGCCATAATCAATGGTTAGTAAATATCCCCGCTGCAATTTCGCTGCCACCTGCTCCAACCACTGCCAAGCAGCTAAATTCACTTCGCTGCGATAACCGTCTTCGTAGGCACTGGAAGGGAAGTTAATTTCTATTAGTTGAAAATATTCGGCTAGTTGGGGGGTGGATGGCTCGGCAAAGACTTCGGTAAATATGGGAGAATCTGAATTGAGCGTCACGTAGACTTCTTGTAGTTTACCGTGGGCGATCGCAATTTGATGCACTGGGAAGGCATCCACCAATTCATTAGAAAAAAAACAGCCTACAATTCCCTCCGGGGGAAGTTCTTCCCAAGTGTGCCAAGACAACCGTTCCCAATCCTTTAAAATCTGCTTTTGTTGGGCAATTAAACGATGAGCTTTTTCGACTATTACATATTCCAGCCCTGCGAAAAAATCCGGGTGTTGTTTTTGCAAATAGCGCAAAATATCAGCGGCTAAAATTCCTTGTCCTGCCCCCATTTCTACTAAGGTAAATGTTGATGGCGAACCTAAAATTAACCACATTTGCCAAAACTGTTCCGCCAGCAGTTCGCCAAAATCTACCCCCAGGTGCGGAGAGGTGAAAAAATCTCCTTGTCCGCCAATTTTAATTGCTTTAGTGGCATAATACCCGTGTTGGGGATGGTATAAAGCCAAGTCCATATATTCAGCAAAAGTAATTCGCTGTGCGGGAGTGGCGGTAATTCTATCCGCAATTAATTGGCACAAAAGGTTGCGATCGCGGCGGCGTTCAATCATTATATAGTTCGTCTCAATCAATAATCATAGGTTGGGTGGCGCGACAGCCAAACCCAACCAACTACTGATTAATTCAAAATTCAAAATTATCAATTCAAAGTTAAAAATTGTTTTTTGAATTTTGAACTTTGAATTTTGAACTTCATTGTTGGGTTTCCACTGTCGTTGCAACCCAACCTACAATTATACCTGAAACCGACCCTACATCAATTATGGTTAATGGTGGTGATGGTGGTGACTATGATCGTGGTGATGATGGTGGCTGTGAGATTTGGCTGAATTGAAATCAATGGCGATCGCTTTTTCTGCTAACAACGCTGCAATTTGCGGATTTGCCCATTCTGCTGCCATTTCTAGAAATTCGGGACGATCGTTGACACAAGCCATTTGACGATAGGTGACTTCGGGATGGCGATCGCGCAAACCATGAATAATATGATCTACATCCAATAAGGTTTCGTGATTTTCGGTGGCAAAACCAATCGGGGCAAAAACTACCGCAGTTGCGCCTAATTGAATCAAGTTTTCCGCTGCTAGTTTAGCATCCGGTTGCGTCCATTCAATTAGTGGGGTATCGTGATTCAACCAACCCACAGAAATTAAGGGATAGCGATGAATTAATTTTTCCCGAACGAGATCGTAGAGGATTTGACTTTCGGTAATTCCCGAAGTAAAACCTTTGGCTTTGTGGGGACAACCATGATTCAGCAGCACAATTCCGGTTTGGGAAGGTAAATGAGCCACTGCCAAATCCGTCGCAATTTGCTCGATGACTAATTGGGCAAGCAAATCAATATATGCAGGTTCGTTGTAAAAGGAAGGAATATAGCGTTGTCCCTTTAACCAATATTCTCCACTATCTGCCAACTTGACTAAACCATGATTAACTTGCTCGACGGCAATCCCGCTAGTAAAAATCGAATCCACCACCAACAAGGGATAAATTAATAGTTTGTCAAACCCTTGGGCTTTAATTTCCGCTAAGACTTGCTCTGGCAGGAAAGGAGCGCAAAAGTTAAAAGCTTTGAAAACTTGGACGCGATCGCCCCACTTTGCCTGTAAATTCTTTTCAATCCCCGCACGCTGGTTTTCAAAAATCTGATTGTGGGGAGAAATAAAATCTCCGTGTTGATGTCCCCATTCATGACGATCGAACAAAGCCAGCAGTTTTGCCAAGGGGGGATAAATCCAGGCAGGTACGGGAGCAAACTTAGCCGTGAGGAGATTTAACGCCTGTTCGTTATAGTTGGCAAAATCTTCGTAGCTTTCAACTTCACCGTAGCCCATCAATAATACTGCCACGCGATCTTGAGGTGCAGAGGTAGATGGCGTTTGAGCTTGGAGTTTTTCAGGGGTGGCAACCACGGGCATTTCTCCAGAGAAATAGTTTCTTCCCTAGGGTAACATCCCTATGGGGGGGAGGGGGATGAAGAATCTCAATAATTGCCCAGAATCAGAGCGATCGCCACCGAGAATGGTAGAGTTTATATCTCAGCTAAGTTGGCTCTAGCGGGGAGCAGCCGCTAGAGGTAACGGGGAAAGTGCAGTCCTAATCTGCCGCTGTCCCGCAACTGTGAAAGAGCAATTGAACATTGCTCTCAGCCAGGATACCCGCCAACAGTTCGACACATTTTTTAATATCTGCGAGGTACGGATGAAAGATCGTCATCAATTTTTGAGCCAAAGCCGTTTAAATGGACTTTGGCAGTACAGGATGCTCGCCGTCATTGGGGGCATTCTGTTCTTGTTAACCGCAACTCCGGCAATGGCACACCACGCGATGGGTGGGAGAATGCCCAGCAATCTCTTAGAAGGGTTTATGACTGGGTTAGCCCATCCGGTAATTGGATTTGACCATTTAGCCTTTATTGTCTCCGTAGGGCTATTTTCGGCCATCCATCCGAGCGGCATTGCCATTACCGTTGCGTTTGTCTTGTCGGCAATGGTGGGAACCGGATTGCACCTCGCTCAGGTAAATTTACCCGGAGTAGAGTTATTTGTTTCTGGCTCCGTGCTACTGTTTGGGGTGTTGATGGCGATGAAAAACCGTTTAAATACAGCTACAGTAGCAGGACTAGCCGCGATCGCCGGGATATTTCATGGTTATGCCTACGGGGAAAGTATTTTTGGTGCAGAAACCACCCCATTAGTGGCTTACTTGTTGGGTTTTACTGTCATCCAAATGATTGTAGCCTTGAGTGCGATGGCGATCGCCAACAAGTTCCTCCAACCAGATTCTTCATCCGGAGCTAATTTACGCTCCGCAGGTTTAGTCATTTCTGGAGTTGGGTTAGCCTTCTTCTCTTCCCAAATCATGGATGTGATTTTTCCGCTACCCAAAGGCTAGGAGAAAAAACCACCCACAGATTTTTCTTTCTCCAATAGGACTTATGGTAGGGGCAATCCCCCCGTGGTTGCCCCTATTAAACCGATTCCTAGGCAGAGCCTAGGAACGAAGAGAAGTTGCATAAGTCCGGTTAAGGAAAAGTTGCCGCGCAATTTTGGGCTTCTTGCCAGAGTTTGAAAATGAAGAACTCAATGCGATCGCTCATCGAAGCCACAAAGATTCCTTCAATCCCATCCACATCTGCCGCGATCCAATTACCGCGCAAACTGACTTCCATAAACTCTGCATCGCCGACAGCCAGACCAATCGCATCGCCACCTTCCCGTCTGGCTTCCGTTTCCAATAATTGCATTCCTGGCAAATCAACAGGCAGCAAAAACGAGGCTGTGCTGGGTTGCAAGCAAATACTTTTACCAATTCTTAAAGACAAAATAACTCGTCCGGCGACCCAATCTTCCAAAGATTGCGCCAAATATTCCAAGTTGAAGCCAGTTTCGGTATAGGTTAGTTTCAGCATGGCTGGATATATCGCGCTGTGATGTTGAGAGTTTTGAATTTTGAGTTTTGAGTTTTGAATTGCTCAAAATCCAAAACCCAAAACTATTGGTTGTTTTTCCAGAACTTTTCGGCAAAAGCGACAGTGGGGTGCATCGGTGCTTTTGGTTGGGTGCGAAGTACCATTCCAGCTTGCAATGGATTGCGGTCTCCTTTGCGGCTGTTACAGTTTTCGCACGCCGTCACCACGTTGTCCCAGGTATGTTGTCCGCCTTTGGAACGGGGAATGACGTGATCCAGCGTCAGGCGCTTGGTACTACCGCAGTATTGACAAGCGTGATGGTCTCGGCGCAGAACTTCTCGGCGATTGACTGGGGGAATGCGCCACAGCCGTTCGTTACCATTCATAGTTAACCGGATGTGTTCTGGCACTTCGAGAATGACGCTAGGCGAGCTAACTTGCCATCCGGTATCACTGCCGAAATTTAAAGGCTCGGCTTTACCTGTCAAAATTAAGGCGATCGCTCGCCTGATATTGATGCGGCTCATCGGCAAGTAGTTTTGGGAAAATACCACCACCGATTTGCTTAATACGTCAGTCGCACTGATTGCACTGGTCACGGCTGAACTCCTTGGTACAACAAACCCCCGCTTCTTCTTCGGTAGAAGCGGGGGCTAGAAAACTGATGGTTTTCTCGTCCTATTGTTGGTACAGCTATTTTAGGCTGCTACCTCCCGCTTCCATTCTATTTGTGGCTCCACCTCAAGGCGATCGCTCAGATCTTCATGTTTGCCACTGGCTGCCAAAATCGGCTCTCTTCCGCTATCCCCGCCAATACCTATAAAGACATACTCCACATCCGCAGCCGCTGATTCCCAATTACTGGGGTAATTGGCGGCAGACCGGAGATGGGAGAGTGTGACTTGGGAATTCATGGTAAAGGTGGTGAAGAAAAATTGCGTAACCCGACTTTTACATACTACACTTGTATTACTGACTTGTCCACTATTTTTTGGAGAAAAGATCATGTACACGCTCCCCAAGACCTCAACCACGGATATGGAAGTGACTAGCATCCGCCTAGAAAGGGAGTTGAAGGAAAGACTCAAGGACTTGGCAGGACACCAAGGTTATCAAGCACTGATTCGGGATATCCTGTGGAATTATGTCCAGCAGAAATCCGGGGAATATCGGCATCAGTTTTCCCGCACCGATATTCGCGCCAGCATAGCCGCCACCGCCCAACAAGAGGAACGTTGCGCCCTCACAGGCAAATTTATTCGCCCCAATGAGCCGATGTTATTAGGGCTAACCAATAATGGTGAGATGGTTCCCCTAAGTACAGAAAGTTTATCGTAGTCGTAGGAAATTAGCAGATGTAACTGCGCGTCTTCAAAGTAGAGGCGCGGATTTTCGCGTCTCTACTCACTACGAGATTAATTGGATGTAAATTTAAAATTACTTTTTTTGGGCAAGAATATATTCCTTAATCGCTTCCGCAGTGGGCGGTGCAAGTAAAATACCATTGCGATAATGACCTGCTGCCATCAACACATTATCGTAACCGGGTAACTCGCCAATAATGGGGGCGGGACGATTTTCGGGACGAGGACGCAAACCTGACCAGGTGCGGAGAATTGTCGCTTCCGCTAATGCGGGACAGAAAGCGATCGCCCTAGTCATCAAACCTTTCAAAGAAGTATGATCTGGTAGAACTTCCCCTTCCTCCGAGGGAAATTCAATGGTTGCTCCTAACCAATATTCCCTTTCTCCAATCGGGACAATGTGAGCATCTTCTCCCGTAATTACGGGTTGAAAATCAGGATTGCCCAAAGGAGTATCTACGCGCAAGTGTAATGCTTGCCCAAGGACAGGTTGAATATCAATTAATTCCTGTAATTCCCTAGTAAAAGAAAAAGCCCCCAACCCCGCTGCTACCACTAACCAATCCGTAGGCAAATCTCCGGCGCTGGTGTGGAGGCGATCGCAGTGACGCGGTTGCCTGCCAACATAAGCTGCCGCTGCACCAATGGCTGTAACTCCAAATTGGAAATTAACGCCATTTTGTTCTGCCGCTGCCACCAGAGCTAAAGTCAGTTGGACAGGATCGACTTGGCGATCTTGGGGAGAATAAATTGCTGCTTGTATCCTAGAACAATCAATTTGCGGACAGCGAATTTTTAGTTCCTCTGGCTGCCAAATGTCTAATTGCCAGCCTTGAGCTTGTCTAGCCGTTGCTAAATTTTCCCAGATAGTTAGGTCTTCTTTCTGCCAACAAAGCACCACAATTCCTTGACGATTGAAAGGAATCTTAATTGCTGTCCTCGCCTCAAGTTCCGGAATCAAAGTTTCATAGCGTTGAATGCTGGCGGCTCGCATTTTCCAAGCTTTACCTTGGGCTTTCTGACGCACCGCCGCCATTAACACGCCTAGGGCTGCCCCAGTTGACCCTGTAGCAGGGGGTTGCTGGTCGATGACAGTGATATCTAATCCAGCAACTTGGCTTAGTTCATAAGCGATCGCTGCCCCAATTACACCGCAGCCAATGATAATTACGCGACTCATAAGTGTTGGTGATGGGGAGGTGGGGTGATGGGGA
>CAKZHE010000092.1 GCA_936920195.1 uncultured cyanobacterium | reverse complement strand
ACCGAAAAAGCGACGTATTTATTGTATGAATAATATCACTCAAAAAGGCACAAAGTCAACAGCCTAGGCTCTGCCTCGAATAACCAAGCGAGGCAGAGCCTCTGGATATCGGTTCCCAGGCAGAGCCTAGGAACCAGTTTAACCACTTTAAATTCAAAATGAAGAGTGGAAATAATTTTGAATTGGAGCGAAGCAACTTGACTGCAAATCACAAAATTGCGATTTTATTGCATGAGGGAATTTCTGGCACTCAGGGCAAAACTGGGCTGGCAATTCTCCGCTTTAGTGAAGCGGAAATCGTGGCGGTAATCGATCGAGAATCTGCTGGTAAATCCCTCGTCGAATTAACCAAAATTACGCGAGATGTGCCAATTGTGGCTTCGGTGACAGAGGCATTAGCATATACTCCCAAGGTATTGCTAATTGGCATCGCTCCTTCGGGAGGAGCTTTGCCGGAAGCTTGGTTGCAGGAAATTAGGCAAGCTGTGGCAGCCGGATTATCGGTAATTAATGGTTTGCACATTCAACTAGCCAAAGATCCCCAAATTCAAGAGTTGTTGCAACCGGGGCAGTGGGTTTGGGATGTGCGCCAAGAACCGCCCAATTTGCCCATTGCCAGCGCTCAAGCGCGATCGCTCGCCTGTTTGCGGGTACTGACAGTAGGCACAGATATGGCGATTGGCAAAATGTCTACCAGTTTGCAACTCCATCAAGCCTCGATTCAGAAGGGTTTGCGCTCCAAATTCCTCGCCACTGGGCAAGCTGGAATTATGATTGCAGGAGATGGCATTCCTTTGGATGCGGTGCGGGTGGACTTTGCTGCTGGGGCGGTGGAGCAGTTGGTAATGCGGTTTGGGGCAGATTATGAGATTTTACATATTGAGGGACAAGGTTCCCTATTACACCCCGGTTCTACTGCCACCCTGCCATTGCTGCGGGGATCTCAACCCACCCATTTAATTTTGGTGCATAAAGCTGGTCAAAATAGCTTGCGGAAACATCCTGAAATAGCGATCCCGCCTTTACCCACAGTAATTCAGCTTTGCGAAGCCGTGGCAGCGGCTGGGGGAGTATTCCAGCCTGCTAAAGTAGTGGCGATCGCCCTTAATACCCATCATCTAGAAGATGCTAGTGCCGTCCAAGCTATTGAGCAAATCCAAGCACTGACGGGATTACCCTGTACCGATCCCGTGCGCTTTGGAGCCGATGTATTGCTAGATGCCGTCCTGGAATTTTAAAAATCGCACCTTGCCGAAGCGAAGATGCGATTTCTTTTTTTAAAAGGTTTAGTTAAATTTGGAATTTCAATGCGCGGACGAGCTAGATGCTGGGGATTCAGCAACGGTAGAAACTTTTTTTCTTAAATCTGATTGCAGTTTCTCGCGGGAGACAAGTTGATCGTCTGTAGGCCAGATAGCAATAGCTTCAAGAGTTTCCCAGGAAGGTGCGAAAGCCGGGATCGCTAAGGCACAAGCGTGCCAACTACTGCGGACTGGTACGCCTAATTGTTGGCACTGACCGCCACGACGACCTTCCGGCGTGTAGAAGCGGCAAGACCGACAAACCGAAGCTAGTGGATTTAGGCTCATAGAACCTCGTTACCTCTTGGGGACTAACTCTGGAATAGGTAAACTTCTTCAAGTTAACCTTCTCAGATTATTTCAAACTGCTTGGCGGGATTATATGACCGCCATCCATTGTCCAGCCTCGATTTCAGCGATCCCGAAGAAAAAATAAACTTCAGCTTTTCTTCAGATTCTTGTTACAAAACCTATACAATCCGTAGAAATACTCCCTGCTAATTTCCACTTAAACCGGGCTGGGATCAACGGAAACAGAGAAAGATAACAAAAACGGTCGATATATTTATGACGTTTTTGCTCCTCAGATCAGCCTAAGCAATTTTTCAGGGAATATGAGCCGTTGATGATATAAAGCAATATCTCTTTAAATTCAGAAATATTGAATGGAGTAAAGACTATTGATTTGCGTACTTTTAAACTTAATAAGTTAGCGATCGCTCAGTATTTTGTAAAGCAATTTTAAACTGATAATTCAGACCTTAATTCAATTTCTTCTACCACCACCCCACCTCCCCATCACCCCACCACCCCACCTCCCCATCACAATTGCCACTGTTTAGTCGCACAAAGGGCGCAAACCGACCAGCGAGCAATTTCACCGGGGGGAGTCGGACATTGACATTCAGGGCAAAGGGGTAAGGATTGCGCTCGAACCTGCAACATTTTTTCCCAATTTTGAAAAGCCTGTTGCGGATTCAGTTTGGGCGGGGGAAGCTCTGGCTTCTGGGAGCGTGTCGAGGCAGAGGTTTGAGCAGATGGGGGAACAATTCGGCTAGGATGGGATTGCCAGGAATCAGCCTCAACTGTACTGGGTGGGTTCTTTTCCTGCCATTTAGCCGTTGAAAAGCGAATGTCAGTCAGGGGACTGGGCAAATAGGGATTTAATTTTTTCAACAGCAGTTGGCGCTGGAAAGTTAGATTTTGCGCCCATACCGAACTAGAGGTGGCAACCCATAAAGTATCTTTTTGAATCGAGATGGGACGAGCGTGCAAACTAACCTGTGTTCCTGCCACTTCAGGCCAGCATTTGAGCAAACACTGAAAGGAGTTGAGCGGTAACTGCCATTCTGGTTGACTTTGTAAATTACCTAAAATGCCATCAAGAGATTTAAAAGACATTATTCCCTCTTACCTATTCCCTCTTACCTATTCCCTATTCCCTATTCCCTATTCCCTATTCCCTAATTCCCTCTTACCTATTCCCTGTTCCCTGTTCCCTGTTCCCTGTTCCCTGTTCCCTGTTCTTTGTGTAAGATGTAGCATGGGCTTTTGCGATCGCCTGCTGAGGATCTAAAATTTTATGAGTCAACGTACTGTCAATAAAACTGCTCCCCGCTCCGCTGCCCCCCCATCAATTAATCCCGCCCTACAAGCAGCCCTGAGCAATCTTGATGTGCAATTAGAAGCAGAATTAGCCCGTTACCGCCGCCAGCAAGGACGCACTCCGGCAACTAATCCCAGCCAGCAACCGCCAGGGCGATCGCCCATAGAGTCAATTGCTATTAGTATTACAGATCCTCCTCAACCAGCGATCGCTAGCAACCCTCTACCCAGTTCGGCAAAGGAACAATTAGTCTTATCTCCTCATCCCAGTTCTGACAATTCTACTCAAACCCCCACCGGAAATTTAGTTAATCCCCACACATCTCAACCAACCGTAGAAGATTATTTAGCCTCTTCCGAGCAACTGCGTCGCAGTTTAAGCGATGAAGATGCCAACCTCCCAGATGAAAGCAGTTTGCTGGATGGAGTGTTGAGTCCCTTGGGGGTTGGTTCGATGCTATTGTTACTGCTTTCCAGTGTCAGCATGGGATACTTGCTGATGAATCCCACCGCCTTAAGTCGCTTGGGATTAGACCGTTTTTGGCGGAAACCAGTCGCCACTGTTGCCCAAAGTCCCATTCCCTCGACTTCTCCTCTTGCTAGCGTACCTGCGATCGCCCCTCTTCCCAATGGCCCAAATTTAGCCCAAGAAGAATTTGTTGACCTGAACCTCCGCAACTTAAGTAGCCTAAACATCAATTCTAGTCCCAGTCCCCTACCCAGCGCCCAAAGAGTGCCAGCGGCTCCGACGGCTCCTCCCTCTGGCTCTGCAACTGTTAAAAATAACCCTGGCGCACCTGGTTTAGCTTCGGCACTGCTCCCGGAATCGCTCCAACCTTCTGCACCTCCCCTCGTCTCAAGTACGTCGGCACCACAAGCCACCCCCACTGCCTCTGCCACCATCCGCCCTCGGTCAGCCAAAGAGTATTATTCTGTGTTAATTAACTATGAAGGTGAAAGTTCCCTAACCAAAGCGAAAAAAGCGGTTCGCGATGCCTATTTGCGGAATTTCCCTGATGGCACCAAAATTCAAATGGGGACTTTTCCCAAGGAATCCCAAGCCCAAAAATTTGTAGAAGAACTAAAAAATAAAGGGTTCTCTGCTTGGATATATTGATCGCAAACGGAGTTCTAAGATGGGATTGATTGACCGCATTCTGCGGATAATTCGGGCAACTATCAATAATCTGATTTCACAAGCCGAAGATCCCGAAAAAATCTTGGAACAATCGGTGATGGATATGCAGGAAGATTTACTGCATATGCGGCAAGCGGTGGCACAGGCGATCGCTACCCAAAAACGCACAGAACGGCAATTTAGTCAAGCCCAAAGTCAAGCTCAGGAATGGTATCAACGAGCGCAACTAGCCCTCCAAAAAGGTGACGAAAATTTAGCTCGGCAAGCTCTGACTAGGCGTAAATCCTATCAAGACACAGCTAACGCGATGGAAATCCATCTTCAGCAGCAAACCGAATTAGTCAATCGGATGAAACAGGATATGCGCCTGTTGGAAGGTAAAATTGCTGAAGCTAAAACCAAAAAAGATTTATACATTGCCCGCGCTCGTTCTGCCCAAGCCACTCAAAAGATGAATGAAATGTTGGGCAACATTAATACTAGGGGGGCGAGCAATGCTTTCGAGCGGATGGAAGAGAAAGTATTGCAATTGGAAGCCCAAGCCGAAGCCGTCGGAGAATTAAACAGTAGCCAATTAGAAAATAAATTTGCAGCCCTCCAAAGTACTGATGAAATTGAAAATGAACTAGCTGCCCTCAGAACCCAAATTGGCGGAGAAAATCAATTACCCCCAGCTAAATAAACAGGACTTACGCAATACCTCTATTCGTAGGGTGTGTTAGCGCAGCGTAACGCACCATCAACGCTATATCTAGAGTGA
>CAKZHE010000091.1 GCA_936920195.1 uncultured cyanobacterium | reverse complement strand
ACCCTCTCTCCCCACCCTCCCCTCTCACCCCTCTTCCCTCTCCCCACTCCCCTTTCCCTATTCCCTGTTCCCTATTCCTATTCCCTGTTCCCTATTCCTATTCCCTGTTCCCTGTTCCCTGTTCCCTGTTCCCTATTCCTATTCCCTGTTCCCTGTTCCCTATTCCTATTCCCTTTAATTATGAACTCTCCTCAACCAATCAAACCTTGGCGCTTTTGGATTCCCTTGTTCTTACAAACAGCTTTAATTATTTCCATTCCTGCCCAAGCTGTTTACATTCATTTAACAGGTAAAACCATCATTTTGCAAACCGCTCCGGTAGATCCCTATGATTTTCTGCGGGGGTATTCTCAAACTCTAGGTTACGATATTTCTAATTATAGTAACTTAGAAATTCTCCCCGGCGGAAAAGAGACATTTGCAAAAGTTAGCCGCAATTCCACCCCATCTGATATCTATGTGGTTTTAGAAACTCCTGCCCAACAAGTAACTTCTGGTCGTCCAAAACCCTGGAAAGCGGTTAAAGTTAGCGATCGCCCTCTAACATTATCCCCCAATCAAATCGCCATTAAGGGGCTACTACAATACAGCCGAATTACTTACAATTTGGAAAGCTACTATTTTCCTGAAGAGCAACGAGAGCAGTTAAATAATGATATCAACGCAGTGCAACGAGGCAGACTGAGCCAACCTGGTAAAGCCCAACCTTTTGTGGTAGAAGCAAAAGTTGATAGCCAAGGCAATGCTGTGCCAGTTAGTTTGTGGGTAGGCGATCGCAATTATCGATTTTAACTTTAAATTATCTGTAGCCGGGACAGATAATGATATCCTGAAAGTAGATAGCCCCTAGGTGAAAATGGATATAAAACAATTGAACTGGTTTCAAACAGCTTTACAATTGCGAGGCTCCGTGGTCAAAATTGTGCTTCCCCGCGTGGCAGTTGTGGGTATATTTGGATTGTTGATTTCAGTTTTGTACAACTTCGGTTTACCTGTATCCTGGCGGATTTTAGGTAGTGTAATTACCAATGTAGTGTTTAATTTTGTCCTAGGACTATTATTGGTTTTTCGGACAAATACGGCTTATGAAAGATTTTGGGAAGGCCGAAAAGCGTGGGGAACTCTGGTAGTTAATGTCCGCAATCTGTCGAGACAAATCCAAGTAGGAATTGCTGACGCAGAATTAAGCGATCGCCAATCTAAATCTGCGGTTTTACGGCTATTAGTAGCTTTTGCCGTGGCAACGAAGTTACACTTACGTCACGAACAGCCAAATCAGGAATTAAAGGCTTTGCTGACTCCCGAACAAGGTCAACAAATTCTAGAGGTGAAAAATCCCCCTTTGAAGGTAGCTTTCTGGATTGGTAGTTATTTAAAAAAAGAGTGCGATCGCGGTTATCTCAACATCAGTATCTTAGTCCCAATGAATACTTTGTTGGATAATCTGGTAGAAGCTTTAACGACTTGCGAACGAATTTTAAAAACTCCCATTCCCTTAGCTTATGCGATTTATTTACAGCGGCTATTATTAATTTATTGTATTTTCTTACCCTTTCAAATGGTCGAGGATTTGGGATGGTACACCGGAATTATTACGGCGGTAATTAGTTTTATTTTGTTTGGCATTGAAGAAATTGGACGGGAAATCGAGAATCCCTTTGGCTACGATGCCAACGATTTGCCTTTAGATGAAATTTGCACTAATATGTTGTATAATGTTGAGGAATTGATGTTAGCAGCAGAAAGCGATCGCCCTCTGGTTAATCTATCAGCAGACAACCTATCTGTAGTAGAATCAAATCGGGAATAAAGTAAGATTGGGGTAGGCACGGGGGCGCTACTCCTACTAAATTAAATTCGGGAAAGATCCAAATTTGGAGGTAAATTTTGGTGGATTATATTCGCCTCAGCGGTATTCGCAGCTATGGCTACACTGGTTATCTATCAGAAGAGCAAGTATTAGGACAATGGTTTGAAGTTGACATCACTTTGGGACTAGATTTGAGTTTAGCAGGTCAAAGCGACAACATTGAGGACACGCTAGATTATCGCCGCGTGATTGCGACAATTCAGGATTTGGTGAAAACCTCTAAATTTGCCTTGGTAGAAAAGCTTGCTACAACGATTGCGGAAGCAATTTTGGAATTTCCCCAAGTTAATCAAGTCCAACTCCAGTTAACTAAACCTAATGCCCCGATTCCCGATTTTGGCGGAAAGATTACCATTGAAATGATTCGGAAAAAGAAATGACTCTTTGAAGGAATATCAGGAATGTTTAGAAAGGTTGTCTGAAGTATATTTAGAGGGAGAGGAAACGCCAAGGTCGCAAAGTTAGCGCAAAGAACGCCAAGGGAGGATAGGGATTTTTGTGGGTGGGGGCAATATCCCTTAGATCGTCGATGGAGTTACAATAGAGCGATTATCACCACCGCTCTATCAATAAGCCCATGACTACTGCTGCGCCAGTTAAAACGCAATATGAAGCCATCATCGGCTTAGAAACTCACTGTCAGCTAAGTACCGCTACTAAAATTTTCTGCAATTGTTCCACGGAATTTGGGGCAGTTCCTAATCAAAATGTCTGCCCGATTTGTTTGGGAATGCCGGGAGTGTTGCCTGTATTGAATGAAAAGGTACTGGAATACGCTGTGAAAGCAGGCTTGGCTCTCAATTGTGAAATTGCCTCTTATAGCAAGTTTGACCGCAAACAATATTTCTATCCAGATCTACCGAAAAATTATCAGATTTCTCAGTACGATTTGCCGATAGCGAAAGACGGTTGGCTAGAAATTGAGTTGCTAGATGAACAAGGTAATCCAACTCGGAAGCGGATTGGGATTACTCGTCTGCACATGGAAGAGGATGCGGGGAAGTTGGTTCATGGCGGGAGCGTTGGCGAAGCCTCTCGGAACGAGACTCGCCTTTCTGGTTCGACCCATTCTTTGGTAGACTTTAACCGCACAGGTGTAGCTTTGGCAGAAATTGTCTCGGAACCGGATTTGCGTTCTGGGCAAGAAGCGGCTGAATATGCCCAAGAGTTGCGCCGCATTCTCCGCTACCTCGGTGTCAGCGATGGCAATATGCAGGAAGGTTCCCTGCGCTGCGATGTCAATATTTCGATTCGTCCCTACGGACAAGAGCAATTTGGCGTGAAGGTGGAAATCAAAAATATGAACTCCTTCAGCGCCATTCACCGAGCCATTGACTACGAAATTGCTCGGCAAACCAAAGCCTTGGAAAATGGCGAGAAAATTTTCCAAGAAACTCGGCTCTGGGAAGAAGGCAATCAGCGCACGATTAGTATGCGGAGCAAGGAAGGCTCCAGCGACTATCGATATTTCCCCGAACCAGATCTTTGTCCAATTGAATTGCCTGGGGAACAACTTCAAACTTGGCAAGAGGAATTGCCGGAACTCCCTGCTGCCAAGCGCCATCGCTATGAAACCCGTTTAGGACTTTCGGCCTACGATGCTCGCGTCCTAACGGATGATAGGGGCGTGGCGGAGTATTTTGAAGCGGTGGTGGCGGCTGGGGGGAATCCCAAGCAAGCTGCTAACTGGGTGATGGGGGAAATTACTGCTTATCTCAATCAGCAAAAGTTATCTATTTCCCAAATTGCTTTCCCTGCTGTTGGGTTGGCGGAACTAATTGCCTTGATTGAGAAAGGTACGATTAGCGGCAAAATCGCTAAGGAAATTTTACCGGAACTGCTGGTCAAGGGCGGTTCTGTGACTAAGTTGATTGAAAGTAAGGGGTTGGTACAAATCTCCGATGCGGGGGAATTGGACAAGGTGATTGAGGCGGTGTTGGCGGCTAATCCCAAGGAGTTAGCCCAGTACCGCAGCGGCAAAACTAAGTTGTTGGGCTTTTTTGTCGGGCAGGTGATGAAAGAGACTGGAGGACGAGCAGACCCCAAGCTGACTAACCAGTTGATGGCGAAAAAGCTGAATGCTTAATCTCAACTTTAAATTTTTCTGGGGTAAAATTCATCAAAACTACACAATAGGGGGTGACACCCCCCACCCCCAACCTGATATATTGTGTTTAGTAGATGCACCCTGATGATCGGGAGAGTCGCCCAAGTGACTCTCCTTTTTTTTGGTGATTGGGGGGTGGGCGGAAGTCTGGTTAAATTATGGAGTAGGGCGATCGCCTACAAACCTCGCTAATAGTTCTTCTCGGCTTGACTGAATCAGCAATGGCGTAAATTCTGCGGCAGAAAGCAGAATCAGCGATGGAATAATTGCGGCTAAGGCTGAATCGACTTCTCCAAATCTCATCACCAATAGGGTTTCAACAGTGTTGCGCCGTTCTTGCTCTACACCTTGTTGTAGTCCTTGCTCCACACCCCGCTCCACACCTTGCTGAAGTCCCCGCTCAATACCTTGCTGAAGTCCCCGCTCAATACCTTGCTGAAGCCCCAGCTCAATACCTTGTTGTGTCACTTCTTCTAGTTTTTGCAAGTAAATGGGTGATAATTGCATAATCAACTCCTGTTCTTCTAAGTCCAGCTCTTGTTGTTGTCTTTGTCGCGATTCTAAAATTGCCAGTAAGTTACAGACTAATTCTAGTGTACTAGCCCGCCAAGGATTATTTTCTGGCAGAGCTTCTAATTCTTGAAATGCTTTTTTTTGCACTCGTCCTCTACCTAAGATTCTCAGCCACAAAGTTTCAGGGGTACAGGGTAATTGGTGAATGGCAATAATTGCGGTTTGGAGAATATCTGGTAAAAAATAAATTCCTTTCATCCACTCAGATTGATTAGGAATTGCCCCGCAACTAGCTAATAATATTGTTTGGCAAATTGATCGTGAATAAAGCGGGTCATGATAATTTTTTATTTGTTAAACACTACCGTTCCTGCAATCATGTCATGTCAGGCTTGGTATTTATTGCCTTCAAAATACACTAAACAATTCTCTAATTCTAAATCTTAACAATATATTTAACAAATAGTTGGCGAGCGCCCTATGAAACTATTTGCGTTCTTGGTATTTTTCGGCAATCCGTTGGACTTGGGCGAGAAACTGAGCGCCTTTTTCGGGATTCACCATGGCGACGAAATTGGCAAACCCCCTAATTGCTGCCAAAGTGTCTGGGGAATTTCCCCAACGCTTGCCTGCTAATCCGTCTTTTTCAATTTGGTAGAGGGTAGCGCGGAAGCGTTTTAAAGTTTTTTGGCAAACATTCAATTGGCTGTTAGTAACAATTCCGGTAACTTCCTGCTGGCTGCTTTGACGCAGAATTCTGGTTTTTTCGTCATTAATCGTTAACCCTTCATGTTTGACAATTGCTCTGGTGTCCTTGAAAATACTATTAATATCTCGCAAACTGCTGCCAGAACCAGAAAAAGTTAAATCGTCGGCGTAGCGGGTGTAAACAAAACCGAATTCAGTCGCGATCGCCGTCAATCTTTTATCTAAACGACGACAGAGCAAGTTGGTAATGGCTGGACTGGCGGGGGAGCCTTGGGGTAAATGACGTTCGGTTAAGGCGACATAATAGGTTTTACCATCCAGTTCCACTTCTTCCCTGGTTGCCTCAGTGCATAACAAGCCGAAAATGGTGGCGGCGGCTTCGGAATAGCCAAAGGAGCGAAATAACCCTTTGACGCGGGGGTAGGAAATGGAGGGGAAAAAGTCTTTGAGATCGAAGTTAATGATAACAGCTGCACCGACATGGGGGCGAGCATTGCTGACGATGGAGCGATCGCGTCTAAATCCATGCGCCGCATTATGGGGTTCCAGTCGTTCTAAAATATTATGCAAGATCCAGTGCTGCACCTGCTTTAATTTCGGCATCGGAGCGGAAATAATTCTTTCTCCCCCAGTCTTTTTGGGAATTTTGAAGCGAATGTAGTGGGAAATGGGGGCAGTTTTGCGGTTAAAGGCCAAAAATCGCAGTTGTCCAATACTAATGCCGATGGCAGAGGCGATTTGTTCGGCAGTTGCACAAACAGGTAAATTATAACTTTGCAACCGTTCCTCGTTGCAATCTCGCTCGTTCAATCCTGCCGAAACATCTTCACCCAGATACAGAATATCTTGCTGTTTTAACTGTTGCCAAGCAGCGGCACGTTCTTGTCTTTCCCTTTCCCGGCGTTCCTTATTTTCCTGTTGCTTGCGACGCGACTCTTCTAACCGCTGTTTTAATTGTTGTTTGCGGATAGCTTGTTCGTTATGAAGTTGCCGATTGGTTTGTCGCAGTTGACTTAATTCCTGCTGAATTTCTTGGCGGCGGCGAATGACATCAGCAGGATCTTCAGGGATTTCCCCTTGAGCAGGCCAAAATCCATAGCGAATCATTTCTTCGAGAATAAACTCTTCTCTGCCAACTTGTCGAAGGCGATCGTATAATTCTTGACGAGTCCGTGGTTGGTCAGTCATAAGGGGAATGGGGAACAGGGAACAGGGAACAGGGAATAGGGAACAGGGAAAAGGGAACAGGGAATAGGTAAGGAAGAAAACTAAAATT
>CAKZHE010000090.1 GCA_936920195.1 uncultured cyanobacterium | reverse complement strand
GAACCAGTTCAACCAGTTCAAGGCAAGTGAGAATATCGAACACGGTTATTGCATGAATAAAGTTGCTTAAAAACTCGCATAGTCAACAGCCGAGGCAGAGCCTCTGGATATCTGTTCCCAGGCAGAGCCTGGGAACCAGTTAGGAAATATCAGACACAGTTATTGCATGAATAAAATTGTTCAAAAACTCGCAGAGTCAACAGCCTAGGTAGCGCCCCCGTGCCTATCCCAATTTGACGGGGCAACCACGGGGGGATTGCCCCTACGGGATTGCACGCGCTATAGTCCATTACCAATTAGAATAAATGGAGACCAATAGTAGGGATGATTGAGGCGTTGCTGCACATTTGTGGGGACGTTATCCTGAATTCCTTCCACAACAATATCGCCGCGCTGTTTTCCCAAAGCTTGGTAATTGCCAGTAATCAGGGCAATTTGTGCTTGTCTCAAAGCTTCAACTTTGGTAATATTATCACCTTGCAAAGCTGCATAGAAAGAACTCATTAAAGCTTGCGTACCACCATCAGAAACTGACCACAAAGAAGCGATCGCAGTCCGCACCCCAGCCTGCTGCATTAAATAGCCAAAACCTAATATTTCTTCTCCATCTGCTAATTCTCCCCCTACGCCTGTTTCGCAAGCACTTAAAACCATTAAATCGACGTGCTGGAATGACCAATTACCGACATCTCTGAGGGTGGAGCGATCGCCATTCCCAAAGAGAATAAAAGAATCCTCTGGTTTTCCAGTCACAAAAGCCGCATGGGTAGCTAAATGGACAATGGTATAATCGTCCATTTGCGGGACTGTACTATCGCGTCCAAAGGCATTATCAACCAACTTTTTAGTATTAGGAACTACTTTAGCCAAATTATCAATTTCTTTCCCAGCAAAGGGCAATCCCGCAAAACTAAATTGCCGCGTTCCTACTTGGATATCATACTCTCCTTGGGTAAAAGCAGCGGCTAAAATTTGGGGAACTGGTAAAGGAGTAGCGTTTAAATTAGTTAAACTTTGGGCAGTAATATTATTGACTCGAAACCGTTCTACTAACCAGCGATCGCCATCATACAAAGCGGCTAGGGGAATATACCGCAATCTGCCATCGGGAGCGTAGAGAATAGTTTGAGCGCCAGCCTGTTTCAGGTCATTGTCAATGGGTTTAATTAACCACTCATACAACTTTTGGGCTGGTTTTTTAGCATTGGTACTGGGAGTTTGTAAAGCTTTGCGGAAATTGGCGATCGCTTGCCATAACTCAGCTTTTTTCACTGGTACTGAACGACTAATTGGGGGCGCATCAGCACTGACTAAAACTAACTCAATCCGATCTTCTAAAACTAGGGGATATAGTATAACAGCATTTTGATTCAGGCGTTTTAAATTATCGCGCAAGCTGTTTAAGGAAGATAAACTCAAGCTTTGTTGTTGAGCCGTTTTATTCAATTGCTGAACTAAAGCGATAATTTCAGGCTTTTTCGTAAAAGCATTAAATTGAGCCACTAATTGCTGCTGAATTTTATCTAGCTCAATAATGCGCTGTTTTTGTTCCGCTGAACGACTATCGGGGGGGATTTTTCGGAGACTAGCTAATTCTTTACCCAAGGCGATCGCTTGATTTTCCAAACTGCTATATTCTTGAGTAATCTTATCTTCTTGTCCCAAAGTTGTCACGCTGCGAGAAGTGGTTTCAATCTTGGTATTCGGAGCTTTGGGCGACGGACTAGGAGAACTAGATTCAGCGATGCTAATCCCGCGTTCTTCACTAACATAATCAGCAATTTCCTGGACTTTTAATAAATCTAAAACCTGTTGTGCTTCTCCCGAACGATTTCGTTGCAGCAACAGGTTGGCTAAAGCGCGATATCTCTCCGCAACTGTTTCTAAATAGGTTTTTTGAATGGCGACGGGAATAGGTTTTAAATCCTTCCGAATACTTTCTGCCACATTCACCGATTGTTTATTAAAAACGATAGCTAATTCTAACTGCTTTTGTTTTTCCAGTATTCCCCCAATATTCCTTAAAGTTGTACCTTCACTAAAGCGATCGCCCACTTCTTTGTGAATCACTAAAGCCTGTTGATATAGCTGCATTGCTTCTTCATAATTCCCCTGTTGATCCGCAGATCTGCCTAAATTATTCAGCGCAGTTCCTTCTCCAGCGCGATCGCCAACTTCCTGATAAATTTTTAAAGCTTGTTGACTAAAAGATTTGGCTTGTGCCTGATTCCCCAATCTAAAATAAATTTGTGATATGTTTGCAATCGTAGATGCTTGCCCAATCTTATAATTAGACTCCTGATAAATTACCAAAGCTTGCTGATACAACTTTAAAGCTGGTTCATATTTATCCAAAC
This sequence comes from uncultured cyanobacterium, assembly GCA_936920195.1. GTDB lineage: Bacteria > Cyanobacteriota > Cyanobacteriia > Cyanobacteriales > FACHB-T130 > CAKZHE01. The sequence goes on along the minus strand of CAKZHE010000090.1, from coordinate 4,178 downwards.
CTTCATAAATCTTGGCAATGTTGTTTAGATTCAGAGCGCGATCGCCTTTTTTAAACAACTCTTTCCCATAAGCATCGCCCACATTAGCGCGACTATTAAATCCAATTTTAAAATAGCCCAAATTCTGATTATTTTCCCCAATCGCACTATAAAGTAACTTAATATTATTGGCTGACGGCTCTTGCGTTTCTTCAGGATTGAACTTGCGATAAATTGCCGTGGCTCTTTCTGCCAACTCCAACGCCTTCTGATATTGTCCCAAATTAAAATAAGCTGCGCCCAAATTGTTTAAAATTGCCGCCTCATCGCCATAATAACAAAGTTTTGACCCTGGTTCTTTGCTATAGCAATTTCCCACCGTTGTCGCAATATCCAAAGCCTCTTGATAGCTCTTCAATGCCTCAGCATAATTGCCCGCGTTAACATAAACCACTCCAATATTATTTAAGACTTGTGCCTTAGTAATTCCTCGGTCATAAATCGGCAACATTTGCTGATAAAATTCCAGGGATTTTTGCGGCTGTCCCATTTTCAAATACGTGCCGCCGATACTTTGTAACAGTGTCGCATAGGTTCCTTGAGAGCCAAACTCTTTATCAAATTTTAGCTCTTTATAAATTCCCAGAGCTTGCTGATAAAATTCAATTGCTTTGGGATATTGATAGAAACTCTCATAGGCATTGCCAATATTATCTAGGGTATAGCCTTGATTCGGTCTGTCGCCAAAACTTTTATACAGTGCCAAAGACCTTTCAAAACTCTTTAAAGCTTGGTCTTGCTGTCTCAGATAAATATATGCCGTGCCAATATTATTCAGCGTATCCGCTTCTCCACCAGTCGCATTATATTGTTGAAAAATTGCTAATGCCTGCTGAAACTTTTTCAAACCTCCTGGATAATCGCCTTGTTGGAGCAACGCCCAACCCTCCTGATTAATTTGAGCCGCCTGATTAAACTTTTCTTGGAGATTTGGTGGTTCTTGTGCCAAAGTTGACGAGGCGCTGGGAAAATTATTGGTTTGGGCGAAACTGCTAGGGGCAGAAGGCAACACTAGCAACAGACTGGCAGTAATTAAAAGAGAACGCTTCATAATAATTAAATCCTAATTAATGGCGATCGCTATCCTAACCCAAACTCTTCCGCCACGCCCTGCTCGATATCGAAAATGTAACACCAACCAAATGCGGTAGAATTTTATGCGTAAGTCCTAGGTCATTGTCAAAGTGTCCTCAGAAACCACCCCCTCACTACCGCCCACTGGAGCCATTGAACTCCAAGCGCTGCAAGCCACCTCAGATAACTGGTTTGAGTATATCGTCCGCGCCCATCCCCACCACACCGATTATGGTGGCATTGTCTGGCATGGTTCCTATATTACCTGGATGGAAGAAGCGCGGGTAGAATGCCTGCGTTCTATTGGCGTAGAATTTGCCGATTTAGTCGCCTTGGGATGCGATTTGCCAGTGGTTGAACTTTCCATCCGCTACCATCGTTCAGTTTTGATGGGAACGACTGTGGCAGTCAGAACCCGCATGGAAGAAATTACAGGCGTTCGGATTAGTTGGGAATATAAAATTCAATCTCTAGATGGTCAAGAAAATTTTGTCACTGCGAAAGTTGTTTTAGTAGCTGTTGACCGGGAAAAAGGTAAAATTATGCGTCAATTACCGGACAATGTTCGAGATGCCCTGGCACGACTGACAACCTAACATTCCAGTTATAGGACAATACGGTTCAGTTAGTTAGTAGGTGGTCACAAATAAAAGAACGCAAAAGTTCGTAGTTGGGCTTCAGCCTAGGCTGTTGACTTTGTGCCTTTTTCGGGACTTTCTGTTCATGCAGTTTCTGATCTGTTTACTCGTTCCCAGGCTCTGCCTGGGAATGCCTATTGAGAGGCTCTGCCTCTTATGAGCGTCAAGCGAGGCAGAGCCTCTGGATATCGGTTCCCAGGCTCTGCCTGGGAACCAATTAGGGAATATTGGACACAGTTATTGCATGAATAAAATTGCTCAAAAACTCGCAAAGTCAACAGCCTAGCTTCAGCCCTAATCCGGAGAGGGCTGAAGCCCAACTACGAACTTAGTTAACTGAACTGTATTTAGTTATAGGAGAAATCCCATGACAACAATTAAGGCCGAAGTTCCTGATTCTTTGTACCAACAAGTTATCGCCTTAGCCCAACAAGAAAATGTCTCCATTGAGCAATTGGTAACTAGGGCTTTGGCAGCACAGGTTTCAGCTTTATTAACTAAGAATTATTTAGGGCAGAAAGCAACTCAAGGTGATTGGGAGAAGTTTCAACAGGTGTTAGCGAAGGTTCCTGATGTTGAGCCAGAGGAATACGATCGACTTTAGCTGTTTTTAACTTTCAAGCGATCGCCAATTCCTAGAACCATTCTCAATCCAACCAACTAAGGGGAATTTTCCCACTCTGGAGTTAGTTGGCGAAAATTATATTTTGTTGCCCCTGGATGGCAAGTAATACAACTACTCATAGTCGTTGGACGGGGCAATTCAACGCGGGGATGTAGAGCTTTGAAATAGCGAGAAGCACTGACTCGATAGGGGGTTTTTTCATTGGCAAGCAATGGGCGAGAATAGGCTTTTAAATACTCCCAAATTGCTATTAAATCGAAATTGATAATCGGAGGTAGTTGATTGCCATAATGCTGATTCAATTCTTCTAATAACTTCTGCCAGCTACTTGTGGGCAAAACCGCCGGAGACAAGGCAATATGACAACTACTACAATTAGCTAAATAAAGTTCTTGCCCCAATTGGTGGCGTTTGGTAACGGGATCGACAGTACCAATATCATCCTGCGTTTTTAACTGGGAATTTTGCACTTCAGCTGGAGAATTAGCCGAAGTAGTCAAATGTTGGGGAGGTTGCACTGCTAGGGAAATTCCCCAACCTAGCAAAATACTCCAAACTAGCAGTAAGAACAATAACACTAATGGCGATCGCCTTCTGTTCCCTCCCCCATGCGATCGCTTTTGACGATTCCCTACCTGTTGATTCATTTTGGTGCGATCGCCCATAATCTATTCCCCGTAACCAGTTTAAGAAATTTCCACCGAACGCAACAACCTTTCCACAATCGTTTTGGCTTTCCGTCCTCCCGCAGGTATTAGACGGTGAGAAAGGACATGAGGTGCCAGAAATTTCACATCATCAGGGATAGCATAATCTCGACTTTCCAGAAAAGCCAGCGCCTGAGCAGCCCGTTGCAATGCTACCGCCCCACGGGGACTCACACCCAAAGTAATCTCTTCATCAGTTCGAGTGGCTCGTACCAAATTCAGCAGATATTTTTGCAAAGAGTCTTCCACTTTTACCAACGCCACCGCTCGCCGCAATTCCTGCACCTCTTCCAAAGAAATACAAGGCTGAAGTTCCTCCACTGTCATCCCCTCTTGAATGCGCTGCAACATAAGCAGTTCTTCTATTGCCGTGGGATAACCCAAGGTTAAAGACAAGGCAAAACGATCCATTTGGGCTTCTGGCAGCGGAAAAGTCCCTTGATATTCAATCGGGTTTTGAGTAGCAATGACAAAGAAAGGATTGGGAACTGAGCGAGAAACCCCATCCACAGTCACTTGTCGTTCTTCCATCACTTCCAGCAGCGCCGATTGGGTGCGGGGAGTCGCCCGATTAATTTCATCTGCCAGCAAAATATTGGCAAATACTGGACCGGGCAGAAATTCAAACTCGCGGCTGCTAGGATTCCAAATATTAGTGCCAGTAATATCCGTGGGCAGCAAATCAGGAGTACATTGGATGCGCTGAAACCTGCCATCAATCGAGCGAGCCAGGGATTTAGCCAATAGGGTTTTACCTACTCCTGGAACGTCTTCGAGCAAAGCATGACCGCCTGTTAACAAGGCGATTAATACTAGCCGGATCGCTTCAGCTTTACCGACAATTGTTAGACTCAGATTTTTGGTTAGCCGATCAATCCGTTCTTTCATAATTATGTCTTGGTAGTTTCCTGGTAATGCGTTATAAAAACCTATTCCCTATTCCCTATTCCCTATTCCCTATTCCCCTATTCCCTATTCCCTGTTCCCTGTTCCCTGTTCCCTGTTCCCTATTCCCTAACCCCTCTCTACCACAAGAATTGTTTCGGTTGGGTATCGAACCAAACTTCGGGAGGAAAGGGAAAATCTGGATAGCCC
>CAKZHE010000089.1 GCA_936920195.1 uncultured cyanobacterium | reverse complement strand
AACTGGTTCCCAGGCTCTGCCTGGGAACAGATATCCAGAGGCTCTGCCTCGCTTGGCGCTCATCCGAGGCAGAGCCTCTCAATGGGCATTCCCAGGCAGAGCCTGGGAACGAGTAAAAAATAATCTAAAATAATCTTTCGGAAGGATGACACTAAATTCTGCCTTTAAAAGCGAAAATACTACAAAATAGGCGTTTAATTGCCAAAATCTATACTTTACAAAATAACTACTATGAATCTTCCTAACCCTGACCATCTGCTGGTGGTGGATGACTCCCCCGATAATCTATTTCTTGTCCAAACGATTCTGGAGGAAGAAGGATATAAAATTAGTTTGGCAGAAGATGGTCCATCGGCTCTAGCCCACATTGCCCAATCTCCCCCGGATTTGGTTTTACTGGATGTGATGATGCCGGGGATGGATGGCTATGAAGTGACTCGCCGGATTCGCGAGCAACCTGATTTGCCATTTATGCCGATTTTGCTGATTACGGCCTACGATAAACCAAGTATGGTACAGGGTTTGGATATGGGGGCAGATGATTTCATTCGCAAGCCGATAGAGGTGGATGAGTTGCTGGCACGGGTGCGATCGCTGTTACGCCTTAAGCATAGTGTAGAGGAACGCGATCGCATTGCGCGCCAACGGGAAGATTTTGTTTCTCGGCTAACACACGATTTACGCACGCCGATGGTGGCGGCAGAAAGAATGCTGAATCTCTTGCTTCAGGGAGCCTTGGGGGAATTGTCAGCAGAAATGCAGCAGGCGATCGCAATTATGGCACGCAGCAATAGCAATTTGCTAGAAATGGTAAATACCCTGCTGGAAGTCTATCGCTTTGAAGCAGGTAGCAAAACCATGTTATTTTCAGCCGTGGATTTGACTAACTTATTACAGGAAGTTGTCCAAGAACTAACTCCCCTTGCTGCGGAAAAGTATCTATCCCTGCGGCTCCATCTGGGGGAAAATTTGGTGCAGGCAGCAACTACCATCTCCGGAGATCGTCTGGAACTCCACCGCCTATTTACTAACTTAGTTGGGAATGCGATTAAATTTACTGATATTGGTAGTATTGATATTAAATTGAATACTGAAGTTACTTCCCCCAATTCTGGTATCTCTTGGGCAGCGATTATGGTGCAAGACACTGGCATAGGGATTTCCCCAGCATTTCAAACCCAACTTTTTGAACGCTTTCGTCCCGGCGCTCACAGGCGTTCTAGCAGCGGTTTAGGACTGCATCTATCTCGTCGAATTGTGGAAGCTCATCGGGGTAAAATCGAGGTAAAATCGGAAGTAGGTCAAGGAAGTGTATTTACTGTGCGGCTGCCTTTGGGTAATGAGTAAGGAGAATTAATCCATGAGTTTTATTTTAGAACGGGAGATACCGCCTTTGTGCGAAGATGTCACCGGAGCAATTCGAGTTGGTAATTCAAGAGTTTTACTGGAGACTGTCATCCGAGCTTTTCAAGACGGGGCATCTCCTGAATCCATTGTTAATCGGTATTCTACCCTATCCCTGTCTGATGTTTATCACACAATTGGTTACTATCTCCGACACCAAGATGCTGTAGAGACATATTTGAATCAGAGAGAGTGGTTAGCGAAAGATGTACAACAACGTTTATCAAGCATTCAGCCTGATTTAAGCCAGATTCGTTCCATTAAATTAATTGTTTATGCAAGTTGCTCAATTAGAGATTAAACAGATTATTGCTCAACAGCGCCAGTTTTTTGAAACTGGTAAAACTAAAAATATTGCCTTTCGGATTGCCCAACTAAAAATTCTCCGGCAAGCAATTTTAGAGCAAGAATCAGCAATTCTGGCAGCGCTGAAAGCTGATTTAAACAAAGCAGAAGCTGAATCTTATCTGGCTGAAATTAGAACCATTCAAGATATTAGCTATGCGATTAAAAATCTCCAGAATTGGGCAAGAACCCAGAAAGTTTCTATTCCCCTAGAATCTTTTCCTGCTGCCGCTAGAATCTATTCCGAACCCCTAGGCACAGTTCTAATTATTAGTCCTTGGAATTATCCATTTTATTTGCTAATTGCCCCTTTAATTGGGGCGATCGCGGCTGGTAATTGTGCTGTTCTCAAACCTTCAGAATTAGCTGCCAATACCTCTAATTTAATTGCTGATTTAATTGCTCAAAATTTTGATCCAGCCTATATTACAACGGTATTAGGCGATGCAGAAGTTGGCAAAGAATTATTAGATCAGAAATTTGATTATATCTTTTTCACAGGCAGCAATGCTGTGGGGAAAGCAGTGATGGCAGCCGCCGCGAAAAACTTGACTCCGGTGACTTTGGAATTAGGGGGGAAAAGTCCCTGTATTGTCGATAATGATGTGAATTTAGAAGTTGCTGCTAAAAGGATTACTTGGGGTAAATTTATCAATGCGGGACAAACTTGTATTGCTCCAGATTATTTGTTAGTTCAACGAACCATTAAATCAGACTTATTAGCAGCGATTCAAAAAAACTTGTTAGAATTCTTTGGCGAAAATCCCGAACAAAGTCCAGATTATTGCCGAATTATTAACCAAAAACATTTTAATCGCTTGATGGAATTGCTCAAGAGTGGGAAAATCGTCAATGGCGCGATAGCCAATCTCCCCAATCCCGCAACTCGCTACATTCCTCCCACTATCCTAGACGATGTTTCGCCATCCTCTCCGGTGATGCAAGAGGAAATTTTTGGACCGATTTTGCCAATCATAGTATATGACAGTTTGGAAGAGGCGATCGCCTTTGTCAACCAAAGACCAAAACCCTTAGCTCTTTACTTCTTCTCCCGCAACCAACAGCATCAAAACCAAGTATTGCAAGCCACATCCTCCGGCGGCGTTTGTATTAATGATATTCTGATGCATCTGACTGTCCCAGAATTACCCTTTGGCGGGGTAGGACAAAGTGGGATGGGAAGCTATCATGGCAAAGCTAGTTTTGATACCTTTTCCCATCAAAAAAGCGTTTTAATCAAACCTTTCTGGTTCGATATTTTCCTCCGCTACCAACCCTATAAAAATAAATTGCGTTGGCTGAAGTACATTATTCGTTAACATACAATTATGTCTCAAGAAACCATTGAACTAACGATCAAGTTATTTGCAGCCTACCAAGAAGCCTGCGGAGTGTCAGAACTCATCTCGAAATTTCCCCCCGGTACTACCGCCGCGAACATTCTCGAAAACCTAATTGCCCAACATCCCCAACTAGAACAGTGGCGCAATCTTACCCGCTTTGGAGTTAATTGGCAATTTGTTGAACCAGATACAGTTTTACAAAACGGCGATGAATTAGTTCTCATTCCACCTGTTAGCGGCGGCTAAAAAAATTAAATTATGGCACTGTGAAGCCACCATCCACTACTAGATTATGACCTGTAACAAACGCCGCCGCATCAGAACATAACCAGACCACTGCTTGAGCAATATCTGTGGGTTGCCCTGTGTTTCCAATCGGGTGCATAGCAACTAGCTGTTCCCGGCGTAATTGAGAATTATTCCTAAATGCTTCTTCCAGCATACTTGTTTCAATCGCACCTGGACTAACGGTATTAACTCTAATCCCCTGTTGAGCGCAGTCTAAGGCTGCTGATTTAGTCAAGCCAACTACTCCATGCTTGCTAGCAGTATAAATAGCTGCATTCATAAACCCTACTACACCTGCTGCTGAAGCATTATTCACAATTGCCCCTCTTCCTTGCTTCAGCATTTGGGGAATTTCGTATTTCATTGACAGCCAAACTCCTTTAAGGTTAACGTTCATGAGCCAATCCCATTCTTCTTCACTATAGGAAGAGACAAAATCCATTTTTGACATTACTCCCGCATTATTAAAGGCATAATCTAATCGACCAAAGGCAGCAATTGTTTGGTCAATAAAATTCTCAACTTCAACCGCTTTGGTCACATCAGTTTGAATAAAAATCGCTTCGCCACCAGTTTCTCTGATTAGTTGGACAGTTTCTTCACCTTCCACTGCTTGAATACTAGCGATCGCAACTTTTGCTCCTTTCTCCGCAAAAGCTAACGCTGTGGCTCTCCCTATCCCCGCACTACCGCCTGTCACCACCGCCACTTTATTTTCAAATTCCTTCATAAAATTTGCCTCAGTCCTAAATCTAAACGCAGAAATCAGAACAATTTTAGATTATGGCACTATGCAAGCCCCCGTCAACCACTAGATTATGACCTGTAACAAAAGCAGCCGCATCAGAACAGAGCCAGATTACTGCTTGGGCAACATCTATTGGTTGGCCTATCCGTCCAATCGGGTACATGGCAACTAACTGTTCTCTGGTAAATTGAGGATTATTCCTAAACGTTTCTTCTAGCATATCTGTTTCAATTGCCCCTGGACTTACCGCATTAATTCTAATCCCTTGGGAGGCACAGTCAAAGGCTGCCGATTTAGTTAGTCCAATTAGTCCATGTTTGCTAGCAGTATAAATCGCCTTGCCACCGTAACTGATGACACCTGCTATGGAAACATTATTAACAATTGCCCCTCCTCCCTGCTTTAACATTTGGGGGATTTCGTATTTCATTGACAGCCAAACTCCCTTGAGGTTGGTGTTGATAACTCGATCCCATTCCTCCTCGCTATAGGAGTAAACAAAATCCATTCTTGTCGTTACTCCAGCATTATTAAAAGCATAATCTAATCGACCCAAAACAGTCATTGTTTGGTCAATAAAATTTTCGACTTCAGCCGCCTTAGTGACATCAGTATAAACAAATATGGCTTCTCCGCCAGTTTCTCGGATTAGTTGGACGGTTTCTTCACCTTCTGTGACTTGAATACTGGCGATCGCAACTTTTGCCCCTTTTTCCGCAAAAGCTAACGCGGTGGCTCTCCCTATCCCCGAACTCCCCCCTGTCACCACCGCCACTTTATTTTCAAACTCTGCCATAAATTTAGCCTGTAATTAATTTCCCCGCATCACCCTAGTTGGGGTAAATGGCAATTTGACCTTATATATAGCAGTTAATGGCGGAAATTGCCTGATTTAACCATACCCGACAAAATTAGTCTGGTATGGTTGACGACGATCTTGACTCGTGTTACTATCAATTCACCTTGACGGAAGAGTAATAGAGCTATGACCCTCGCAACTCAAACCCTAAATAGTACATCCGCCGCCTTTAAAGCATTAGTCTGTAAAGAATGCGGTGCTGAGTATCCCCTGGAAGCCATCCACGTTTGCGAACTGTGTTTTGGACCCCTAGAAGTCACCTACGACTACGAAAAACTCAAACAGACAGTTACCCGCACCACCATTGAAGCCGGACCCCACTCCATTTGGCGCTATCGTCCCTTTCTCCCCGTCGCTACAGATAACTTTATAGATGTTGGTACAGGTTTAACTCCCCTGATTAAATCGAATCGACTCGCTCGCCGCCTAGGAATAAAAAATCTCTATATTAAAAATGATGCCGTTAATATGCCCACCCTGAGCTTTAAAGACCGGGTGGTTTCCGTTGCCCTCAGCCGCGCCAGGGAATTAGGTTTTACCACCATTTCCTGTGCCAGTACCGGAAACTTGGCTAATTCTACCGCTGCGATCGCCGCCCGTGCCGGGTTAGACTGTTGCGTATTCATCCCCGCCGACCTGGAAGCAGGCAAAGTTCTGGGTACGCTGATCTACGGACCGACAGTTATGGCAGTCCAAGGCAACTACGACCAAGTAAACCGCCTCTGTTGCGAAGTTGCCAACACCTACAAATGGGGATTCGTTAACATCAACCTTCGTCCCTACTACTCCGAAGGTTCCAAAACCCTCGGTTATGAAGTTGCCGAACAACTCGGTTGGCAACTCCCAGATCATATCGTTGCCCCCCTCGCCTCCGGCTCCCTCTTCACCAAAATCTACAAAGGTTTTCAAGAATTCATCAAAGTTGGTTTAGTTGAAAATAAAGCCGTCCGTTTCAGCGGCGCACAAGCCGACGGTTGTTCCCCCATTGCCAAAGCTTTCCGGGAAGGACGCGACTTTATCCAACCAGTTAAACCCAACACCATCGCCAAATCCATCGCCATTGGCAACCCCGCTGATGCCATCTATGCCTTAGAAACCGCTCGCAAAACTGGCGGCAACATTGAATCTGTCAGCGATGCCGAAATTATTGACGGGATCAAATTATTGGCAGAAACTGAAGGCATCTTCACCGAAACTGCTGGAGGCACAACCATCGCCGTCTTGAAAAAATTGGTAGAAGCAGGTAAAATCGACCCCGAAGAAACCACTGTGGCTTACATCACTGGCAACGGGTTGAAAACTCAAGAAGCCGTCCAAGGTTACATTGGCGAACCCCTGCAAATTGAAGCCAAGTTAGACAGCTTTGAACGGGCATTAGATCGCTCTCGCACTTTAGATCGTCTCGATTGGCAACCAGTTTTGGTGTAATTTAAGATTTTGGGAATAGTTTCTTCAAACACCCTATTCCCTATTCCCTGTTCCCTGTTCCCTATTCCCTATTCCCTGTTCCCTGTTCCCTATTCCCTGTTCCCT
>CAKZHE010000088.1 GCA_936920195.1 uncultured cyanobacterium | reverse complement strand
ATTTCTGGACTTAGATAGAGACACAGAAACTGCATGAACAGAAACCCCCGAAAAAGGCACAAAGTCAACAGCCTAGGCAGAGCCTCTCGATATCGGTTCCCAGGCAGAGCCTGGGAACCAGTTATCCCAAAAACCAGAGCGCAACTTGGCTAGTTTAGCTTAAGGGAGACGTTCCAGGTTTCTACAGCGGGCAATTTACCCGCGATCGCTATAATGAAATAGTGAGTAGCGTTAAGTATAATTATGTCAGTATTGGCGGCGATCGCGGTTTTAGCAATCTTAATCTTGGTACACGAACTAGGTCATTTCCTGGCAGCCCGCCTGCAAGGGATCTATGTGAATCGCTTCTCCCTCGGTTTTGGCCCCATTTTGTGGAAATATCAAGGTCCAGAAACCGAGTATGCGGTGAGAGCCTTCCCGTTGGGTGGTTTTGTCGGCTTTCCCGACGACGATCCCGATAGCGATATTCCCGAAAACGATCCGAATCTGCTCCGCAATCGCCCCATTTTAGATCGCGCGATCGTGATTAGTGCTGGCGTAATTGCCAATTTGATCTTTGCCTACTTCCTGTTGGTAGGACAAGTTGCTTTTATCGGCAGTCAAGAATTAAACTATCAGCCCGGAGTCAAAGTAGCTGAAGTTAGTCGAGATGTCAGCGCTGCCGCTGCTAGAGCGGGAATTAAAGCGGGAGATATCATCTTAACGGCTGGGGGAAAGCAGTTAGCTGCATCCCCACAGGCCATGCAAGACTTGATGAAAGAGATCCAATCTCATCCCAATCAGTCCATTGAATTAAGCGTCCAAAGAAGCGATCGCACTCTCAATATTCCAGTTAAACCAGAAACTGGGGCTGATGGCAAGGGACGAATTGGCGTACAACTATCCCCCAATGCCAAAATTACTCAACGTCACGCCCAAAATCCCTTCGAGGTCTTAACCATTGCCGCTGATGAATATCAACGGGTGACAGGTTCCATTCTGCAAGGATTTGTCCAATTATTTAGCCACTTCAAAGAGACTGCCAATCAAGTTTCTGGGCCAGTAGCCATCGTTGCCATTGGAGCTAATATTGCCCAGAAAAACACCATTTATCTCTTGCAATTTGCCGCTTTAATTAGTATCAACTTAGCGATTATCAATATTCTCCCCCTCCCAGCTTTAGACGGCGGACAATTAGCCTTTTTACTAATTGAAGCTCTGCGCGGCAAACCTGTGCCTACCCACATTCAAGATGGGGTAATGCAAACTGGGTTGATGTTACTTTTGGGTTTAGGCGTTTTCTTGATTATTCGGGATACTGCTAATCTGCCTTGGGTGCAGCAGTTGTTACAATAAAATTGCCACTCTGAACCACTTGCCGTCCTATGAGCGCACCGTTAATCCAACTCAAAGGAGTTTCTAAATCCTTTGGCAATACCGTTGTCCTAGATCGAGTCAATTTAGAGATCTATGAAAGCGATGCCGTGGCAATTATCGGGCCTTCGGGAACTGGCAAATCAACAATTTTGAGAATTATTGCCGGATTGCTGGCTCCCGATGAGGGGGAAATTTACATCCGAGGACGGCAACGGGTAGGATTGATTGATGATGCTGAAGGCCAAATGGCAATTGGGATGGTTTTTCAACAGGCGGCACTGTTTGACTCTTTGACCGTAGAAGAGAATGTGGGGTTTATACTATATCAACACTCCAAATTGCCACAGCAAAAAATTCGGGACTTGGTACATCAAAAATTAGAAATGGTTGGCTTGCGGGATGTTAGCCACCTTTATCCCGCTCAACTCTCAGGAGGGATGCGAAAACGAGTCAGCTTTGCTCGCGCCATTATGTCCAATCCCGAAAATTCCCAAGATAATCCAGAGGTAATCCTTTATGATGAACCAACGGCGGGACTTGACCCGATTGCTTCGACAGTAATTGAAGATTTAGTCCGTAGTTTGCAAAAAGCCCACGGTGTTTGTGGTACCTATGTGATGGTAACGCACCAAGAAAGCACCATTCGCCGCACGGCTGACCGAGTGTTATTGCTGTATCGAGGTAAGGTAAAGTGGACTGGAACAGTTTGCGAACTAAATACTACTGACGATCCCACAATTCGCCAATTTTTGAGCGGTAGCGTTACTGGACCAATTGAGGTATTTAGATAAATTGACACTGGGGTAACTAACGATCAATTTCTAATCCGTTGGGTGAGGAATAAATATGCGATCGCGAACAATTAGAGAAGGCTCGGTAGGATTACTAATTCTCCTAGGTGTGGCAATATTTGCTGGTTTAATTCTCTGGATACGCAATATTAGTGTAGGCAGTCGCAGCTATAAAATTATTGTCGAATTTGCCAATGCGGGGGGAATGCAAGTTGGCGGTGTAGTTCGCTATCGCGGAGTAAATGTGGGTAAAATTAGCAGTATTAAACCTAGTGCCAATGGTGTTGATGTCGAATTAGAAATTTCTCCGGCAGATTTAGTTATGTCCCGCGAAGTTACCATTGAAGCCAGTCAATCAGGTTTAATTGGAGAAATCTTTATTGATATTAAGCCCCAAAAAAATGTCCCCGATGAAGCCGTCAAGTCCAAACCCCTGAGTGCTAATTGTCCAGAAGAATTAATTATCTGTCATAATTCGAGAATACCTGGTAATGTTGGTGTAAGTTTTAAAGAAGTTTTGGGTAGTACCGCTAACCTGGCAAATGCTTACAGCGATCCGGCATTAGTGGCTAATCTGAATATTGCTACCAGAAATGCGGCGGATGCAGCGGCAGGCATGGCGCAATTAACTAGAGAATTAACTCTTTTAGGTCGAACTTCGCAAAAACAATTAGTTAATTTTTCGATTGCGGCGGAATCTTTAACTCGGACAGCCGATCGCACAACGGCTCAATTTGGATTAACTGCCAATCAAATTTCGACTACGGCACAGCAATATGGTTCAACTGCCGATCAATTGACTTTTTTATTAGCCAGAAATCAAGATAGTATTGCGGCGATGATCGGAAATTTGAGCCGGACTACTGGGGAAATGGAAGTAATTGTTAGCAGCTTTACTCCTGTCGCCAAGCAGTTTGGGCAAGGAAAGTTATTGGCAAACTTAGAAGCAGTTTCAAGCGATCTTCGCACCCTTTCTAGCAGTCTCACCAGTTTGAATACCCAAGAAAATGTGGTGGTATTGCAAAAAACCTTGGACTCAGCGCGGGTGACTTTTGAAAATGTCCAAAAAATCACTTCTGATTTAGATCAATTGACGGGCGATCCGGTTTTCCGCAACAATATTCGCAATTTAGTTAATGGGTTAAGCACTTTAGTTTCTACCACGCAACAAATCGACAAACAAGTACAAATTGCCCAAGAGTTAGAACCTTTAAAACAACAAATAAATTTGCACCTTCCCGCAGTTGTTCCCTCATCTAGCCCCAAACCTGTGCCAGAATTAACTCATTTGCCAACAGCCATTCCCACGCCCTCAACTATTGCCATTCAAAGGTCATTAGCAATTAAATCAGATAAGTCAGATCGTCATCAAATTCGGTTTAAGCCGATGCTTCGCCCCACTCATACACCTTTAGCAAATGAGTTTAATTTGCCTAGCGATCGCCCTAGTACGCTCCCAGAGTTTCACCCTGAAAATACCAAACATTAAAATTAGCATCCCAAACTGCCAATTATGACTTTTTCCCTAAGAGATTGTGAATTAAATAAACTAAATTCCTTGACCAAATATCCGAGCATTCCGACTTATCATGCTCTGGGAGAAAAAGGATCTTTGCTCGCCGATACTATTAGTTTTGCAGGCGATATTATCCTGACGGAGAAAGTAGACGGGACAAATTCTAGAATTATTTTATTACCGGATGGAAACTTTGTTTTAGGGAGCAGGGAGGAATTATTATTTGCCAAAGGCGATCTCATTGGCAATCCAGCTATGGGAATTGCCGATGCCCTCAAAGATCTTGCCGATAGTTTACCATGTTCGCCCTCTCAAATTCAAGTGCTATATTTGGAATTGTATGGCGGTAAAATCACCGCTGCTAGCAAACAATATACTTCCCAACAAAGTATTAGTTGGCGACTCTTTGATATTGGCATCATCGAGAATACTGCCCCGCTATTTTCGCAGTCTTTAGCGGAAATATCTGCTTGGCGCGAGCATGGCGGACAAAGTTTTTTGGATGAAGAACAACTGGCGCAAGCAGCAGAAAATTATGGACTTACCCTAACGCCTCGAATTGCCACGATTAACAGTTTACCTTCAGATATTCAGGAAACCTATAAATTCCTGAAACAATGGTTGCCGAAGACGCAGGTAGCCATTGATGAAGGCGCGGGAGGAAAGGCGGAAGGGATTGTAGCCAGAACGGTTTCTAGAAGTGCGATCGCCAAGTTACGTTTTGAAGATTACGAGCGCCATCATAAACGAACTAATAAGCCATTGTAAATCATTTACTCGTTCCCAGGCTCTGCCTGGGAATGCCTATTGAGAGGCTCTGCCTCGGATGACAAAGCGAGGCAGAGCCTC
>CAKZHE010000087.1 GCA_936920195.1 uncultured cyanobacterium | reverse complement strand
AAAATAGGGAACAGGGAATTAAGGGAACAGGGAACAGGGAATAGGGAATAGGGAATAGGGAATAGGGAATAGGGAATGGGGAATGGGGAATGGGGAATGAGGAATTAGTGAATGGGGAATGAGGAATTAGTGAATGGGGAATAGGTATGGAGTAGGACAATTTTGAACTTTGAATTTTGAATTTTGAATTCCAGCGGCTAATTAATTTAGGAAAAAAATAATGCAAGAAATGATTGTTGGGACTAGCGCCCGCCGCCACCAAAACTTTCTCGAAGTTATTCAAAGCTATTATCAGCTGACTAAACCTCGGATTATTGTCCTGCTGCTGATTACCACCGCTGGCGGGATGTGGTTGGCAGGTGAGGGACAGGTCGATCCCCTATTATTACTGGTAACTTTGATTGGCGGTGCTTTGGCGGCTGGCTCTGCCAATGCCATTAATTGCCTCTATGACCGGGACATTGACTATATTATGGAGCGGACGCGCCATCGTCCTATCCCTTCTGGACGCATTCAACCCCGCGATGCCCTGATTTTTGCGATCGCTTTGGCAATTATTTCTTTCACTTTGTTTGCTGTCTTTGCCAACCTGCTAGCCGCTGTACTGGCTATGGCGGGGATTGTCTTCTACGTTGGCATTTATACCCATTTGCTCAAACGGCATAGCGTCCAAAATATTGTGATTGGTGGGGCAGCGGGAGCCATCCCCCCGTTGGTAGGTTGGGCAGCCTGTACGGGAACTTTGAGTTGGGCGGCTTGGGTACTGTTTGCCATTATCTTTTTCTGGACACCGCCCCATTTTTGGGCGCTGGCGATGATGATTGGACAAGATTACGCCAAAGTGGGCGTACCGATGCTGCCAGTAGTTGCCGGAGATGAAAATACTGCTGGGCAAATCTGGATTTATACTTTAATTTTGGTTCCAGTCAGCGGACTGTTAGTTTATCCTCTGCACGTGGCGGGGGCGGTTTATGCGGGGATTGCCCTGGTGCTGGGGGGAGTATTTGTCATCAAAGCTTGGCAATTGCTGAACGCTCCCAGCGATCGCAAAATTGCGCGATCGCTGTTTAAATACTCCATCCTCTATCTGATGCTCCTATGGGCGGGGATTGCCATTGATAGTTTGCCCATTACCCACTCTTTCAATCAGTTAGCAGCGGAAAATATTCAAAGCTTAATTGCTGCTATCCCCATCTTGCAATAGAGGTAAGTCTTAAGTCTAAAAGTAGGGGCAAATTGCAATTATTCCCTACTTGCGATTTCGTCAATGCTGCATAAGTTATGAATTAGCTAGCAACAGAAAATTCCGGGGGAGATACAGTATCTTCTCCGGAATTTTCTGTTAGTTAAATCGTTCTAATGGTAGATCAATTACTGGGGCAAATTTTCTTAAACTAGGAATATTAAATGGTAACGTTTTCCCCTATGTTGTTACGCCAGAATTCAGTCTTGCGCGTTTTGATTGTTGATGACCACGAACTCACCCGCTTTACCCTCCAACTGGCACTCCAAAACCAAAAAAACATTGCTCTAGTTGGTTTAGCCAGTAATGGTTTAGAAGCGATCGCGATGGTCGAAAAACACCATCCCGATGTAATTATCCTGGATCTGCAAATGCCCGTCATGGACGGGATCACCGCTTCCAAGCAGATTAAAAGCATCGCCCCCGAAACTCAGATTTTGGCCTACTCTTCCGTGGAAGACCCCCAGGTGGAAGTGATGGTGCAAACTGCCCGGATTGATGCTTTTTGCAAAAAAGACATATCCACTCAAGAATTAATTGCCACGATCGCCAGATTAGGCGAAAAACTTGTTAGTCACTAGGCGAGCAGAGGGATGGTATGGCGCGATCGCGCTAGCGCGTATGCCTTTGGCATCGCGAGCTTCTTTCAAAGCGGCTATGCCAACGCAGAGCTTCGCCCCGAAAACTAACCTGGTTAGCCAGTAGCCTTGGCATCCGGGAAAGTCCGGTGAAATTCATCAATCAAATCATCCAACTCTTCTAGAGCCTGATCGACATCAATCCGCAAAGTGCCTAAATCAGGTTGCTCTAGGAGTCTAACTAAAGTTTCGCGCTGGCTGGCGATCGCGGTAATGCGATCGCGAATTTGTTGTGCTTCCATCAAAACCTCTCTTAGTTAGTCGGGAGTGGCAATCTTACCAAAAAAAACGGGTCTAAAGCCCCGTCCTTCTAGGACGGCTTTTTATTTAATTTTATTTAGTTGTTGTGCAATTAGCAACATACAGAACAATTTGGTCATAGAATTATAGCATGAAGACGCTGAAGTTCAAACTATACAGCCATAAACGGAATAAATACCTCAAGCACACCATCAACGCGGCTGGGGTAATTTATAACCATTGTATAGCCCTACATAAACGGTACTACCGGATGTGGGGCAAACACTTAAACTGTGCGAAACTCCAGTCTCATATCGCCAAACTGAGAAAGCGCAATCCTTTCTGGCAATTAGTCGGTTCTCAAGCGGTACAAGATATTTGTCAGCGGATTGAGAAAGCCTACCAGTTGTTTTTCCAACATCATCAAAAAGGAGTCAGACCTCCGGGATTCAAGAAAGTCAAGAAATACAAGTCTTTCACCTTAAAGCAAGCCGGATACAAGTTTTTGGGCGGCAATCGGATTAAGATTGGCAGCCGAGTCTATCAATACTGGAACTCTAGAGAAATTCCCGGTAAAGTCAAGACGTTAACCATTAAGCGAACCCGATTAGGAGAGTTGTTTCTAGTTATCGTTGTGGATGGGGGAAATGAGTTGGCAGTCAAATCCGAGCCGAGTAGCATCGCTGGATTTGATTTTGGCCTAAAAACGTTTCTCACCTGTTCTGATGGTTCTACCATTGAATCCCCACAGTTTCTCAAGCAATCCCTCAAGGCCATTAAGAAGGCCAGTCAACAACTTTCTCGGAAACAAACCGACTCAAACAACCGAGAACAGGCGCGAAAACACCTAGTTCGTCAGTATGAGGATGTGACTAACCGTCGCACTGATTGGTTTTGGAAACTGGCGCACAATTTAACCGATAGGTTTGATGTCTTGTGTTTTGAGACGCTGAACCTGAAAGGAATGCAGCGCCTTTGGGGACGGAAAATTTCCGATTTAGCTTTTGGGGAATTTCTCTTAATTCTGGCTTATGTGGCAACTAAGAAGGGGAAACAAATCATTTTGATTAACCCTTGGTATCCATCCAGTAAAACTTGTTCGCACTGCGGTCATATTTTATCTAGTTTAGATTTGTCTGTGAGAGCATGGCGTTGTCCATCCTGCCAATCGGTGAATGGGCGAGATGAAAACGCGGCTAGAAATATTTGTGCGGTTGGGGCATCAACCGCTAAGTTAGGTAATGTCAGACAGGAATAGAGCCTGCGATTGCTGTTCGACCTTAGAATCCCCGTGCCTTTAGGCCGGGGAGTATGTCAACCAATCTCCCTAGGGATCTTATAGGATAGTTGATTTTACCGCAGAAAGGGAGGTCGTTTGGGATCGGTGGGTTTATTTTTAATCACTTCGGCAATAAACCGCTTCAGCGCCTTTTCGCGATTCTTCATAAAAGCCGCCCAAAATCCGGGCTGAAACTCATCCATCGTCTTTGCCAGCGCCCAAACATCAACGGCAAGGATATTGTAGAGCGTTTCGTCCTCCCGCTTCAGGGTTTTGAGTTGCTCTAGGATGGCACTTCTTTTTTTAGTAGTTTGCCGATTTTCTTCTTGAATCATTTTTAAAAACTCAGCTATGAAGGGTTGATGGCGAATATAGATGGTTGGTCTGGAAAAGACTACCAATCTTGGCAACTTGCCTTTACTGTAAGAATTACTGCGGTCAAATAGCACTATCAGACCAACTCTGCACCAACTACCGATAGCAGCTATTATGCTACCAATTTATCCCCTGCCGGGATTTTGGGAAAATCCTGGCGATCGCGCACCCTTCAAACTGTTTAATAATAAAGCTGATATCAACAATCGTAGAACACCCTAATTAATAATGTTACGTCAAACTTCTCTGGCAATGTGGGGCTTACTGGTGGGTAGTCTCCTCACCACTCTAGGAATTTTTGCCTATGCTACTGACAATGCTACCCTCAATCTGGCGGGATTTTTCTATGGCATTCCTATCCTCCTCGGTGGTTTGGCGCTGAAAGCCGCTGAATTAAAACCAATTCCCTTTAGTCAGCCTACCCCTCCTCCCATTCTAGAACTGCGTCAGCAACAAGCCACTGCTATTCAAAATCAAATTCGTCAAGATGTGACTCGCTATCGTTATGGGCAATCAGCCCATCTGGATACTTCTTTAGAACGATTGAACTTTAGCCGCAGTAGCCAAGAAAGACCTATCCTGGTGGGATTGCGAGAAACTGAAATTAACGGCTCTTACGCTCTAATTCTAGAATTTGACTCGCCCATGGTTTCCCTAGAAGGTTGGGAAAAAAAGCAAGAAAAAATCACCAGTTTCTTCGGTCCTAATATAAGGGTAGAAGTCACTCAGCCAGCTGAGGGGCGAATTGACTTAGCCTTAATTGTCCTACCGCCAGCCACTAGCTAATTTTAACCATAATTTGTCCTCATCTCCCATTCTTCTCTTACAGAAGAAGGACGTTTGTAGTTGGGCTTCAGCCCTAATCCGGAGGGCTAAAGCCCAACTACAAACTTTTGCGTATGGTCTTTATTGATAAATTCCTGCTTAATAAAGTTATTTATTTTACCTTTCAGAGAAATTTTCTTGATTATTGGTAATTTTTCTAGCTGCGATAAATCTTCCAGTCATGAAAGCGGGTGTAGTCAATTACCCGCCGCCCATCTGGTAATTTGGAAATGATATCTACAAAATGGGCATTCCAAAGAATTTCTTGAGCAGTATAAGCATAGCGAGAGTGAATCGTTTGGGAAACAGTTTCATCAATCCCAGTTAAAGTGACAATAATTTCTACTTCATCAGCGACTAAAGAATCTGGTGTTGCCCCATATAACAAACTCTTTTCAGTGATGGGGTGCATCACCATCCAACTGAGGGCGAAAATTGGCGTGCGACTGCGGACTAATTCTAGGTCATAAAATCTTCGCATAAATTGCCCCTCAGTAGTAGTTTCATTCCGTACCAAGGTGACGCGAATCTCGGCTTCTAAAACGAAATTACGCCGTTGATTGGCGGTGCGAAACATTAATGTGGGGATGCCGTTATGGGGGGCAATCACAGCTACTTTACTAAATAATAGTCGGGCAGAAGGTAAGGAAAAGCGAGCAAAAGCTAGTCCAGTCACCATTGCTACACCCAACAACCCAATTAAAGCTTCAATGGTGACAATTAAATTGGCATAGCTAGTTTGGGGAGACATTCCCCCATAGCCAATGGTTGCCATTGTTTGAACGCTGAAAAAAAAGGCATCAGCAAAAGAGCCAGGGCGAGCATTGGCGATGCAGTCTCCTCCAGCTAGGTAAACAAAGGCAAACAAGATATTGCTGACGATATATAGTCCAAAGATTGCCAGTAAAAATTGAGGCCAGGAAAGCACCAACAGCAGGTGGTATAAGTCGCCCCAAGAAAAGCGGGTAACTCCTTTGCGGATGACCTGATTCAGTGCCATCCGACTGATTAAAGAACCTTTTGGTGGTTGATTTTTCTTCATTCAAGGAGCGATCGCTTTTTCTAGTCAAGAACTTATAGTTAATGGATTGGGATGATTTCGCCGCCGCAGGGCGATGGCTCGATTGCGATCGCTAATTCCCAATGTCACCTGTTTCATCAACCAGTATAAAATAGTAATGGTGGCGAAGGTAATTGCCATGACTAATAACGGTCGCTTGGCAACTAAGTCATCTACTACGCTCGCCAAACTATCCAATTCGGTAATGATATCCCAACTATTAAAGCGCAAAAATCGTCCCAAATAGATTCCCACTGCACTTAAAGCATGGAAAATCAATTCCATCACAATAATTAATTTACCCCAACCCTGTCTTTTTAAGTATTCACCGCAATTCATTAACGATAAAACATAGGCTTCAAATCCCACCACGATAAAGAGCAGATACTGGGGAATCAACACCAAGGAAATTATCCAGACTGAATAGGGAGTGCGAATATCGCGAATCAAATGGATGACATCGGTTAAAACGTAGGGAGCATTAGGCAAAAAGGCGATAAAGCCAAAAAATCCTAACCACCATAATAACGGGCGATCGCGCTGTGGTAATTTCTTAGTGCGCCGCCACTGTAATTCTAGACAGAATAAACCAATGGCGATCGCCCAAGCAATATAGTTGGTGCGATTATCCCGCAACCAATGGAGGGCATAGTATCCGAAATAGGGCAATCTCGGCAGTAAGGTGGCAGTTAAAAGTAGCCATAGCGCCCACCACCAGCGCTGGGGCAGTTTTTTGTCACTGAACAGCCAAAGGCTGAAAGCTAAGGGAAGTAGGGCTAAAAACAGATTCCAAGCCATCCAGCGGCTACTGTGCTGCAACGCTAGTCCAGCACTGCCGAGCCAAATCATGATTTCATGTGCCATAATTGTTATCCCCAGGGCAAATTAGCTTTCGCAGGGTAGTCTTCCGGAATTGGTAACAACTCTAGGCTAACTAATTACGGAAAATTCTTAGGACTGACACAAACCATCTATAGCGTTTCACTCGTTCCTAGGCTCTGCCTAGGAATGCCTACGAGAGGCTCTGCCTCGACGATCTCTAAGCGAGGCAGAGCCTCTTGATCTCGGTTCCCAGGCAGAGCCTAGGAACCAGTTTCTTAATATAGCGTTTTGTAGGGGCAATCCCCCCGTGGTTGCCCCTATTGCCAGGATAGTTGCGATAGTTGCGTAAGTCCTGATTCTGTTTCACTTGTTTTCCCTAACCCAAAGTCCCTTTCCCAAGCTTTGGGAAAGGGACTTTGGTAATTTACTGATGCCATCAAGTCATTGATTTTTTATTCCTAAGCGGGGTTGGCTCGCATCTGACTTTGGAGTAATTGGAGGATGGAAATTTTTTCCAAGAGTCCGACTAGGACACCATTTTCGCGAATCACTGACAAAGTAGAGATTTTTTGAGTTTCCAACAGTTCCAGGGCATCCATTAAGGTTTTTTCCGTGGAAATGATGGTCGATGGTTCAATGGGGTTGACTAATTCTATCACTAAAGTTTCTGACCAGCGATCGCGCGGGACTGAATTCAGGATGTCAACGGAGATGTTTCCTACCAGTTGCTCGGCTTCATTCTTGACTAGGAATTTCCGCCAATGACCATCATTCATCAGTATGGATTGGTCGGCGAATTCCCGGAGCGAAATGCTATCTAAGACGATGGGACTATTTTTGGTGACGGCATCAGCGACAGTAAACCGGACGAGCTTTTCTTGAGTAGTGGCAAACTGAGCCGCTTGACTGGCATTTTGCAATAGAAACCAACCTACTAAGGCATTCCACAGGTTACTAGAATTACCAGCAATGACTAGGGGCAGTAAACCAGAGGCGATTGCCAACCAACCGAAAATCTGTCCTACCCAACTGGCGAATTTCACACCTTGATAGGGATTGCCAGTGATTTTCCAAACTAGGGCTTTGAGGATATTGCCGCCGTCAAGGGGCAAGCCAGGAATCAGGTTGAATAATGCTAGGGCGAGATTAACTGAAGCTAGCACTCCCAAAATCGCGGCGAGGGGACTGGCTAAAGGAGCGATCGCACCTACAATCAACAGTAATCCAAATAGTAGGAAGCTGACAGCAGGACCAGCAATCGCTACCCAAAAGGCTTCTGATGGAGTCTTAGATTCTTTTTCTAAACTTGCCAACCCACCAAACAGAAACAGGGTAATGGATTGCACGCCAATTCCTTGCCGCATCGCCACAAAACTATGTCCTAATTCGTGGGCGAGAACGGAGGCAAACACTAGCAGGGCGGTAACTAATCCTAGCAGCCAGGTAGTAATTCCAGTTAGTTCTGGAAATTCTGCCCCCAAACCATTGCTATAGGTGAAGGTGACTAAACCTAATACCAACAGCCAAGATAGGTTGACGTAGAAGGGAATGCCAAATAATGTACCGATGCGGATATTGCCGTTCATGGAATCACCTCTGAGTTTTGAATGGGAGTGCAGCGGCGGTTAGCTGCTGGGGGGTTTAGCTGACGGCGATCGCGGTGAATACTAAAAAGGATACAAATAAAGTGGCGATCGCTGCTTGAAAGGCGTAGCGGCTCTGTTGCGCTTGGGAAGGATATTCGGCGTAAGAGATTTTGGGTTCGGTGGCGTAGTTGTTGAGGATGCCGGATTCGTTGGTGGTGGTGTACATCTGCGGTTGCTCCTGGTTTGTTTCCTTATGTAAAACAATGTAACGCTTTGTTAAGAAAGATGGTTGTGACTTGACACCGAAATCAGTGTGATGTTAAGCACAAGCGCTGGTAACGGAGTCAGATTGCCCCAAGTGCAGCCAGGACTTCCGCAGAGCCTCTATATATGTTTTGTAGGGGCAATCCCCCCGTGGTTGCCCCTATTTATTTGGACTTCCGCGATCGCTAACTTTGTGTCTTCGTGGTAAAAAAATATGATGAACTCAATTAATCCTAAAAAAACTCTTAAATCTCTGATGCAGTCAGCAGATATTCCCAGTTTTAAAGCCTTAAGCCGCCAAGCTGGAGTTTCCGAACGCCAAATTACTCGCCTGTGCCAAGGCAAGTTAGCCGAAATGCGAATTGCCGATGCCCATAAATTGAGCCAGACATTGAAAATATCCCTCAATCAATTCTTGGCAACCTTTGGTATCAACCCACCCAATCCAGAAACCGCTGTCTTGCAACAGGAATATCAGCGCCTGCAAACCCAGATGGCGCAACAGCAGGAATTACTCACCCAAGAATTTCAGGCAGCGAGCTTGCAAGTCTTGGAATCCTTCCTAGTTTATTGGCCTACTGCCGAATCCAAGGCGCGGGAAAATCCGGAAATGGCAGCCGTGAAATTGCTGCCCTTAGTTCGTCCAGTCCAACAATTATTACAACAATGGGGAGTAGAAGCGATCGCCCCTGTAGGTGCAGAAGTACCTTTTGACCCCCAATGGCATCAATTAATCCAAGGTACAGCCCAACCTGGAGAACCTGTCAAAATTCGCAATACAGGCTATCGTCATCACCAAAAACTATTATTACGCGCTCAAGTCAGTCCGCTTTGAACAACTTAATAATGCAGTGATGGTATAGCCTAGAATACATAGACAATAAAAGACACAATAACAATGGTTCCCAGGCGGGAGCCTAGGAACCATTATAACTTGAGCTTAGGTTGACACTAAAGTGGTTAAATTAACCTAGCTCGCAATATACTCCCGAACCGTGGCGTGCCGCCGCCGCAAGTGCGCTAAAGCTTGGTGTTCCAGTTGGCGCACTCGCTCGCGACTCAAATTCAGTCGCTGTCCCACCTTGGCAAGGGAGAGTTCATTCCCATCTTCCAAACCAAAGCGCAGAGTCAGGACTTCCCGCTGCTGGGGAGTGAGTTCCGCCAACAGATTTTCCAAGTCTTGCCGCAAGGATTCTTGGGTCATATAATGTTCCGGTGACGGACCATCATCTTCCAATAGGTCTTGCAGTTCCGTATCTTGGTTGTCGCCTACCCGCACATCTAAGGAAATGGGTTGACGAGCAATATTCAGGTATTCCCGAATTAAAGCTGGTTCCAATTCCAAGGCGGTAGCAATCTCGCCGGGAGTGGCGCTGCGGCCTAATTGTTGGGCGAGTTCCCGCTGAACTTTTTTGATTTTGTTCAGCTTTTCGGTAATATGAATCGGGAGGCGAATGGATCGCGCTTGTTGGGCGATCGCCCGGGTAATCGCTTGGCGAATCCACCAATAGGCGTAAGTAGAAAACTTGTAACCGCGCATGGGGTCAAATTTTTCTACTCCCCGCTCTAATCCCAAGGTTCCTTCTTGGATTAAGTCCAGAAATTCCATGTTCCGCTTCTGGTACTTTTTGGCAATTGCCACTACTAAGCGCAAGTTGGCTTCAATCATTTTCCGCTTGGCGTGCGTACCAATGGCGATCGCGCGATTGATTTCTTCAGCACTCAATGATACTCGCTCCACCCACTCTTCTAGAGTCGGTTCGCGGTTCAGTTCGTCTCCTAAAGCTTCTTTGGCCTCTAGCAGTGCCATCATCTGCTGTACCTGCTTGCCGTAGACTATCTCTTGCTCGTGGGTCAGCAGTGGCACTCGACCAATTTCATGCAGATAGGTGCGAACCATATCGGCGGTGAACATTGGTGATTTGGTCATTTTTTTGTTAGTGTTAGCAGTTGACATGAGCGATGGTTGACTCCGTAAACAAGCAATAATTACGTAGCAGGGCTTAACCCTCAGTAGATTGCTAGCTTTGGCTATTCAAGAATAGCTACACTCTTCCCTAGCAAACATCCTGCAAAAGCGATAAAAAAGTCCTGCCCAACTACCGGGAGGAGGAAAACTCGTAGTGATAGACTCGTCAAATCTTTTCGTGGCGGAACCGCTCCTGGCTGCAATCGGTTCTCTCTTTAGGCATGAGTGACGGGCGATACTGGGTCAAAGTCGAAGTTGTTATGAGTTTGCCTTAGATTTATCGTAGTACAAATATAGACTGTCGTAAAGGGGTAAAGGTTCGGATTTCTGGTATCGGGATTATGGGTGAAAACACCAACCGACAGTCTCTGACAAGGAATGGAGACAGCGGCGGCCTGAACGGGAATTGGCAAAAGAGTAGTACAAGGAGTTAACAGGCCAACCAAATGTCTTATATCCAATCATGGCTCCGAAACTCCAGAATAGGTAGGGGGCAATCAGTGGGATAACCGAACTGATACTTTGATGTTTTCCTCTGGGGAGCAGACAAAGAAACCATTGCGAAGATAGTGGCGAAAAATTATCAGATTCAATCCACAATCTCCGGGTGATCGCCTTAAAAATATACTGCATCAGGATTGGCTCTTTAATAATGAACTCTAACGACCAAAAAACATTAGCGATCGCGGCTGTTTTACTGGCTCTAGCCCTGACTGGCTGTATCTCCCCACCTGCCACCACCACTCCTAGCACGACTCCTTCCACACCTCCTTCCCCCCGTTGTAGCGATCCGGCTGCTCCCAAAGAAGGCTGTCGTTGGCAAGGAAAAGACTCTCAAGCAGGTTGCGGCAAGCGGTTAATTTGTGCTTCGCCTGCTGGGGTTGTCAATAGTTAAGTCTCTTAAAGAAAATATGATTTCGCCAAAGCTAGATTAGCCCTGAAAACTTTTGTGCTAGAAAAGAGTTGCCATCAAGTTTTAGGGAGATCCCATCGTGAAAACTGCGTTAATCCTAATTGATATTCAGGTTGATTATTTCCCTGGCGGGAAATGGGCATTGGCTGACATGGATGCGGCAGCGCAAAATGCGAAAAAATTGCTGGCGGCATTTCGTCAGAGCGATCGCCCCATTTTCCATATTCAACACATCGCCCCCGCTGGTGCGCCATTTTTTGTTGTCGGTACAGAAGGTGTAAAGATTCATAAATCAGTTCAACCCCAAGTCAACGAAAGAGTAATTGAGAAAGCCTACCCAAACAGCTTTCGCCAGACCAGTCTCCTGGGCGATTTACATTATATTGCGGCTCAACGACTGGTAATTTCTGGGGCAATGAGTAATATGTGTGTAGATGCTACCACTCGGGCTGCCGCCGACTTTGGTTTTGAGTGTATTGTTGCTCACGATGCCTGTGCTGCCAAGGATCTGGAATTCGGCGGGCAGATCATACCTGCCCCAGAAGTTCATGGTTCATTTATGGCAGCACTTGCCTTTGCGTATGCTAAGGTTGTAACGACTAGCGAGGCACTACACTTAAGTGCTTCATAAGAAGAGTGCCACATCACTATATTACGCGCTAAAGCTGATAGCGATTTTGTGGTTAGTTTTCGATTGAAAATATAGTGGTTCTTAGATAGCTTGGGCGCAGCATTCCCGATCGCAAGACTATTGGTTCATCCCATCAGTTACGGCAAGAATTTTGTCCGCGATCGCCTCAACAGGAATTACCCCAAGATGCTATCTGGCTAGATATAGATAGCGAATGCCATTTGCTATCTATATATCAATACAATTTGGTTGGCGAACATTGTGTCAGTCCTAACCAAATTAAGAACCGCTATCAATACACTGTCAGACCATCGAGTTCCACATTAAGGAGATCGTTCAGATGTATTTGACGGATAATCTGGAATCCATAGGGGTCAGTTTAGAAACTTCCGAGCCGAAGCCAAGTATTGACCAACCCGGAGGGCTGGATCTCGATGTTTTCGATCCGCAATTATTTCGGAAAAATGCCGAGATGGTTATTTCCAAGTTGGAAGAATATTTGGCTGACTCTTCCATTAGAGGGCTGTCGCTGACCAATCCCTATATTCTGCTCCAGGCAGCCAAAGACCTGATGACCTCCGAAGGCGGGGTGGTTACGGTGGAAGAAAAGCTGGCAGCGATTATTGACTTATATATTAAAACGGGGATACAGGTTCACTCACCGGGATATATGGGGCGGCAGTTTTCTGGTGTCATTCCCTTGGCAGCGGTGATTGATTTGATCAGTTCGACTGTCAATCAGCCATCGTCGTTTTATGAAGCAGCCCAATTGCCCAATGTGGTTGAGCGGATTATGGCGGATGAGTTTAACCAATTCATTGGTTGGGAGCGAGATAGTTTTGCGATGGTGACCACTTCTGGGGGATCATTAGCCAGTTTAACCGCCCTGTTAGCGGCGAGAAATGACAAATTCCCTCGGATTTGGTCCGAGGGAATTTTAGCTTTGGAGGGGCAACCTCGTCCGGCGATCGCTGTCGGTGATGCCCATTACAGTATTTCCCGCGCCGTGGGGATTATGGGCATTGGTGAGGATCAAATTGTCCGCTTGCCCATCAACCAGAAAAACCAAATTTGTATTGACAAAGTACGCCCCACCTTGGAAGCCGCCGAAAAACGCGGACTGAAGGTTTTTTGTCTGGTAGCTTCCGCCGGAACTACAACAATGGGAGCTTTCGATCCGATTGACGAATTAGCGGCGATCGCCCAAGAGAAAAATCTCTGGCTACATATCGATGGCGCTCATGGTGGTAGCTTACTGGTTTCCGATCAATTGCGCCATAAGTTAAAAGGAATTGAAAAAGCCGATTCCTTTATCTTAGATGCCCACAAAATGATGTTTTTGCCAGCAGCTTGTACGCTGCTTTTTTACAGAAATAAGCCCAAGAGTTATGGAGCTTTCCGCCAGAATGCCAGTTATGTTTTTGAAAAGAAACCAGATATTTACACCGAATTTGATAGCGCCGAACAGAACTTTGAGTGTACCAAACGACCCCTGATTATGAACCTGTGGGTATTGTGGACTCTCTATGGTAAAGCCCTATTTGCCAGCAAAATTGATTATCTTTGTCAGTTGACGCTCCAAGCGTATGAGATCCTCAACGATGAACCAGACTTCCAAACCCTTCATCAACCAGAAGCAAACATTCTTTGCTTCCGCTATCTCCCAGTCAATCTGAGGGAAAGCGCCTTTCCCGATTTTCAGGTGGCCATTAGAAACCGGATTAGAGAGGGGGGAAAATTCTTTATTTCCAAGGTTGATATTGAAGGCAAGGGTTGTTTGCGCGTCGTTTTTATGAATCATCAAATCGATGGCGATCGCTTCCGGACGTTACTCCGTGAAATTAGGAAAATCGGGCAAGAATTACTCAAGGAAAGTAAACCAATCCATAGCTGAATGCTGCTTTCAAAACATGGATAGCAGGCGATCGCTCAAAATTGAGGATCTGTTCGAGCGATCGCACTTAATGAGATACTGACAAACGATCGAGAAGCAATGGATAAAGATGCAATGAACCCAAGCAAATTGACCCCCAACGCCATTAGAAAATTAGTTAATCAGTTAATTCCCGCCGAAGAGTTGGAGCCAAAGTCAATTGACGAAGTGGTTAAACTGCCCTCATTCTGGGGAAAAATGCAAGAATGCGAAAAGCTTTGCCAAACTCCCTATAGTGAAATCGATTTCTCGATTCAAAATGCCTTAGTATTGCGGCGTTTGCAGCAAATGACCAATACTTTCCTGCTCAATCCTCTCTGGAAAGATCTGATTGAGAAATCCGGACTAAAAAAATCTCCCCGTAATTTTGAAGAATGGCAGCAACTACCCCTCTGCGATAAGACCATCATGGGTGATATGTTCATGGGGGCAAGACCCGGATTAGTCGTCCCCCTCAGTTATGGTGGTTTTGAAATAGTTGCCAGTGGTGGTACCAGTAGTGGCTCCCCAGTAGAAATGGTTTATTCATTGCGGGAGTTACACGACACCTACAAAATTGCCGGAAAATTCATCGGCGAATATATGTTAAAGGATTATCTCGCCGGGGACGAACCCAAGTGGGTAGGGACTACCTTGGCAGATTTTCAACTGTGGAGTAGCGGCACAATGGTAGGAGGTGTTTTGCAACACATTCCCGGCATCAACTATCTGGGTGCAGGCCCGGTAATGAAAGAAGTTTTTCAACATATCATGTCCTACAAAGGACCAAAAGCGATTATGGCAATTTCCGCCGGAATTGCCATCCTGAGCGACCTCGGCATTGGCTTGCGCGAGGAAGCCCGAAAAAGTTTCCGCGTTGCCATGTATGGTAGTGGTGTATTACCCCATCGCAAACAACTGGAACTAAAAGAGCTTTATCCCAATTTAGAAGTTTTAAGCTACTTTGCCACAGTCCAAAACGAAGCTATTGGCTTGCAGTTGAAAGCCGAATCTCCCTATCTAGCTGCGGTTCCCGGTTTGCATTTAGTAGAAATTGTTGATGATAAAGGACATTGGGTAGCAGAAGGAGAAGAAGGGGAATTAGTTGTAACTCGACTTCATGCCCATGAAGCCCCATTTCTCAGGTTCAAATCAGGAGATCGAGTCATCCGTCGCCCCAATATAGATGGGACAGGACTGAAAACCCAACAATTCGAGTTTTTAGGTCGCAGTGGCGATGTAATTCACCTTGGCGACACCCAATATCCTGCTCCCCCAGTTTATGCTTCCCTAGCCCGTTCATTAAAGGAAGCAGGTGTTTTTGACCTACTCGCATTGGCACACGAAATGCAGTTTTTAAATTATCGGACTAGGAAAACTTTACATCTGATGGCGGCAGTAGACGATCCGAGGACTTTGTTTCTAAAAATGGAAAATACCTTGGGAGTAGCAGGGGTAAATCGGTTATTTGTTGAAGCCTTAACCGGAGCTTTGTCTATATTTAACCAAGGGGAAGCCAATGCCTATTACCTGGAGAAGACGGGCTATAGTTTTGAAATTAAATTGGTGGAAAGATGGTCTGACGAGATTTATAGAACGCAGGTAGGCAAAGTTCCTTGGATTAGAGATATTTTTTAACAAAACAAGTGGCTTATTAACAAACTTTCGTGATACGATTGAACTTGAAAAAAGCATTTCCAAATCCCTAACTTCCATGGGATATATGGCATTGCAGTTCACCATTTAGACCTCGCCAAAAAATATCGCTAACCATAGAACTTTGCTAGTCAAGGTTCTATGGTATGAGGATATTTTGCAGTAAACTCACAGGAGGAAAATTATGGAATCAAAAATCACCATATTCAGCGTTGTTGATGTGATTGAATCGCTTTCAGGTGGAACGCTATTAAATGGCAACCTTTGCATGATGGACAATAGTCCGTTTGAGAGCCTGAATCAAGGAACGCCGAACTTAGTCACCTTGTGCTATCCCGGACAACTGATCCATTGGACAATCTTAGCCCTGGATTTACAAACACCAGTAGCCATTAGAAAGATTACTTTTCTGAACCAAGATGGTAGTAGCTGCGAACCAATTCCCGCTGACCCAACCCAACTAGAAAGCGATAAGCTGCATTTAAATGTTTGGTCGGGAATTGTGCCGTATTACCTGGTGCCGGGAGTGGAGTACCGTTACAGGTTTGAACTACAGATGTATGAAGGGAAAAACTGTCTGATGTATGTAGATACGCCTGCTTTGAAGCGAGTTTAACTGCCAGTCAAAAAATGCTGGCGATCGCCGCATTTAATGGGTAGTTTTGCCTAGATTGTTCGAGAGTGAAAATTAACTTTAACTCAGGAGGAAAGGAACCGTTATGAGCCAACAGCTTGGAATTATAGTGATGGTTGATGTGGAAGCAGCCTTAAAAGCGAACACATTGAAAGGCAATACTTACCTGTTCGATAATATGAAATTGCAGGGTTCAGAAGGTCTAGGAACCGACAAATTGATTTCAGCCATTCATGGCAGTAGTTACATCGATGGTTCCCAGGCCAACGAGCAGGTGCTGAACTGGTTGCCCTATGGGGTTGGTTCTCTGCCGCCTACTTTGCCCAAGAGCTTTTTAGCAGACAAATCCAAAAATAGCGACCTCAAAGCTTTGGAAGACATCAAGGCGTTGGCAGATAAAATCACCTCTACTGACACGGATGAATTTACCAACGTTGATGATGTGATCGAGGAACTAAAAAGAATCTCCAAAAGCACGGGGATTAAGACTCAAGTCCAAGATAAATATAGCGATACCACCCGCGATTTGGGGACTTCTGGGCAGAAAATTATGGATGTCACCGGGGAACTTATCTCGGCATCTAAAGACAAAATTCCGGAGATCAATTCGCTTAATCCACTCATTACAGATATCAGTGGTGAAGCCGTGGATAAAAAGATCATTTATCCAGCCGCCTATGGCTCTCCCGATATGGTGACAGACGGTTGGTACTGGGCGGCATCTGTTGATACGTCTACACCAGGAACCTATGCCTACACCATGGATATTCAACTATATAAGCTGATCTGGTCTGATGGCGTATGGACTTGGATTCCTGTCCACATGAAGTGCGAAGCTTATATCAAGATTAGCAATGACCAGAAGAAAAATGGTTTTACCAATGCTGGTGTGGGATACTTGCCGATTCCCATTGCATAGTTAACTGCTGAATTTTTTCAACCCAATCCCCAAAAATGGAAGACAAATTATGGCCACAAAAACGAGCGCAACTCCAAAAAGCGAACCACAAGTTATCCCAACCCCAACAAAAACGATCACGATCGCTAGTGTAGTAGACGTGGTGGGAATCTTGGCAACAGATTCCTTGGCTGGGCAAGTCTATTTTATGGACACCAATAAAGCTGAGGGTTCCACTGGACAAGGCACTGAGAATTTGAGAACAGTGGTGTCAGCCGGATATCGATTGGTTTGGACGGTGATCTTCTTAGAATGCGAAGCCTATGCTGCCATCGATGAAATCATCATTGACCCCGAATACTGCGAGCCAGAAAAGAAGGTTTACGAAGGAACTGATGTCTCCTACTGGATGGGTACGGTGAAAAAAGATATCACCTCCCCGGTTCCCTACACGGTGAAATTTAAAGTAGGGACTCGCGATGAATCCATCCCGACTGCTTCTCCTCTCTATCTCATTGGTAAGGGTTCCTAAACCATTAACCAGCAGAGTTGATATTTTGCGTCTTCAGAACTGGTAGAAAATCACAATTTGTTCAACTAACCAGAGAAAAACTATGTCAGATACGTCCACGATTAAAAAGCAAAATCCCGGACAGCTAAATTCAGTGCAGCTGAATATAGTCACTGTCCTCGACCTGCATAAAGCAGTCAAAAAAGGCACAACCAAAGATGCCATCTACATGATGGATAATAGCGTGGGAGGTAGCGGTCAGGGAACTGGTCATTTGCAAACCGTCTGCAAACCGGGGCAAGTCCTGAACTGGATTATTTATCCTATGGATATGGAAAAGCGACCCGATGGGACGTGGCCTCCAATGCCCAAAATCAATAATATCGTTTTTCTGGATGACCAAGAAGGCGATTATGATGATTTTGCGGAAAGCAAAGTCTGCATTGAGTTGAAGATTTATGGCGGTCCTGACATGATGCGATCGCCCTATTGTCCGGTATATTATTACTGGGCAGGAGCAGTATTAAGCACTTTGAAACCGGGCATTTATAACTACAGGTTTGTTCTGGAGCTAGAGCAGGAAGGTAAAAAAGAGAAGGTGTATTTGAACACTGCTGAGAAACCTTCTTTAAAAGTAGTTGCCCTGTAATTCATGCTAAAAACAACAGGACTTACGCAATACCTATATTAGTAGGGTGTGTTAGCGTAGCGTAACGCACCATAAACGCTATATGCGGAGCAACTGCGTAAGTCCTGAACAATTCAAAATTCTGAATTCAGAATTTTGAATTGTTACCCAGATTGAATTATTTAAACGAGCGATAATACATCCTTAATATAGAATTAACCTTTACCAAGTATCGTCATCAGTAAATATCTTCACTACTTGGTTATGAAGAAAGTTATCTACTGGTTGCTAGGAGAAAAAGCTGGTCGCACTGTGGTAGGTGTGTGGAATTGGATGTGGGGAATGCCAGTAGAGTCCGGCGGTAAAATTGCTGTTGCCGTGGCGGAAGAGTCTCTGCAATCAATGCAGGAATCGGTACAAAAACTAGCCGCCGCAGTAGCAACGCAAGATTGGGCATATAAACGCGCTAAACAAAAATATGAGTCCAAAGCCAAAGAATTACAAACTTTTGAAAGTCAAGCCCTGATTGCTCAACGTCGTGGCAATGAAGAAGCGGCGCGAATGGCAATGACCAAAGTAATTCAAATTGAGCAAATTCTGCCCCAATTAGAAGAAATGGTGAAGCAAGCGGAGAAAGCAGTAGCCAATTCCAAAGAAAAGCTGAATCGGGAAAGAACCAAGCTAGAAAGCTATAAAACCGATATGCAGAATATGAAAGATATGGCGGAAGTGAATGAAGCTCTTGCTGCGATCGCTAAAGTTAATAATGAATTTGATATTGGTTCAGCTAAGTCTCAGTTTGAAACCGCTAAAAATGCCGTTGAGCGGCGGAATTTGAAAGAAAATTCCTTGGCAGAACTCTCGGAAAACCCCAACGAAAAACTGCAAGCTGACATGGAAAAAATGACCGTTGATGACGAAATTTCTCGTCGTCTCGGAAGGTTGCAAGACTCGGCTCAAAAACAAATTCCCGGAGAATAAAAGTTATATGGCTCAAAGAAGCGGCCCACCCCCAATTGTGTTTATCTTGGGAGCTTTACTACTAGCTGGTGGTGGTTACTGGTATTTCGTTATGCAGAAACCAGCAGCTAATTCCCCCACATCAGTAACTACTACCGGAACTGCACCTAAATCTGTGCCTGCGGGGACAAAGATTAGGATTAATGGTTCGACGAGTATGATTACAATTAATGAAAACCTCAAAAAAGGCTTTGAAAAACAATTTTCTGGGACTACTGTCACCGCTGGTTCTGGTGGCTCCGATTCGGGAATTAAGGATCTTTTAGCTGGTAAGATTGAGTTAGCAGCAATATCGCGACCTTTGACACCGCAAGAACAAAGTAAAGGTTTGGTTGCAGTGTCAATAGCTACAGATAAAATTGCGGTGGTGGTAGCGAAAATCAACCCTTTTACTGGTACCTTAGACAGTCAGCAAGTAGCGGGAATATTCCAAGGCAAAATTAAAAATTGGTCTGAGTTGGGGGGATCTCCCGCACCAATTCAAGTAGTGAATCGTCCAGAAAAAAGCGGGACAAATAAATCATTTCAGGAATTGGTGTTGCAAGGGCAGAAGTTTGGCAAAACATCTAACATTACTACATTGCCCAATGATGAAACTACTGGTTTACTTCGGGCTTTGGGAAATAATGGCATTGGCTATGCCACTTACTCTCAGGTAGCTAATCAGCAAACGGTGCGATCGCTCCCAATTGATGGTACAACACCAGATAATGCTAATTATCCCTACCAGCGATCGCTATTTTACGTCTACAAGAACCCTCCTAATCCAGCGGCACAAGCTTTCATTGACTATGCCACTTCTGCTGAAGGACAGAAAGCCATCAACGGGCAAAATTAACTAGCGAAGCTCTGGGATTGCCCTAGGACAATCCCAGCCATTTCTATGCCATAATCCATCTGAGATTGAGCATTTGCCCCTTTAATCGCACCCACGATGGGGGCAGCGTGGAGTGGTAAAATACTAGCAACTAAGGCTACATGACGGTCTGCCACTGCTAATCCGTGAGTAGGATCGAAACCTCGCCAACCCGCACCAGGTAAATAAACTTCTGCCCAAGCATGGAGATGGCGCTCTTTTTGATCGGGATCTCCTTCTTGATAGCCGCTGACAAATCGCGCTGCCAAACCGACGGCGCGACAAGCCTCAATAAATACCATAGTTAAATCTCGACAAGAACCAGATTTTTGCCGCCAAGTAATTCCTGGGGGGAGAGGTTCGCCAGTTTCTCGAATGAAGTAGGTGCAATTCTGATACAGGCGTTGATTTAGTTCCGAGGGAAAAAAGGCAGTTTGATTGTTGGTTCCCAAACAGATTTCTTCCGCTAGATTCGCAATATCTGAGTTGATATATGCTGGTTTGCCAAGAGGTTGTAAATAGGGTTGTAACTGATTGAGAATTGCCGCTGGATAATCAATGGGTAGAGAGATTGCCCAAGGTTCTAACAAGTAGTTGAAAGGATTTTCACAATGAGTTTCTACTTGGGAAGTGACTTTAACTGTTAGTTGATTGGTAGGGCGATCGAACCAAACTTTATCAACTACATTCCCCGGCAGATCTAAAATGGTCGATATACCTAGTGGTTGGGGGGTAATTTCTAAATTAAAAGATTTGAGAGTTTGGTAATGATCGGAGCGCGATCGCAACCTCAAAATATGCGGTTCTAAAAGTACCTCTTGATTGTAGGTATAGGTAGTTGAGTGGATAATTTGATAGAGCATTGGGGAATTGGGAATAAAAATTTCGACCTTGCTGGACAAATTCAGTTTGCAGCACTGGTAATACCCGTAGGTTGGGTTGTAACGATAGTGAAAACCCAACATTTATCAGTGGTTTGTTGGGTTTTGCCCTCTAGCAACCCAACCTACGATTATAATCAGGTTATTGATTTTTCATTCCTGAGTCATTCTAGATTACATCAAATTAAAATCTGCTCTAAACTTTTGTACTCGCAGCCAGATCTGTTCGCAGAGATCTGGCTGACTGATATCATACCATTCAATTTCAGGATAGGCACGAAACCAAGTGCGCTGCTGCTTGGCAAATTGGCGGGTATGTAAAATAATTAATTCTTCAGCCGCCGCTAGACTGATTTCCCCACCTAGATATTGCTTGATTTCTTGGTAGCCCAAAGTATTTAATAATGGTAAATTGGCTCCATATTTTTCACAGAGAGATTGGACTTCGGCTACCCAACCAGCCGCGAACATTTGGGCAGTACGTTGAGCAATGCGATCGCGCAGCACTTCAGTATCGCTATAATCTAAACCAATCTGTAAAATGGGATAATTGGGAATATTTTCTCCTTGCTGTTCGGAAATTGGGCAACCAGTAACATAAAATACTTCCAAGGCTCGCAAAGTTCTAAAAGAGTCGTTGGGATGGATTTTTTGGGCAGCGGCGGGATCGACTTGTTGCAGAAAGGCGTAACATTGAACTTGTCCTAAAGTAGTTAATTGCGATCGCAGTTCTGGTTGCGGCGCGACTCTAGGAATTTTTAAACCTTTGACGATGGATTTAATATATAGTCCCGTACCGCCCACCAATAAGGGTATTTTACCTTGTTGGTGGCAAAGGGCGATCGCAGAGAGCGATCGCTCTTGATAATCTGCCAACGTCATTGTTACAGTGGAATCGCAGACATCGATTAAATAGTGCGGTACTAATTGCCTTTCCGCCACCGTAGGTTTTGCTGTACCAACATCAAAATCCCGATAAACCTGTCGAGAATCAGCACTAATAATTGCCCCATCTAATTTTTGTGCCAACTCTAAACCAACTCCCGACTTCCCTGTAGCCGTAGCGCCGCAAATTACAATTAAGCCGGGAGATAGTGTGGTTTTTTTTTCCATTTCAACCACCTTCTAGCTGTTCTTGAACTTCTAAATCTAGGGCAAATATCAAAGTCAGTTTGTAGTTGGGCTTCAGCCCTAATCCGGAGGGCTAAAGCCCAACTACGAACTAATATCTAGTGCATCTTGATCCACAAGTTCAATTATCTCGACAATATATTGCCGCACTTGTTCAGCAATGTCTGGCTGCCATTGGTGAAGTTTGGTATTAAGTTGTTGAATTAAAGCATCCATTGGAGTTTGTACAACCCTAGCACTTCTTGTCTCATTCTAGATTACACCAAATCAAAATCTGCTCTCAATAAATTTCTCCAGCACTTACGCAACGCCTCTATCAGTAGGGTGTGTTAGCGCAGCGTAACGCACCATCAACGCTATATGCGGAGCAACTGCGTAAGTCCTGTTCTTGTTAAACCGCTTTTTGTAAGCCTATAGTCATTTTGTCAGGACTTACGCAACTATCCCAGCAACAGGGGCAACCACGGGGGGATTGCCCCTACAAAACGCTATATATAGAGGT
Source organism: uncultured cyanobacterium (assembly GCA_936920195.1). GTDB lineage: Bacteria > Cyanobacteriota > Cyanobacteriia > Cyanobacteriales > FACHB-T130 > CAKZHE01. Next base: position 20,403 of record CAKZHE010000087.1, on the reverse strand, counting down.
TCTGCGTAAGTCCTGTTTGTGTTATCATCTCAAGTAGATGCTGAAAGAGCTTGTTTTTTCTCAAATCCAAAACTTATCCTTTCTAGACTATTATGTTTAATAAAATCAGTTAAAACTGCTGTAATTACAGGCACACTGACTGCATTACCAAACTGCTTGTATGCAGCATCATCATTTGGATGAATAATATAAGAATCTGGAAAACCTTGTAATCTGGCACATTCACGAGGCGTTATTCTTCTAGGTCGCCCATTCTGAATTACACCCAACTTATTGGCATCAGATGACGTAAGCGTTATGGAAATACTCTCTGGATCGAGAAACTTAAAAACCTCGAAAGACATATTTCCACTCACAGGATTATACCTGCCATTTACTTCTTTAAGATATTTTTTGTTAATCAGCGAACGGATAATATTTTCGATATTTTCATGGTTAAAAAATGTTTTGATTTGTGCTATTGTTAAGCTTTTACCATCTTGGCGATCGCCAAATTCCTTATGCCTTCTATGCGATATTAAGGCATCCATAAAGTCTCGCTCATCCTTTGTGCATTTACCTTTAATACCTAAATCCCAAGAATGAATAGAATTTCCTCCCCGAAAGTCAATCAGACGAACTCCATGAAGCTTTTCAAATTGACCGCCAACAGCATCAAATAGTTGCTGCTCAAACTCTTGTGAGAGATAATAATTCTCAGCAACTTTTTTTTCCAGAATATGTTTCACCTTGACAATCGAATAATTATTCTCGAAAAGACTTAACTGATTTAGCTGTTTTTTAAAAGTATGAGAGTCAGTAGCCCCTCTATCCGAACTAAGTGTAATCGTTGGTTTTTTCCCCAGTAGTCCTAGTATGTATATCCGAACGCGATTTTGCGGCACACCAAAGTTACTGCTGTTGAGTAAAAGATAATGAATACCATAACCAAGTTGTTCTAGTGAATTAATAATTGTTTGAAAAGTTCTGCCTCGATCGTGTGTTGTCAAACCACGAACATTTTCCAGTAAAAAACCTTGTGGCTTATAATTTCTGAGTAATCTTTCGATTTCAAAAAAAAGCGTTCCTCTGGTATCTCCAAAACCTTTTTGTTTACCTGCATAAGAGAAAGATTGGCAGGGAAAGCCAGCCAGCATAAAATCAAATTCAGGTATTAGAGCAATTTCGCGAATATCGACCGTAGGTTGCTCGTCAAAATTAAATTTATAGGTTTCAATTGCTCTTTTATCAATTTCCGAACTAAGTACACATTTAGATTCTATTCCCAAAATATGACACGCCTGTTGAAAACCCAGCCGCATTCCACCAATGCCTGCAAAAAGATCGATAAAACGAATCATGGCAAACTCTCGCACAAAAAATCAGCTAAAACATCAAACTCACTATTAGAATAGGCAACTGTACAATCGCTATACTGGCAAATTCTAGAGATGGCACTAGAGCGTTGAAAATTTCCAGCCCCGTCAATCACATAAGCTATTTTGTGTCCAGCACGGTTCATTCGCTCTTTCCTATCTGCTGCCTGTGCTGATTTTCTTTCTATTGTACTGTTGGTAGTCACTTGAAAACTAACTTCAATTCCAACATTCTTGCCTCCTTTGGAAACAACTATATCAAAAGTTTCGTGGGATTGATTATTACCAGGTAAGATAATTGAAGCATTACTGGTAATATCAAATTTACTGCCCAATTTTTCTTTCAGGTATTTGAGAATATAACTTTGCGCTAATTGACCTAAAGAGTTGGCATTTGCACCACCTGTTATGCGACTGACAACTATATATCTTTGCTTTATATGACGATCTAAAGCAGCTGCATCGCCAAGTAAAGAGCCGAGAAGACAGACCTCTAAACCAGCCAGTTCTGAAACGTCAGACGTACTAGCATAAAGTAAAATCATGGTCATGTCACGCTTAAGGCTATCAAAAGGTTGCTCCGATTGCAACCCTTTGCCATCGATATTAAGCTTTGTATTGCTTAATCCTTTGACTGGCATTGATTTAAAAATATACTGATAATTTCTTTGTTTCCAGATATAATCCATTATTGGTTTACCAGTCAGATCTTTTTTGGTAAAAATATCTGTGAAACTTTTTCCTAGCCTTTGAATCAGTTCACCACCATAGTCTGAAATCACAACTAAGTGCTTCAGAAATAAATTGGCTGGAAACTTTGCTGCTTCCACAAGCTCAAAGACTTGTGTAGGACTATTTTTACTCAATTTTAAAATTGAGATGAAATCGTCTTGTGTCTCAAGCAATCTAGGAATAATACTTATTGTGGCATTTTCATTTTTGAAATCTTCAGGCCACCACATTACGGCATGGGATTTCAAGGCATGAATGTCTCTAGCATAATTTGTCATATCATAATTAATTGTTTGTAATTGATGCTCTGATGGTATTATGCCATAGCCAGACCTTAAACCTTCAACTTGTGTTATAATTCCAAAGCATTTCGACTTTTCTCCTCTTCACACACCTAAGCACCACCCTGGGATCAACTTCTCCCCACCAGCTTCAGCTAGTCAGGGCTTCGCCTTACCGAAGAACTACTATTTTACACGGGATATACCCCCTACATAAATAAACTCAGAAAAAGGGTTGCAACCGCCTGCAACCCTTTTATGCTATAATTTCTAAAGATTTTCTCATTCGCGAAGTTTTTCAAGCTTCGGAATCCGTTTTGGAGTTATTCTATGACCAGCAGTTACAGCGCCGATCAGATTCAGGTTTTGGAAGGTCTGGAAGCGGTACGCAAGCGTCCGGGGATGTACATTGGGACTACCGGACCGCGGGGACTTCACCATTTAGTTTATGAAGTTGTCGATAACTCCATTGATGAGGCGCTGGCAGGACACTGCACCCATATTGAAGCCGATATTAATGCAGATGGTTCGGTGACGGTGACGGATGATGGACGGGGGATACCCACCGATACCCACTCCAAAACTGGTAAGTCAGCATTGGAAACGGTGATGACAGTGCTGCACGCCGGGGGGAAATTTGGCGGCGGCGGCTACAAGGTTTCCGGCGGCTTGCACGGCGTAGGGATTTCCGTCGTGAATGCTTTGTCTGAATGGGTAGAAGTGACAGTTTGGCGAGATCAAAAAGTCCATAAGCAACGCTACGAACGGGGTTTTCCCGTCACGGAATTGATTGCCCAACCTAGCGGCGAAAACCGCACTGGGACTTCTATCCACTTTTTACCCGATACCCAAATTTTTACCACCGGGATTGAATTTGATTACAACACCCTGTCCGGACGGTTGCGCGAACTAGCTTACCTGAATGCGGGGGTGAAAATCACTTTTACTGACCACCGTTTGGAATTGCTGAAAACCAGCGAACCCAAAATCGAAACCTATTGCTATGAAGGCGGCATTCGGGAATATATCGCCTACATGAATGCGGATAAACAACCGCTGCATGAAGAGATTATTTTCATCCAAGGCGAGCGGAATAATGTCCAAGTTGAAGTAGCCTTGCAGTGGTGCGTGGATGCTTATAGCGACAACGTTTTAGGGTTTGCCAATAATATTCGCACCATTGACGGCGGCACTCATTTGGAAGGTTTGAAAGCGGTGCTGACGCGGACAATGAATGCGATCGCTCGCAAACGCAACAAAATCAAAGAAAATGAACCTAATCTGGGTGGCGAGAACGTCCGGGAAGGTTTAACTGGAGTAATATCAGTCAAAGTTCCCGATCCGGAATTTGAAGGCCAAACTAAAACCAAGTTAGGAAATACCGAAGTCCGAGGCATTGTCGATTCCTTGGTGGGGGAAGTTCTCACCGAATATTTAGAATTTCGTCCTAACATTGCCGATGCCATTTTAGAAAAAGCCATTCAAGCCTTTAAAGCTGCTGAAGCCGCCCGACACGCTCGCGAATTAGTCCGTCGCAAATCAGTTTTAGAATCTTCTCCCTTACCGGGTAAATTAGCCGATTGCAGTAGCAAAGATCCCAGTGAATCAGAAATATTTATCGTCGAAGGCGACTCCGCCGGAGGCTGTTTTTCCGGAGATACTTTAGTTGCCTTAGCTGATGGTCGTCATCTTTCTTTTCAAGAGATTGTCAGCGAACAAGAGCAAGGTAAAGAGCATTTTTGTTACACCATCCGTAACGATGGAAACATTGGCATCGAAAGAATTATCCACCCTCGAATTACCAAGAAAAATGCTGAAGTCATTAAATTGACTTTAGATAACGGCGAAACTCTTACCTGTACTCCCGATCATCTGTTCATGTTGCGCGATCGCAGCTACAAACCAGCCGCTTTACTCACGCCTAATGATTCCTTAATGCCATTATATCGCCAATTATCCGATCGCCGCCAACCAGGAATAACAATTGATGGCTATGAAATGGTTTGGAATCCTCGCTCTGATTCTTGGCTATTCACCCATAATCTTCAGCGCTTATCAGTTGACGCACGCTTGGCACTACATCGCACTCATATCAAACAAACTTTGCATCAGCCAGATGTAATTGAAAAATGGCGCAAAGCTAAAACTAAAGAGCAGTGGACACCGGAATTTCGGACTAAAAGACTCGATACTTTGCGGCAAACTTATTACCGCAAAACCTTGGCAGCTTTAAAGCAAATTGAAATTGAGCAAGGAAAACTCGATTTAGAAGCTTATATAGCTTATCGCAAACAAACGCGAGATAAGTCTTTGTTACGGTTTGAAACATTTTGCGATCGCTACTTCAATGGCGATAGCCAACTAGCCAGTGAAGCAGTAGCTAATTACAATCACCGCATTGTCTCCATAGAGACTTTATCAGAAAAAATTGATGTCTATGACATTGAAGTTCCAAATACTCACAATTTCGCTTTAGCTAGTGGCATATTTGTTCACAACAGTGCTAAACAAGGGCGCAATCGTCGCTTTCAAGCCATCCTACCTTTAAGGGGAAAAATCCTCAACATTGAGAAAACTGACGACGCAAAAATCTACAAAAACAATGAAATTCAAGCCTTAATTACCGCCCTGGGATTAGGAGTCAAAGGGGAAGAATTTGATTCTTCTCAATTACGATATCACCGAATCGTAATTATGAGCGTTGCTGGCGATGAACCTACCCTAGTTGCCGACGATACAGGTAAAACCGAATTTGTCACCATTGGCAAATTCATTGATGAATGTATTGAAGGCAAACGTTCCACAGAAAGATATCGAGTTATTTCCTTCGATCCCATTACCAATGTGACTCGCTTCCGACCTTTAAAAGCAGTAATTCGGCACGCCCATGAGGAGCCGATGTACAAGCTAGTCACTCGCTACAATCGCTCGGTGAAAGTTACTTCTTCCCACAGCGTTTTTGTGTATGAAAACCAGCAAGTCATCCTCAAAAAAGGTAACGAAATTCGTCCTGGGGATTTATTAGTTGCGAGCCGCCGCTTGCCTCGTCCTACGGTGAATCCTACCCGGATAGACTTGCTCAAAACTTTTTACACGGCGGGTTTAACTGATGCCTTATATCTGCGAGGAGAAGATGTCAGAAAAATTTCTAGCCAGCGCATTTTAGCTAAAGTAGCTCAACCGAGTTTGTGGAATGAACCGCGAGTTTTACTAGATTCCCCCGGTTGGCAGCAATTAATTGCTCAACGACAAGCCGCAGGCATCAGCCAAATGCAAGTTGCCACCGCAGTAGGAGTCAAACAACCAATTACTATTAGTCATTGGGAACGAGGAATTAATCGTCCGATTCTTTCCCACTTCCTCGGTTATTTGGATGCTGTGGGGGTTAGCGATCGCATTGTTTACCAAACTCTACCTTCCAAAATTGAAGAGTGCCTCACCCAAGATGATAGTAGCAAAAACGCTCGCTGGCGGGAAGTCAGCAACTACAAATCTTTTGATTACTTCACTCCTAGCGAATTAGCAGAACTAGGAGAAGAAGTCCAAATTGTCCCCCAAGCTCATGCAAATAAAGCATTTGCTCGCTACTTAACCATTACTCCCGAATTGATGTGGTTTTTAGGTTGGTATGTGGCAGAAGGAACCCTTAGCCAACATCAAGTCAGTTTGAATTTAGGCAAGAAAGACGAAAGATTTATTCCCGAACTTCAAGCAGCAGTCAAAGCGGTTTTTGGAGAAACTCCCCGCTGCTATCAAGATCCCGATAGCGATGGGATGAAACTCTATTTTCACAGCGTTGCCGCTGCTCGCTTATTGAAAGCTTGGGGTTTAGCACAAGTCGCCCATCAAAAGCAATTACCAGATCTGCTTTTTAGTCTGGGAGAAGAGTTGCAATTAGCTTTCTTGGAAGGCTATTTCTTAGGTGATGGCACAACAGTAGGCAAGAATTTCTCTTTCACCACAAATTCGCCTACCTTGAAAGATGGCTTGCTCTATTTATTAGGGCAGTTAGCTATCGTTGCTACTACCACCGAACATCAACCTGCCACTGCTGTCGATGCCCCAATTCAGACGCGCCAAAATTACTACACGATCGCTATCTGTGGTAAAGAACAAATTGAACGCTGCCGTCAAATTTGGCAACGCCACACTAATGCTCATAAGTTAGAGGCGTTGCTGGCAAGTCCTCACCACAAGGCTCAAGCTTGGATACCAATTAGCGATGACTTGATGGGGTTAGAAGTAATTTCGGCAACAGAGATTGAGTTGGTGGGCGATTATGTTTACGATTTCTCAGTAGAAGGTGATGAAAACTTTATCTGCGGTACTGGGGGTTTATGCGCTAAAAACACCGACGCTGACGTAGATGGGGCTCATATCAGAACGCTTTTACTAACTTTCTTTTATCGCTATCAGCGATCGCTCGTCGATCAAGGCTACATCTACATTGCTTGTCCCCCACTATATAAGGTAGAACGGGGACGCAATCATTACTACTGCTACAGCGATCGCGAACTCGATCGTTTAGTCAAACATGATTTTCCCGCCAATGCCAGTTACACCATCCAGCGGTTCAAAGGTTTAGGAGAAATGATGCCGCAACAACTTTGGGAAACCACCATGAATCCAGAAAGCCGCACCTTCAAACGAGTGGAAATTGAAGATGCTGCCGAAGCCGATCGGATCTTTACCATTTTAATGGGCGATCGCGTTGCCCCACGCCGGGAGTTCATTGAAACCTATGGTTCCCGCCTCAATTTAGCAGATCTAGATATCTAAACAGTTGCTTGATCCCCTTCGCATCCCCTGAAGTAGGGGCAATCCCCCCGTGGTTGCCCCAATGCCCTAGGTACGGGGCAGGTACATGGGGCGCTATCCTCGTTCGGGGTAGGCACGGGGGCGCTACCCCTACAAAATATTGATAGTTTGCCAGATAATTTATGGGTATAAACAGGAAATTCGGCTCAATGAATTTTTACCATCCAAGAGTCAAATAAAAGTCCCTGGATAATCTGCGATCGCCTGTTAAATTTTGACTATTGTAGATATTTATCAACCAATTGATTTTGCCGAAACAGAACCCGAAAATAGCTAAACCGAAAAGACCGAAAAACCACCAATAATATTATAAGTTAAGCAAATATATTGCCATCCCCTAAAGTTGCTATAGTTTGGGTAATTTACAGAGAATTCTGTACAGTAGAAAAATCTATTTCAACGAAAGCTAGCATTGCATATCGATTTTTTCCCTTCCAGGTCTTTTGAGCCAAAGTATGTATCTCCAGTTCCCTTGGCATCGTTACCGACTGCCGATATTCTTGTTTAGCTTCTGCCTAAGCGCAGTTCTCTGGCTAGACAGTCCAGCCACTTCTAAACCAGCAATTCACCAGCAGTTGCCAATCTCCTCAAAGCCTACAGCAGCGATCTCACCTACCCCTCTCTATCCCCTCTCACTCACCCAAAATGTTCGCCAAACTATTTTAGACAATGGGTTAACTGTCCTGACCAAAGAAGTCCATTCAGCTCCCGTCGTCACCGTACAAGTTTGGTATGGAGTTGGCTCGCGCCAAGAAACAGCGGGATTAAGCGGCATTGCTCACCAACTAGAGCATATGTTGTTTAAAGGGACTACTAGCCGCCCAATCCAATTTGGGCGGCTATTTAGCGCCTTGGGGAGCGAATCCAATGCTTTTACTAGCTATGACCAAACAGCTTATTATGGAACAGTGGAACGTAACAAGCTCGAAGCCTTGTTAGTCCTAGAAGCTGACCGGATGCAAAATGCCCTAATCGATCCCGAACAACTAGCTAGCGAGAAGCGCGTGGTAATTTCGGAATTACAGGGCTATGAAAATTATCCTAGTTATCGGCTCAATCATGCCGTCATGCAGGCATTTTTCCCCGACTTTATTTATAAGTTGCCTGTGGGGGGAACTAAAGCTGATGTGGAAGGATTCACCCTCGAACAAGTACGGGATTATTACCATACCTACTACCGTCCGGATAATGCCACCCTAGTCATTGTCGGAGATTTTCAAACTGAATCAACCCTGAAGGCGGTACAAGAAATCTTTGGTCAAATTCCAGTTCAAAATTCAAAATTCAAAATTCAAAATTCAAAATTCAAAATTCAAAGTTCAAAATCTCAGCGGCGCTCCTTACCAATTGTTCTCAAAGAACCGGGGAGTGCTTCCTTATTGCAAGTAATTTATCCTTTGCCAGAAATTAATCATCCTGACGTACCTGCTTTAGCAGTATTAGATTATATTTTGACCGCAGGCCGAAGTTCTCGACTTTATCAAGCTTTAGTTGAATCTGGTTTAGCGAGCGATGCCAGCGGCAGCACTATTAATTTAGTCGCAGGAGGTTGGTATGAACTTTCGGCAACGGCTGCACCGGGCAAAAAATTAGCGAAAATTGATCTAGTGATGAAATCAATGATAGCGGAGTTGGCAAAACAGCAGGTAACTGAGGAAGAATTGCACCGAGCAAAGGCTCAACTGCAAGCTAATGTGATTTTGCAAAATCGCGATATTACCAGTCAAGCGATTCAACTAGGTTATGACCAAACTACTGCCGGAGATTATCATTATACAGATCGCTATTTGGCGGCGGTAACTCAAGTTCAGGCGGCTGATGTTCAACGGGTTGCCCAAACCTATTTTAGTAGTTCTGTGCGAGCTACAGGCTACTTTGAACCAACTCGGATTGAAGGCAAACCAAACACAGCCAATCCAACCCCAATGAAAGCGGAAAACTTTTCTCCCGGAGCGCCTGTTGACCCAGTAGAATTGGAAAAATATTTGCCGAAAATTCCTGCTGATGAACTACATCCCAATCAAGCTTTACCACAAAAATTCACTTTAGCCAATGGGCTGCAAATCTTACTTTTACCAGATGCCAGTACCCCAACCGTAACTCTGAGCGGTTATATTGCGGCGGGAAATCAGTTTGACCCCCCCAATTTAGCAGGTTTAGCTGATTTGACCGCGAATAATTTGTTGAACGGCACTGCCAATAAAGATGGACTAGCGATCGCCAAAATTCTAGAAAATCGTGGCGCAAGTCTGTCGTTTTCCGCTAATCGGGAAGGGGTAAATATTAGCGGTTACAGCTTGACTTCAGATTTGCCAACCGTGATTCAGATTTTAGCTGAAGTGATGCAAAATGCCACCTTTCCCAAGGAGGAATTAGAACGCAGTCGCCAAAGGGCGATCGCCAGTCTGCGACAAGCTTTAGATAGTCCTTGGTATTTATCCCAACGCATATTGCAACAGACAATTTATCCCGAAAATCATCCTTTCCATATTTTTCCCACCGAAGAAACTATCAGTCGAATTACCCCCACAGAAGTGTTACGCTTTTATCGAGAACAATACCGTCCAGAACAGATAGCGATCGCTCTAGTTGGCAATTTTAATCCCCAGGTAGTCCAAGAACTATTGGCAGAACAATTAGGCAGTTGGCAAGTCAAGGGAAATCCCGTAATTTTACACTTCCCTAAAGTATCTTTGCCAGAAAGTTTAATTCGCCTCAATCCAGTCATTCCTGGCAAAAGTCAAGCCGCGATTGAAATGGGATATAGCGGTATCAACCGTCAAGATCCCCGCTATTATCCCGCTTTAGTATTAAATCAGATTTTGGGTGGCGATACCTTAGCTAGTCGCTTGGGAACAGAATTGCGCGATCGCCTCGGTTTAACCTACGGTATTTATAGTAGCTTTAGTGCTGGACAAAATCCCGGTCTTTTTGCGATTTCGATGCAAACTGCTCCAGAAGATGCTCAAAAAGCGATCGCCAACACTTTGACATTATTAACACAACTCCGGCAAGAAGGATTTACCCCCTATGAAGTTGCCGCAGCGAAGGTTTCACTAACTAGCACTTATAACGTCACTTTAGCTAATCCCGATTATCTTGCCGAGCAAGTGTTACGAAACGAAGTTTTAGGACTTGCTCCCGAAGAAATTCAGACTTTCAGCCAAAAAATTCAAGCAATTACCCTCGATCAAGTTAATCAAACTGCCCAAGAATTACTTCATCCCGATCGATTAGTAGTCGTCACTGCTGGTCCAGCAGTAGCCGCATCAAGAAATTAAATCCCTGACCTTTATTTATGTCCTTGGTGGATGCCAACCAGCCTTAATCCAATTGCGCCGTACAGTTAATGCTAAACTATTATTTAGTTTTAGAGCGATAACTGTGGCTCGACCACAGGCTGTCATCCCCATAATTATTGTACCATCTTCAGTCCAAGCAAAATGTTCTTGCCATTTTTGTTGACGGGGATTAAATAGCTGTACATTTGCCTTACTTTCAGGGTCTAATTCTTCTGTTTTTGTCCATTTATATTGATTGCACAACTCACAAGATAAACAGAGATTATCTAAGCTATTTTCTCCTCCTTTAGCAAGAGGATAAATATGGTCAACCTGGAGCCAACCCATAATATAGTCTTGATGACTTAGGCAGTATTCGCATCGATTTTCTGCTCTTTGCCTGACTAATATGCGTAATTCCTCAGAAAGCTTGCTCATGGGTGTAAGGGAGAAAGCAAACCTCTTTTTACTGCTTCAGCCAAAGCTGCTGACTTACGCAATTGTCCAAGTTGATAAATTGAAATTAAAGTTAACAATTCATCCCATTCTATTTGGGTAAGTTGGGTAGTTTTTCCCTTTTGTTGCAGTTCCCTTAGCCGCTGATTAGAACTCCGATCCATTTTAGCATCGGCTAAAGCAACTACTTGGGTATCAGGAAGACTAGCTACTGTCGGATAAAAGTTATTATCTGCTAGAGTTTCTAGAGTTGGTAATAACACCTCTAAAATTTTGAGAAGGACAGTTGATACATCTTCTTGGGTGGTTTCTCCCAGATGTTTCGCCGACTCTGCTAGGTTGTCTGACAAGTTGAGTTTAATTTCGATAGCCATAGCGATCGCCTTAACTATATTCTCTTGTCAGTATAGCTTATTTCCTGACTCAATAAAGCTACCCCATAGGCAGCATCCGCTTGCAATGGTGGCAACATCGGTACTTGTAGATGACGACTACGGATTTTTGTCCAAACAGCATTTTTAGCCCCGCCACCAGCCGTATAAACGCACTTTAATTTGGTTGCTCCCAATTCTTGCAAAAGTTGATATCCCCGTGCTTCAATTCGAGCCATACTTTCTAGTAAACCGTGTAAAAATTCGACCGGATCTGTAGGGCGAGGAGTTAACCGAGGTGGTAAATTAGGATCGTTAATCGGAAAGCGATCGCCCTCTTTTAACAACGGATAATAATCTAATAAACTAGCAATATCTGGATTAATTTGAACGCTCAAATCAGTTAATTCTGCATCAGTAAAAAACTTTCGCAATACCGCTCCACCAGTATTAGAAGCACCCCCCGCCAGCCACAAATCTCCTAATCTGTGACTATAAATGCCATAACTCGCATCCTCAACACGAGTTTGACTTAATAACTTCACTGCCAAAGTTGAACCGAGGGATGTCACCGCCTCCCCTGGTAGGGAAGCACCACTAGCTAAAAAAGCCGCAATGCTATCAGTTGTTCCCGTACAAACTAAACAATCGGCTGGCAAACTTAAACTATGGACAACTGCTGCTGTCACCTCACTCACAGGCGTACCAGGAGCCAAGACTTTTGGCAACCAACACCTTTGGGGAAAATTTTCTAACCAACTGGGATAGCCAAGATTTTCGACATCGTAACCCAACTTTAAAGCATTGTGATAGTCACTAATTCCTAGTTTTCCGTGCAGCAAAAAAGCCAGCCAATCAGCTTGATGGAGAAAGTAATAATTTTCAGCTTTCAAATTTAATGCTTTTACAAACCACAGCAATTTTGCTAAACTGGAAGTAGCGCTCAATGCTGTATGTTTTGGCGGGACAATCTCCTTTAAGGTTGCCATCACCTCCGCGCCCCGCCCATCATTATACATCAACGGTTCAGCCACCGGATTGCCCATGCGATCGCAGAGCAGAACTGTAGAAGAAGTGCCATCAATGGCGATCGCCTTTACCTGTTTTCGCCATTCCAGGGGAATTTGCTTTATCAGCATCCACAAAGTTTGCTGCCAGCTACTTGCCAGATTATTTACTGGCACAAACTGTTGGCTAACTTCAACCAGTTTCGTTTTATTGGCATCAATGGCGATCGCTCGCGCCCCAGAAGTACCAAAATCAATACCAAGATAGCAATTCATGAAATTTGATATTTTAAGGAAGTTGAAAATTTCCCCGATATTGGAACAAATAGCCTGTATTTAACCATCATAATATCCTAAAAGTAACTAATTCCATCACCATCAAAATACTAATAAAACACCTCCTCATTCCCAATTCCCTCATTCCCTAATTCCCTCATTCCCAATTCCCCATTACCTCATTACCTCAATCCCTAAATCCCTAATTCCAAAAAACCCAAAACCAAAATACCTAAAACCCAAAAAACAAAAAAACAAACACCAACAAACTAAAAATACAACAATTCCCAATTCCCAATTCCCCTATTCCCTGTTCCCTGTTCCCTGTTCCCTGTTCCCTGTTCCCTGTTCCCTGTTCCCTATTCCCTGTTCCCTGTTCCCTATTTATGAACGCATCTCCCCTAGAGCAAGCGATCGCCAAGTATGAAACTGCCTTAATCGCCCTCGAAACTGCCCTGAAAAAAACCGATCTTTCCTTGTCCTCATCCCCAGTGCTAGAAGTTTTGATTGCTCGTCATTCCGTCCAAACCGTCATTGATAAAAACAATCTATCTTCTAGCAAAAAACTATTTGCAACCATCAATCGTTTAGATCAACGTTTAAAAAAACAAGTAGATGCCATTAATCAATTAGGCAAACTATCTTATTGGCGCGACCAACTCAATCCCCCCGAAAACTTTTGGTGGTGGTTTCTAGACAGTTCCAAAACTCCTTGGTGGGATCGCTATGATTGGCTGTGGAGCGGTTTATCAGCCACCTGTTTAGCAGCTTCCCTCAGTTTAATGATTGATATTTCCTCCCGATTTTTAAGTGGTGGACCAGATCCTTTTGGAACTTTTGCCGTCATTTCCCAAACATTACTTGCCTTGCTCACTGGGGGCAGTACCCTAACTAAAACCGGACAGGAAGCACTCAAAACATTAATGGAAAATTTCCGCATCCCTAAAATTTTCTGGCACGAAGCCGGATTTAGTGCTTCCTTATTATTATTGCTGGGCTTGGGAATTTTTCACCAAACATTATTGCCGAAGATTGCCGACAAATACAACTCCTTGGGCGAGAAAGACTACGCAGCAGGCAAATTAAGCAGTGCTGAAAATAAATATAACCGCGCCCTGAAATTATATCCTGACCATGCCAAAGCTCATTATAACTTAGGCGTATTTTACGAATCTTTGCAAGATAGCGATCGCGCTGGTTCATCCTATCAAATTGCCGTCAAAGGAGGCTATTACCAAGCCGCCACCAATCTTTCTCGACTTTATATTCTCAAAGGTGATGAAAACAAAGACAACTATTCCAAAGCCATTTCTTGGCTGAGTATTAGCTTGCCCCTAGCGCAAAATGACCCAGAAATCAAATACACCATGTTGACTAATCTAGGTTGGGCGCGGCTAGGTCAACAAGACTATGTGAAAGCCGAAAATCATCTCAAAGATGCCATTAGCTTACAAAATAATCGCGCCCCAGCCTATTGTTTATTAGCACAGGTGCTAGAAAAAGAGAATAAGGAACCAAGTGCCGAAGAACAATGGGGCAAATGTATTCAATATGCCAATCAAAAAAATCCCGATGAAGATACTTGGCTCAGGTTAGCACGGGAACATTTACAAGCCAAGGGAGAAAAATCATGAAACTTACCAATTCCTTACTAATTGCCTTGACTTTAATTTTAACTACCCCCAGTTATCAAGCCCAAGCGCAAATTAACGAAGACCCCATTGCTCAATTAATTGAAGTTCGGGGAAAGGTAGAACTAAAACGTGAAAATCGGTCTACTTATGCTCAGACAACTAAGGGAACATACCTCTATTTTGGCGATCTTCTCCGAATAGCGAAGGGAGCCAAAGCAGTCGTAAAATGTAGCGTTGACGAAACCACTTGGACAGTACCTGATGATGGCATACCGTGGGGAGTAGCCAATACCTGTTCCCCCTCGTCGGCAACTCACCAGCTAACCCCAGCCGAAATAACTGGCATTCAAGGTTCAAGATAATTCACCTCCCCATCAGCCCATCACCCCATCACCCTGTTAACCAATTGCGTCCCACCTAGGGTAGAATTTTCAATACCTGTTACTGAAGGGATCATGGGCAATACATTCGGGCATCTATTCCGCATCACTACCTTTGGGGAGTCCCACGGAGGCGGCGTAGGCGTTGTAATTGATGGTTGCCCGCCGAAGCTAGAAATCTCTGCCGCCGAAATTCAGGGAGAGTTAGATCGTCGCCGTCCTGGTCAAAGCAAAATCGTTACCCCCCGGAAGGAGGCAGATAGTTGCGAAATTATCTCTGGAACTTTTGAAGGTAAAACCTTGGGTACGCCAATTGCGATTCTAGTCAGGAATCAAGATACTCGTTCCCAAGACTACGACGAAATGGCAGATAAGTACCGCCCATCCCATGCTGATGCGACCTACGATGCTAAATATGGCATTCGCAATTGGCAGGGCGGTGGAAGGTCTTCCGCGAGGGAAACTATTGGTAGAGTAGCAGCAGGGGCGATCGCCAAAAAAATTCTTCAGCAAGTCGCGGGAGTCGAGATCGTCGGTTATGTTAAGCGCATCCAAGACTTAGAAGCCACAATTGACCCCAACACTGTCACCCTCGCCCAAGTAGAGAGTAATATTGTCCGCTGTCCTGATTCCGAATGTGCCGAGCGAATGATTGAGAAAATTGAACAAATACGTCGGGAGGGAGATTCCATTGGTGGTGTGGTAGAATGCGTTGCGCGGCAAGTGCCGTGGGGGTTAGGTTCGCCAGTGTTTGATAAACTAGAAGCTGATTTGGCAAAAGGAGTTATGTCCTTACCTGCCAGTAAAGGCTTTGAAATTGGATCGGGGTTTGCTGGCACTCTCCTCACTGGCAGCCAACATAACGATGAATTCTACATCGATGAATATGGTAAAAACCGTACAATTACCAATCGTTCTGGAGGCATTCAAGGGGGAATTTCTAATGGGGAAAATATTATCCTGCGGGTGGCTTTTAAGCCAACGGCAACTATTCGTAAGGAACAGCGGACAGTGACCCGTTCCGGAGAAGAGACTATACTAGCTGCTAAGGGTCGCCACGATCCTTGCGTTTTACCCAGAGCCGTGCCTATGGTAGAAGCAATGGTTGCTTTAGTTCTTTGCGATCACTTGTTACGCCATCAAGGTCAATGTCACACGCTCAAGAGCGAGCAAATGGAGGCTTGTGGAGAGCCAGCATCAAGTTAATCGGGTATTTGATCCGATTTTAAGAGCAGGTCTGTCCTGCACTCAGGGCTACCGAGTAAAGCTTTCCCTCTGGGGTAA
Organism: uncultured cyanobacterium; assembly: GCA_936920195.1. Classification (GTDB taxonomy): domain Bacteria; phylum Cyanobacteriota; class Cyanobacteriia; order Cyanobacteriales; family FACHB-T130; genus CAKZHE01. The sequence continues at coordinate 4,528 of CAKZHE010000087.1, read as the reverse complement.
AGCCAAGGACAAGCCGCCATACAGGCGTCTACAACCAGGAGGTGTAACCCAAAATTGGGGTACATTATCAGGGATCGTCCAAAAAGTTTTTGGTGAAACTTTGAAGTCTGAAGTTTGACATGGAAACCAACCCTTCTTCCGAGTTTGTAGTCCAGTTCTGGGGCGTGCGGGGCAGTATACCGTCCCCAGGGAAAGATACAGTGCGATATGGAGGCAATACCTCCTGTATCGAAATGAGGATTGCTGGCAAGCGGTTAATTTTTGATGGCGGTACTGGTTTGCGGATCTTAGGCGATCGCTTGCGTCCCCAAATGCCAGTCGAAGCCTATATGTTTTTCACCCATTACCATTGGGATCATATTCAAGGAGTACCATTTTTTGTTCCGGCTTTCACCGCCGGGAATTGCTTCGATATTTATGGCGCAGTCCCCCCGGATCAAGAATCGATGAAACAGCATTTCATCGATCGGGTGCTTCATGCTAATTCCCCGGTGCCAATTGCTCCCATGAAGGCCAATGTGAAATTCCATGAATTAAAAGTTGGCGATACCCTCAAGTTAGATGACATTTTGATTGAAACAGCACCTCTCAACCATCCCAACGGGGCAATGGGATATCGGATTACTTGGCAGGGGCATACAGCCTGTTATTGCACAGATACAGAACATTTCCCAGACCGCATGGATGAAAACGTGCTGCACTTGGCTCGCGAAGCAGATGTATTTATTTATGACGCTATGTATACTGATGCCGAATATAGCAATCCCAAAGCGCCTAAAGTTGGCTGGGGTCACTCCACTTGGGAGGAAGGAGTAAAGATTTCTAAGGCGGCAGGAGTAAAGCGATTTGTAAAATTTCATCACGATCCTAACCACAGCGACGATTTTTTGGATCGGATGGCTTTGGATTTAAAGGAAGCTTTCCCAAATTCTTGTCTAGCTCGCGAAGGGACAATTATCTCAGTAATTTAATGGGGAATGGGACACCAACTTGGTATTTTACTGGTTAATGCCACTGTTGACCTTTTTTGAATTCAAAAGGCAAAATTCAAAATTCAAAATGAAGAATGGAAATAATTTTGAATTAATTAATTCGCTTGTTCAAGCCCCCGCCACAATCTTTGATTTGGCGGTCTTCAATTAGTGGTGAGTTCAAGCTCCCACTAATTGTCTTTAATTTTGAATTTTGAATTGGAGCGAAGCGACTTGACTGTTCCCTGCTCCCTAATCCACTTCCGAAATCCCCTTAACGCCGGACTCATCCCGGCGGTTTTACTCAGGTCTAAAAATTGACAAATCCCTGCAATTACTGGCAATTGAGGAAAAGTGGCACTGATAGCAGAATCAATATATTTACCATTTTGCCAAAGGCTAATTTTCAGCCTTCCTTTCTCATAGCGCCATAATTCTGGTACTCCCAAAGCTGCGTAAATATCTAGTTGGGTTTTGGAAGTTAGATCGACTTCAATCGCTAAATCTGGGGGTGGATCTATTGATAGATCTAAGCGGGTTTTGCCAATCATTAATTGATGATTCTGGATGTAGAAACAATTATCTGGCTCAATGCCTGCCGCCATATCTTCCCGCTTAAAAGTAGTTGAACCAAAGCATTCTCTATCCATTTCTAGTTCTTCCAGCAAGATTTTCACCATGTCCCCGATGAGTTCCTTGCTCGCCTCATGCTCTGGTAATGGCATTCTAATTTCTAAAGTTTGCTGATAATAAGCTAGTCTGGTGGGGCGGCGATCGCCTAACTCTTGTAAAATCGCTTCAAATTCCTCCCAGTTGACATAATTCAGGACTAGGCGCTGCCCGGGGGGAACGCTGATTTGTCGCAGTTCTAATGTCACCATAATGGAATTCTAGAATTTCTGTCCAACATAGATGGAACGGACTTCGCCATTGCGTCGCACCACAGCTTCTTGATTGGTAATCGATACTAATGTCCAACCACTAGAGCCGATAGTTTGCCCAAGGGCAATCTTTTGGGTGAGTCCATTGATTTCAAAGAGCGCCGCCGAGAGATTGCCTAATTCTAAAACTCCTACCAGCGTATGACCATAAATGGTAGGGGCTGCACTGGGACTAGGAATCGGCACATCGGTAGATTTTGGCACTTGGGCAGCGGAAGGTTTAGGCGCAGGGCGTACTGGAGCCACCGCTGCCGCCACAGGAGCCGCTGGAGCTACCTTAGTGGCAGGACTGGCAGGAGCAGCTGCTGCTGTTGGTGGGGGTAGCGTCGGTTTAGTGCTGTTGGGAAGGGTGGGAAGGGTGGAGAGTCCAGGCGGGGCTTGATAAACTGGAATATATACTCGCTCCATTACTCCCCGGCTGGGAACTTGGGATAAATTGCTAGGGGAGAGCGCAGGCATCTGTCCAGTGGTGGGAAGAGAAGCATTGCCTGATTGCTTGCTGGCTTGGACTTTGCGATCGATACTGGCGAGCGATCGCAGCATATAATCAATAAATTGAGCATCCGCTGGCGATTGGACATTTTGCGCCCCTGGGGAAGTAGCTGCCAACTGCTGCCAATGCCATTTTGGTAATTTGATTTTTTGCTGGCTGGCTAACCACAGCATCCCTGTAGCCGAAACCGAAATGCCAGCCGCTACCAAGAGAATTTTGTCAAAAGACAGCCAACCCCGCTTCCGTTTGCGAGTTGATTTTGCCACTGGGGTTGCCGGGGCAGGTGGCGCTGCGGTTGGCGCAACTGGGGGCAGTTCAATCCTCGGCATCACAATCGGCTGCAAAGAAACGTATGCCGGAGCCGCTGGTTCTTTTGGTGATTGGCTACCACCTTCCAAAACCCGGTCAAGATCTGAAAATAAATCTTCCATCAAATGGTCAGCATAGCTATCTGCCGACCAATTTGGGGGCTTGTTCTCAGCTAAAGGGTCTGAAACACTCTGGTTGGAAAGAATATCTTGAGACATATAGGGACAGAACAATAGGTTTATATTGCGGCGATGGAGCGGATTTTAAAAGGTTGGGCGATCGCAGGGTTTCCCACTGCCCAATTTTAACCTGAAAATTTGGCGATCGCAGCTACTATTTGAAATAGATTTTCGCACCTGAATTTATCCCAATTATGTAGAGACGTTCCACCGGAACGTCTCCCATATAGACATCTCAATCGCGGACGCTGCCATCGGGCATCGTCGTTCCGGCAAACAGTGTTTCCCGCCAATCCGAGACTTGCAAGTATGCCCCCCGCAGGCTCGCCCCCCGCAAATCTGCGCCTCGCAATTCTGCCGCATTCAGGTTTGCCCCCCAAAGATAGGCTCCCCGCAAACTCGTACCAGTCAGGTTAGCATCGCACAAACTAGCCATATTTAAATTAGCGCCTGTCAAGTCAGCTTCGCTTAAATTGGCTTCAGTTAAGTCAGCTTTACTCAAATTCGCTTCGCACAAATCCGCTTTATTCAGTGCTGCTTGATTGAGATTAGCCGCGTGCAAGTTTGCCCTGGATAGTAAAGCCACGCGCAACTGAGCATAAGAAAGATTGCAAGCAGTGAGATTAGCTTCGCTCAAATTAGCTCCACTCAACTTGCTTTCGCTCAGATTCACCCCATCCAAATCCACCCCATTCAAATCCACCCCATTCAGGAAAGCTTGACTTAGTTTGGCTCCATTCAGATTTGCCCCGCGCAGCAGCGCTCCGCTTAATTTCGCTCCATTCAAATTTGCCCAACTCAAATTAGCTTGTTCCAAGTTAGCCGAGCGAAAATTAATTCCCCTTAAATCGGCTCCGCAGAGGTTCACCCCGTGCAAGTTGGCTAAACGCAGGTTAACGGCGGCTAAGTTAGCGCCACTGAGTTTAGTTCCCACCAGGATAGATTTAACTAAATAAGCGCCTTTGAGATTCGCCTTGGTTAAGTCAGCTGCCGTCAGCACTGCCTCATTGATTTTGGCATAACTCAAATCGACTCGATGTAAGAAAGCTCCTTGGAGATTTGCGCCTTTGAGGGATGCTCGACTGAAATTTACTGCCGATAAGTAGGCTCCAGCTAGATTAATTTGCTCTAGATTAACTTTTTCTAGATTCGCGCCAATCAAATTAGCCCCGCTAAAGTCCCTTTCCCCTGCTTCATAACGTTTTAGTAATTCACTGACATCCATAGCATTTATCCTCTTTTTTTGTTTAAGTTATCCTAATTACAGAATGCCCAATTTGCGGGGACATAATTGTTAATTTTTAATGACTATCTTTGCGGTTCGTAAATATTTCCGCCGAAGTCCGCAAAGAATGGACTGGATTTACTTGAGTTGTGCTTCTAGCTAGCACATTAATTTGCTTTTAGAGACACCCGCCAGGGACTTAAGTCCCTGGCTAATAAACTAAGTCCTCTGAAGAGGACTGAAAAACTCATTATAGCGGTTCTCGGTTTGGTGATTTACACCTGTAGCGACTGTCTTGAATGTCAAGCGATCGCGCTAGTAATTTAAGAAATTCAGAAGATGTGTTAAAAGTCAAGCCAAAATAGATTCTGATTGCGCTAGCACAATGAGAATCAGGAAGAAAAAGCGAA